>NZ_JAMYPY010000021.1:0-94529 GCF_040320605.1 Mesorhizobium sp. M0659
GTCTCTCGCCAAACCATCGCCGGTCCTCCGGCGGACAAGAAAACTGTCACCCATGCTATCGGTCCATTCTGTTACCTATCTATCCGGTTCGGACACCGGCACCTTCTCCCCGTATAGTGACGGGGAGAAGGGGGACCGTGTGCCTCGGCGCCCTTGCCCGCAGGGCTGGTGATTGGCGAAACCTTGGGCGCCGGCGACCTTTCTCCCCGTCACTTACGGGGAGAAATGCCCGGCATGGCAATGAGCGGCAGCGCTGGGCCGACAGTATCGCCTTCCCAGTTACCGCGTCCGCGATTTCAGCGGCAGCCTGCTTGCGCCGTCTCGTATGCAGTGCGGCGCGCCGTCAGGCGAAACGGCATGTCGCCGAGTTCGCGCTCCGACATGGTGTCGAGCACGGGATGCGACAGCGGATCGGTCACCCAATTGAGGACATCCCCGTCAGGGCGCCGCCGCGTGTAGCCGGCGGCAAAGACTTTGAGCAATGATACGATCGTCACCATCCTCGCCTCCTCGGTCTGGTTGTCTTTGCTAGAATCTGCCCTGTGTCGCCGTCTTTCAATTGAGATTTCGGCCGCGCCGGTTTAGAAAAACTGGAATGGCCATGCTGAACCGCGTCCATCTCAACGGCTTGCGCGCCGTCGAAACCGTCGCCCGCCTCGGCTCGCTGGCGGCGGCTGCCGGCGAGCTCAACGTCTCCGTCAGCGCCGTCAGCCAGCAGATCAACCGCACCGAAAAGCAGCTCGGACAAGCGCTGTTCGAGCGTACGGCGAGCGGGCTGGTGCTGACCGAGTTCGGCACGGTTTTTTCCGCCCGGCTGGGCGCCGGTTTTCGCGAGCTGGCGCAGGCGGTGGCGCTGGCCGATGAGGCAAGCCAATGCACGCTGGTGGTTTCGGTGGCGCCGGCCTTCGCCTCGAAATGGCTGCTGCCGCGATTGTCGCGGCATTTCGACCGCCATCCCAACGTGCTGCTGCGCATCGACGCCTCGGTGCGCCTCGCCGATCTCGAACGTTCCGACATCGACATCGCCATCCGGCTTGGCGACGGCAAATGGCCGGGCGGCCGGGCGGAACTTTTGTTGGCGCAGGAAGTCTTTCCGGTCTGCGCGCCGGTGATCGCCAAAAAGCTGAAGTCGATCGAAGACCTGGCGCAGACCTGCGCCATCACCGACGAACGGGCGATGATCAACTGGGAGAGCTGGTTCAAGGCTGCCGGGGCCGAGCCGGTCAGCTTCCGCAAGGGCGCGCGCTTCACCGACCCGATGCTGTGCCTGGAATCGGCGATCGCCGGCCATGGCGTCATGCTCGGCTGGCAATTGCTGGCCGCCGATGCGCTGGCCGACGGCCGCCTCGTCGCGCCTTTCGGCGTGCGGGCGCAGAGCGGCCTCGGCTACTGGCTGGTGACCTCGGCGACCAAGACCGAAAGCCGCAAGGTGCGCGATTTCAAGATCTGGATCCGCGAGGAAATCGCGGCGACCGTGGCGCAGTTCAGCGCGCTGGAAAGCGCTGCCTAGGGCTGTCCGTCGCGACAGTGCTGGAAAGCACAGCCGCGCCGATCTATGTTGGAAGCTTCACCCCCAAGACCAAGACAGGCAGGATCATGACCACACATTCGCGCGGCGTTTCCGCAACGAAGCTCGACAGGCTGGCGGAAGTCGCCATCAAGGTCGGGCTGCAATTGCAGCCGGGGCAGGATCTGGTGCTGACCTCGTCGACCGCAGCCCTGCCGCTGACCAGGCGCATCGTCGAGCACGCTTACAAGGCGGGCGCCGGGCTGGTAACGCCGATCTTCAACGATGACGAGATCACGCTGGCGCGCTTCCGCTACGGGGCGGATGCCGGCTTCGACCGCGCCGCCGGCTGGATGTATGAAGGCATGGCGAAGGCCTTTTCCAACAATGCGGCGCGGCTTGCCGTGCGCGGCGAGGACCCGTCGCTGTTGTCGGCGCAGGACCCGGCGAAAGTGGCGCGCGCCAACAAGGCGAACTCGATGGCCTACCAGCCGGCGCTGGAAAAGATCACCGGCTTCGACATCAACTGGAACATCGTCGCCTACCCGGATCTCGCCTGGGCAAAACAGGTCTTCCCCGGCGATGCCGACGATGTCGCCGTGGTGAAGCTCGCCGATGCGATCTTTTCGGCATCACGGGTCGATGTGGAAGACCCGATCGCAAACTGGACGGCGCACAATGCAGCGCTGCGCGGCCGCACAAAGTGGCTGAACGAGCACAATTTCCATGATCTGCATTTCAGCGGCCCGGGCACCGACCTCACCGTCGGGCTGGCCGATGGCCATGAATGGATGGGCGGCGCCTCGACTGCCAAGAACGGCGTCACCTGCAATCCGAACATCCCGACCGAGGAGGTCTTCACCACGCCGCATGCACGGCGCGTCTCCGGCCGTGTATCCTCGACCAAGCCGCTGTCCTACCAGGGCACGCTGATCGACGATATCTCGGTGCGTTTCGAAGAGGGCAGGATCGTCGAGGCCAAGGCTTCGAAGGGCGAGGACGTGCTGAAGAAAGTGCTCGACACCGACGAGGGTTCGCGCCGGCTCGGCGAGGTGGCGCTGGTGCCGCATTCCTCGCCGATCTCGGCCAGCGGCCTGCTGTTCTTCAACACGCTGTTCGACGAGAACGCCGCCTGCCACATCGCGCTCGGGCAGTGCTATTCAAAATGCTTCGTCGACGGCGCCTCGCTCAGCCAGGACGAAATCGCCCAGCGCGGCGGCAACAAGAGTTTTATCCACATCGACTGGATGATCGGCTCGGACAAGATCGACATAGACGGCGTGCACAAGGATGGCCGCAAGGTGCCGGTGATGCGCAAGGGCGAGTGGGCGTAAGCTCGCGGAGGGCGGATGGGTTTCGACCTGACGGTCAAGCGAATTTACGAAGCACCCGCGCCCGATGACGGGCAGCGGGTGCTGGTCGATCGCATCTGGCCGCGCGGCATCAGCAAGGAGGATGCCGCGCTGACGCTGTGGCTGAAGGAGATCGCGCCGAGCGATGAATTGCGGAGGTGGTTCGGACATGAGCCGGCGCGATGGGCGGAGTTTCAGGTGCGGTATTCGGTCGAGCTGGATGGGAATAGAGAAGCGGTGGCGAAACTGCGTGGCTTGCTCGGCAAGGCCAAGGTGACGCTGCTTTATGGCGCGCATGACGAGGCGCATAACAATGCGGTGGCGTTGGCGGGGTATTTGCGCGGGACGGGTTGAGAGACAGCGAACCGCTGCATACGCCGCAAGCGAAAGCCTTCACAATTAGCGATCGCCCTCCACGCGTTCGTCATCCTCGGGCTGACCCGAGGATCCTGTGTGTTGTTCCCATGCTATGTTTGGGGTGGGAAGGAGACCGACAGGATCCCAATGGTCTGCGCTGCGTCGCTTCGAACCTAGCTTCGCCACAGGATGACGAAGCGAGGCGACGCTACTTCACCACCCCTTCATAAGCCTCCGGCTTGAAGCCAACCAAAATCTCATCCCCGACCTCGAGCACCGGGCGCTTGATCATCGTCGGGTTGGCCAGCATCAGCTTCCTGGCCTTCTTCTCGTCGAGCCCTTGCTTGTCCTTGTCCGGCAGTTCGCGAAATGTGGTGCTGCCCTTGTTGAGCAGCTTTTCCCAGCCAACCTTGCCGACCCACCCGTCCAGTCTGCCCGCCTCTATCCCCTCGGCCCGGTAGTCGTGAAAGCGGTAGGGCACAGCATGGCCCTCCAGCCAGGTGCGCGCCTTGCGGATCGTGTCGCAGGTGGTGATGCCGTACATGGTGATCGTCAAAACGCACTTCCCTTGGGCTGGTGGTCGAATCCGCCGGACAGCCTAAAACCGTCCTTCCCGCTTTGCCAGCACCCCGGTCACATCAGCCCATTTTTAGGGCTTGCCAATACTAAGGAATTTTCCTAAGTATCTTTCTATACCCGTCGACGGACCTCAGGATCGCCCATGCCAAGCCTCCACGCCCCAACTACAAGTCTCCCGCCGATCGACGGCATCTTCCGCGCGCTGGCTGACCCGACGCGGCGGCGCGTGGTCGAGCGGTTGAACCGCAGTCCGGCCTCGGTCAGCGAGTTGGCGCAGCCTTTCGAGATGGCGCTGCCTTCCTTCATCGAGCATCTGAAAGTGCTGGAAGGCTGCGGTCTGGTGCGATCGGAAAAAATCGGCCGCACCAGGACCTATCAGCTGGCGCCCGAACCGCTGCAGCTCGCCGAAAACTGGCTGGCCGAACAGCGCACGCTGTGGGAGCGCCGACTCGATCAATTCGACGCCTATGTGATGAGCCTCAAGGAGCAAGAAAAGTGAGCTATCCCTTCAAGCCCGACCCCAGACTGGACCTTGTGCTGGAGCGCAAGCTCGACGCGCCGCGCGAACTCTTGTGGAGCGCGATGACGGTGCCGGAGCATGTCAAGCAATGGTTCACGCCCAAGCCCTGGCTGATCACCGATTGCGAGATCGACCTTCGTCCGGGCGGACTGTTCCGGACGCGCATGCAATCGCCCGACGGCAAGGAGGTCAACGACCGCCATTGCTGCTATCTCGAGATCGTGCCGAACGAGCGGCTGGTGTGGACCGATGCGCTGCTGCCGGGCTATCGGCCCTCCGGCGAGCCCTTCATCACCGCAGTCATTTCGCTTCAGTCGGATGACAAGGGCACGCGCTACACGGCAACGGCCATCCATCGCGACGAGGCTACCCGCAACAATCATGAAGAGATGGGGTTCTTCGACGGCTGGGGCACGGTGGCCGATCAGTTGGCGCAGTATGTGAAGACCATTTGAGCTTTTCCCACTGCGGCCAGGACTTTGTCCCGGCCGCCTGGTTTTTGGGTCGTGCAGCGAAGTGCGCCGGAACCCTACGGCACCCGGGCTCAGTAGTAGAAGCGCTCTTCGGTGATCTTGCCGTTCTTGACCGTGTACAGGCCAACCTCGTCCATGGTGACCCGTTCGCCGGTCGCCTTGGGCGTTATGTCGAACTTGAAGCGCACCGCGAACTGGTCGCCGTTGACATAGGGGCCTTCGACAGAGCCGCCATGGACTTCGTGGTTCTCTTGCCACCATTCGCCCTTTTGCCTGAGAGCCTCCTTGCCACGGGCGATGGCCATCGGCCCCTCCATGGCTTCGAGGCTGACGATATCATCGGCATTGTACTTTTCACCAGCACCCAGGTGATCCCCCTGCTGGAGCATTTCAGTGAAATCCTTGGCAACATCCGCGATGGTCATGTGTGTTCCTCCTGTTCAGACTGGTTTGAAGTAGGGAAGCGCTTGCCGGCCCGCCACCTTTACCCGCACGACAGCTGACAAGGTGTGTCAGGACGATGATATAGCGCGGCTGTGTGACGACGATTGCGGCGGCGTCGGACAGCGACTTCGGTTGCAGACAAAAGCCAATTCCGCAATGCTGGGTGCATGTGCAACCTCTACAACATCACGACGACGCAAGAGGCGGTCCGCCAATGGACCCGCACATTGCGCGATATCAGCGGCAACCTCGAACCTTCGCTTGATGTCTATCCCAATCAACCTGGGCTTGTCGTTCGCAACAGGACGGATGGGGAGCGTGAACTGGCGAAACTGCTTTGGGGGTTGCCAACGCCGCCCGAGCGCATGAAAGGTAAGGCCGACTACGGCACCACCAACGTTCGCAATCCGCAATATTCGCACTGGCAGCAATATGTGGGCGTCGAGCACAGATGTGTCGTGCCGGTGACCAGCTTTGCCGAGCCCAGCCCTGCGGCGAACGATAAAGACCCGGAAACAGGAATCCAGCGAAATTACTGGTTTGCCCGTGGCGAGAGCCGGCCGCTGTTCTTCTTCGCTGGTTTCTGGACGTCTTGGCAGGGCGTGCGAAAGGTCAAGGACGGTCCCGGCGACTTCGAGCTATACGCCTTCATGACCACCAAGCCTAATGCTCTCATTGCGCCGATACATGAGAAGGCTATGCCCGTGATCCTCACCACGCCGGAGGAAACCGAGGCTTGGCTGACGGCGCCATGGTCGGAAGCACGGCGTTTGCAGCGGACGGCGCCCAACGACGCGTTGGTGATCGTTGAGAAGCCAGCCACACAGATCAAGTTCCCACCACAGGCCCCGGCCCAAGGGTCTCTGTTTTAGCCCGAAATCGGCTCTCCTCAATCGTCGTCTCGCCAGATTACCCGGCGAACCATGCGGATTTCGACAAGACGTCTGACGCGAATTTTAAGGCGTTCAGCAGCGCTTGGCAGAATGATGCCTGCATCGAGCTCACGACCTTTGCAGCGCTCGCACCGCATGTGCCGCTCCACATCCCAAAAGGGGATATCACCAACCAGCTTTGCGAGATCGCCAGGCAGATAGTGTCGAGTGATGTTGCAGTTCCGACATCGAACACGAATTAGCTGCCCGACTTCATGCGCCAAGCAGAGGGTTTGCACATTTCGGCGCGGTCGGGTGCTTAGTTCGGGCATCCCGCAAAGTAGGAATATGTTCCTTTGCGAGTCAATTCACACTTAATTCCACCTTGGCGATCTTCACAGCAGGTTAAATCCAACCGTCGATGAAGGGATTGGGTTGGATCAGCTTCGCAGCATAGGGCAGTTGGCACCACGGCGCAGGCTGATATGCGCCACGTCGCCGACGCTGAATTGAAAGCCCTCGGCCTGGCGCGGCGCATCGATCACCACCGGCAATCCCTGCCCCAGCTCAGCATGCAGCCGCAGCGTGCGGCCGTGGAAGACGATGGAGTTGACGCGCGCCGGCGCGGTGCCGGCGGCGGCATCGGTGGTGGCCAGCAAGTCCTCGGGGCGAACGCCGATGGTGCGCTCAGTGCCTTCGCCGGGTGTGTCGCCGGTTTCAGATGTTGCTTCCAGCGAAAGCCCGCCAGCGGCGAAGCGCAGGCGGTCGCCGTCGCGGCCGATGAAGCGCGATTGCAAGAGGTTCATGGTGCCGATGAAGCTTGCGACGAATTTCGTCGCCGGCCGGTCGTAAAGCGTAGCCGGCGGCGCGATCTGCTCGATGCGGCCCTTGTTCATGACGACGATGCGGTCGGAGATCGACAGCGCTTCGGTCTGGTCGTGGGTGACCATGACGAAGGTGGTGCCGAGCCGCGACTGCAGCCGCTTCAGTTCGACCTGCATCTGTTCGCGCAGATGCGCATCGAGCGCCGACAGCGGTTCATCGAGCAACAGAACGCGCGGCTCGCAGACTATGGCTCGGGCGAGCGCGACGCGCTGGCGCTGGCCACCCGACAGTTCGGAAACGCGGGCGCCGAGCTTGTCGGCGAGGCCGACCATGTCGAGGGCTTCGCGGACGCGCTTTGCCTGCTCGGCGCCGGACAGTTTGCGCAGCGACAGGCCGAAGCCGACATTCTCGGCGACGTTCATATGCGGGAACAGCGCATAATCCTGGAACACGGTGTTGACGGGACGGTCGAACGGCCTGAGCGCGGTGATGTCGCGACCATCGAGCAGCACCTTGCCGCTCGACGGGCTCTCGAAACCGGCAATGACGCGCAGGCTGGTGGTCTTGCCGCAGCCCGAGGGCCCGAGCAGGGTGATGAACTCGCCGCTGATAATGTCGAGATCGACGGCGTCGAGCCCGACAATGCCGCCGGGGAAAACCTTCGAGACCGTGTCCAGGCGTACCAGCGCATCAGGCGCCATCGCGAACCTCGGACGGCTTGGTGGTGTTGACCCAGAGGATCTGGCAAGGCTCGGTGCCGGGATTGCGGAAGGCGTGCAGAAGCGTGCTCTTGAAGGCAAAGGAGTCGCCGCTCTTCAGCACGTATTTTGTCGAGTCCACCACCAGTTCGACCTCGCCCGACAGGACATAGCCGAACTCGTGACCGATATGCGCATAGGCTTCCGCCGTGCCGCCATCGGCTTCCACGGTCACCAAGAGGCCGGTCAGCGCCGCGCCCGGCGGCGACAGCAGCGCCTTGGCGATGCCTTCCGACTTGACCGGGAGCTGCCGCCTTTTGTCGGCGCGCACGCAATAGAGATCGTTGGCGGCTTCGTTGCCGTCGGTGATCAGCGCCGAAGGCTCGATGTCGAGCGCGGCCGCAAGCGGCCAGATCACCTTGACGCGCAGCGAAGACAGGCCGCGCTCGATCTGGCTCAGCGCACCGATGGAGACGCCGGCTTTTGCTGCCAGCTCGGCCAACGACAAATTGCGCTCCAGCCGCAGCGCCCGCACGCGCCGGCCGACGCGAATGTCGGCGTCGGCCTTTGGTTTCGCTTCAAGCATGTCCATCAGTTGGTCCTTGTTGCAGTCTTTGGCGCGGCGGCAAGACCCGCGGGCTTCAGGAGATTAGTCACAATTACCTGCCGTCGGCGCTGCCCCTCATTGTCCTGCCGGACATTTCTCCCCGTATAGTGACGGGGAGAAAGCGGCTGGTCGCAAACTCGGCGCCATTTCTGCAACGTTTGCGATTTGCGAAATCGCTGGTGACAGCGCCCCTCTCCCCGTCACTATACGGGGAGAGGATGCCGGCAGGCAGGTGAGGGGCAGCGCAACCGTCGGCGATGGATCCCTCAGCCGCCCGCCTTCACTTTCTCGAACATCTTCGCCACATCGTCGTTCTGCTTCATCGGGCCGGTGAAGATGGTGGTCTTCAGCATCACCTCCGGGTCCGCCGGCAATTGCAGCTTGTCCAGTTCGTCCTTCGCCACGCCGGCGAAGGCGGTGCTGAGCGAGCTGCCATAGCCGTAGGCCTGGATCAGGTACTTACCCGAGTCGGCGTCGAGCCGGCTGTTGATGAAGTCATAGGCGAGGTCGACGTTTTTGGCGTCCTTGAGCATGACGAAGCCGCAGGCCCAGGTCAGCATGCCCTCCTTCGGCTTCATGAACTCGACCGGCACGCCCTGCTTCTTCAGCGAGGTTGCCGACGCGTTCCAGGTCATGGCGGCGACCAGCTGGCCGCTGGCCAGCGCCTGTTCGACCGAGGTCATGTCGGTGGTGTAGTTGGAGAGGAGGGGACGCTGCTCGCGCAACTTTTCCGCCACCTTGTCCATCTGCTCGGGCGTCATGTCGAAGGGGTTTACGCCGGCCAGAAGTGCGGCAACGATCGGGGTGTCATGCACGGCATCGATGGTCGCCATGCGGCCGGCATATTGCTTGTCCCACAGAAGGTTCCAGCTCGCTTCCGGGTTCTTCACCAGATCGGTGCGGTAGAGGATCGAGGTGTTGCCCCAATCCCACGGCACCATCCAGACCTTGCCGTCGCCGGCCTGGATGTCGGGCAGGTTCTTGAACACCGGGAAGATCGAATCCCAGTTCTTGATGCGCTTGGTATCGATCGGCTGCAGCAGGCCTTCCTTGTTCCAGCGCGCCACCTTGTCGTAGCAGGGATGGGCGATATCGGGGCGGAAGCCGGCCTTGACCTTGGTGAAGGCATCGTCGTCGTCGCCGAAGATCGAGGCCTCGACGCCATCGGGATGGGCCGTCAGGAAGCTCTTGTTGAAGTCGGGCAGCTCGTACCCCGACCAGGTGAAATATTGCAGCTTGTCGGCGGCGAAGGCGACAGTCGACGACAGGACGATTGCAAGCGCGGCAAGCCCGGTGCGGGCTGTCTTTGCAGTGATCGATTTCGGGCCAGTGATCGATTTCAGCCCAGTAATTGATTTCGGGTCGAATGCCATTTCGGTTCTCCTCTTTTGTTATGGTTCAGGCTGGACTGGTGGGCGCCGTCCGACGGGCTGTGCTCAGCCCGCGATGGCGCAGGATTTCGGCGATGCCGGCGATGATGACGGACACAGCAAGGATAGCTGTCCCCAGCGCCATCACGGTCGGCAGCGAGCGAGGAAAACGCAGTTGGCTCCAGATGTAGAGCGGCAGCGTCGGCTCGGTGCCGGCGAGGAAGAAGACGACGATGAACTCGTCGAAGGAAATCAGAAAGGCCAGCATGAAGGCCGAGACGATGGCCGGCAGCGAGAGCGGCAACATCACCCGCCGGAAGGTCGTCCAGTCGGAAGCGCCGAGATCGAGTGCGGCCTCGCGAATGGTTTTCGGAATTGCGGCAAACCGGCTGCGCATGATCACCACGGTGGTCGGCAGCGCCACCAGTATGTGGCCGAGAACGATGGCGATGCGCGACGGGCCGAGGCCGATGAGATTGACGAGGATCAGCAACGATATGCCGACGATGACGCCGGGGATCAGGATCGGCAGCCTGGAGATGGCGCTGATGGTGGCGGCGAGCGGCGAACGACCGTAGAGGTCCATATAGGAGACGGTGATGCCGCAGAGCGTGGCGCCGGCGGCGGCCACGACGCCAATGACGAGACTGTTCAAAAGCGCGCCGGACAGCGCCGGATTGCCATAGAGCGTGGCATACCATTCGAGCGTGAAGCCCTGCAGCGGAAACGCGGCCTGGATGGAGTTGTTGAAGGAAAACAGCGGGATCAACAGCACCGGCAGATAGAGGAAGACGAGATAGGCAAGCACATAGACGCCGAGCCAGCCGCGGCCATCATCTCTCCGCGCCGCGCTCATGTGCGGCTGCCGAATTTGCGGTCGGCGCCGCGTGCGACCAGCACCACGCAGAGGATGACCAGCATCACGCAGACTGAAAGTGCCGCCCCGAACGGCCAGTCATTGGCCTTGCCGAACTGCGACTGGATCAATGTGCCGATCATGGTGCTGGCGGGACCGCCGACCATGGCCGGGGTGACATAGTCGCCGACCGTCGGCACAAAGACGACGAGGGCGGCCGCCAGAACGCCCGGCATCGAATTGGGCAAGACGACGCGGCGAAACGCCGTGAACGGTCTGGCGCCGAGATCGGAGGCGGCTTCGAGCAGTGATTTCGGGATGGTGTCCAGCGCCACATAGATCGGCAGGATGGCGAAGGGCGCATAGGCATGCGCCAGCGTGACGACCACCGCCGCCGGCGTGTTGAGGAAGGCCAGCGTCGGCTCCGACCAGATGCCGCTTTCGATCAGCGCCGAGTTCAAGACGCCGTTGTAGGCGAGCACGATCTTCCAGGCGAAGACGCGCAGGAGATAGCTGGTCCAGAACGGCAGGGTCACCAGAAACAAAAGCAGGCTGCGGCGGCGGCCGGCATAGAAAGCGAGATAGTAGGCGACGGGATAGGCGGTGACGACGGTCGCCAGCGTCACCAGGCCGGCGATCACCAGCGAGCGCAGCGTCACCGTCCAGTAGAGCGGATCGGAGACCACGGTGATGAAGTTGCCTGCCGTGAAGCCGGCGCCGAGCAGCGAACCGTCATTGCCGCGAAGTGAGAGGAAGAGCACAAGGCCAAGGGCAAACAGGATCAGGAACAAGGTGACCAGCCCGCCCGGCAGCAACATGGCGAAGCGGAAGCCTCGGGACGACCCTGCCGGCGCTTCTGTTGCAACGATGCTCGACATCGGACTGCTCAACGGAAATATGAAATCGGCTTAGCTTTTTTCATATTTGTGAAACTGTCAAGCTGAATCCACGAGGCCTAGGCGACCGGCACCCAATCAGCGCTCGAAGGCGTCGAGCATCCGGTACCAGGCGATGGTCGCGGCGACGCCGACCTGGCGGAAGGCGTGGAACGGGATCGGCCGGACCGGCGACAGCGGGAACGGCAATTGATTGACATCGCCGCCCGCGAGGTAGCCCGCCATGCGTTTTCCCAGCGCGGTCATCAGGCCGACGCCCCTGCCCTGGCAACCAACCACGGCGAGCAGGCCCTTTTCCGGCTCATGGATGTGCGGCAGGTGATCCGGTGTCATCGCCACGCGGCCGAACCAGCGCTTCTCGATGACGACATCGGAGAGCGCCGGATAGAGCCGCACCAGCGCGTGCTGCAGATGCGCCCAGTCGGCCTCGCTCCTCGGCCGCGCCATGCGGCCGCGGCCGCCAAGCACCAGATGGCCGTCGGCTGTTTTGCGGTAGTAGACGAGAATGCGCCTGGAGTCGGACACCGCCTGCCCTTCCGGCAGGATCGTCGCCGCAAGGTTGGATGACAGCGGCGCGGTCGCGACCTGGAAGGAATGCAGCGGCACGATCGTTTCCGCGAGGCCCGGAAGCAGTCCATCGGTATAGGCGTTCGTCGCCAGGACAACCGCTTTCGCCCGCACCTCGGCGCCGCTTTCGGTTGAGACACGCCAAAGGCCGGCCTCCTTGCGGAGTTTCACCACCTTCTGCCGCTCGGCAATGCTGGCGCCGGCGGCGGCGGCGATGCGCGCCAGTTCCACTGTATAGGCGAGCGGATCGATGATGCCGGCGCGGCGGTCGAGCCAGCCGCCGAGATAGCCTTGCGCGCCGGTCATATCGGCGATCTCGCTTTCATTCAGAAGCCGGACATCGGCGCCACGCGCCCGCCATTGACCATCCCTGTTCGCCGCCGCTTTCAATGCGGTTTCGGTATGCGCGGCCTGGATCCAGCCCTTGCGGGTGAGCGGCACCGCCAGCTTTTCGTCGCGGATGAGATCGAACACCGTATCCGCCGCCGAGGCGGCGAAATCGACCAGCGCTTGGCCACGCTCGGGGCCGAAATGCTCGAGCAGCCATTCGGGATCATATTTCAGGCCGGGAATGACCTGGCCGCCATTGAGGCCCGAGGCGCCCTGGCCGATCTCGCCAGCCTCCAGCACCTGTACACCGAGACCGAGCCGGGCTGCGTGCAAGGCGGTCGACAGGCCCATGAAGCCGCCGCCGACGATGGCAACGTCGACCGGCGCAGTGACGAGCAACTGGAAGGCGGATGCGGTCTGCGGCTTCTGCCAGATCGGAACGGAAAACGGTGCGGGCAAGGCTTCACCTGGAGTATGCGGAAAATGAAAATTCTAGTGCCAGTTTCATTTTTTTGAAAGAGCGGGCCTCATGTCAGAACCGACAATTGCCTGCGCCACGGGATAGACCTTTGGCGTGAATCCGGTGAAAGTGCAGCGGCCCAGCTGCCATCTCGATCATCAAAGGACCGTAAGCCATGACGAACCCAACGCAGCTTCCCGCCGACGGGCTCTTCATCGGCCGAGCCAGGGCAAGCGATGCCTCGCATCCGCTGGTGGTCACCGTGCGCGACGGGATCGTTTTCGACGTCACCTCGACCACCGCACCCACAGTGCGCGACATCTGCGAGATGGCCGATCCGGCCGGACACGTGCGCTCAGCCAAGGGCGAACCGGTCGGCTCGCTCGACGCGATCGCCGCCAACAGTTTTCAGGCCACCCGCGATCCGGCAAAACCCTATCTGGTCTCGCCTGTCGACCTGCAGGCGGTGAAGGCGTCGGGCGTGACCTTCGTGGTCAGCCTGCTCGAACGCGTCATCGAGGAGCAGGCGCGCGGTTCGGCGGAAAAGGCCGACGCCATCCGCGCCGACATTGCCGGGCTGATCGGCCACGATCTGTCGAAGCTGAAGCCCGGCTCGCCTGAGGCGATGGAGATCAAGGCCAAGCTCATCCAGCGCGGCGCCTGGTCGCAATATCTGGAAGTCGGCATCGGCCCCGACGCCGAGATCTTCACCAAATGCCAGCCGATGGCGTCCGTCGGCTTCGGCGCCGATGTCGGGCTGCATCCGGTGTCGACCTGGAACAACCCCGAGCCGGAGATCGCCATGATCGCCGCCAGCACCGGCAGGATCGTCGGCGCCACCATCGGCAACGACGTCAATCTGCGCGACGTCGAGGGACGCTCGGCGCTGCTGCTCGGCAAGGCCAAGGACAACAATGCCTCGGCCTCGCTTGGGCCCTTCATCCGGTTGTTCGACGCAACATTTTCGATTGACGACGTGAAGCGCGCCACGGTGCGGCTGCAGGTCGAGGGCGAGGACGGGTTTTCGCTGGAGGGCGCGAGCTCGATGGCCGAGATCAGCCGTTCGCCCGAAGAGCTGGTCGCGGCCGCCATGGGGCCGCACCACCAGTATCCCGACGGCTTGGCGCTTTATCTCGGCACCATGTTCGTGCCGTCGAAGGATCGCGGCGAGAAGGGCAAGGGATTCACCCACAAGATCGGCGACATCGTCACCATCTCGTCGGAGAAATTCGGCGCGCTGGTGAACCGCGTGCTTCTGTCGCCCGATTGCCCGCACTGGACCTACGGCGCCAGCCATCTCATGCGGGACCTCGCCAAGGCCGACCTGATCTGATTTCGGAGCAGCCAGGACGAACGGATAGCCGATAAACGTTCCTATCCGGTCCCTGTAAGCCGTTTGTTAGCGGAATCCGGGTGACTGTATCGGAAATTCGCTCCAGGATCGGGGCGCGGTCTGTGGGGGCCGAATCGCATGCTCGGTTTGCCGATGATATCGGTGCGCAATCTCGCCATGCGTTATGGCGGCGTTGTCGCGCTCAGGGATATGAACCTGTCTGTCGGACAGGGGACGATCCATGCTGTCGTCGGTGAAAGCGGCGCCGGAAAGTCGACGCTGGTGAAGCTGCTTGCCGGCGTGCTCCGGCCCAACAGCGGCACCATCCGCGTCGGCGACCAGATGGTCACCGTCGACAGCCCGATCGCTGCACGCAAGCACAGCTTCGGCGTCGTCCACCAGGAACTCGGCCTGTTTGCCGACCGCTCGGTGCTGGCCAATCTGTTCGTCAATCGCGAGCCGTTGCGCAATGGCTTCGTCTCCAGGCGCGAGATGGAGGCACGCAGCCGCACCGTGCTTCGGCAACTCAAGCTCGACGTCGATGTCCACGCTCCTGTGGGACAAC
The DNA here is from genome assembly GCF_040320605.1 of Mesorhizobium sp. M0659. Taxonomy (NCBI): domain Bacteria; kingdom Pseudomonadati; phylum Pseudomonadota; class Alphaproteobacteria; order Hyphomicrobiales; family Phyllobacteriaceae; genus Mesorhizobium; species Mesorhizobium sp. M0659. The sequence continues at coordinate 14,612 of NZ_JAMYPY010000021.1, forward strand.
TCGGCATGGGCGAACGGCAATATGTCGAACTCGGCCGCGCAATTCTGGAAGGCCCGAGGCTGCTGATCCTCGATGAACCGAATTCTGCGCTCGACCGGCGCCAGACCGAGCACCTGTTCACCGTACTAAGAGACCTCAAGGCCAAGGGCACGAGCGTGCTCTATGTCTCGCACCGGCTGGAGGACGTGTTTGCGATCGCAGACCAGGTCACGGTGATGCGCAACGGCCGTGACGTGCTGACAAGTGAGCGCTCGGCGTTGAGCGAAGCCGATGTGATCGACGCCATGATCGGCCAGCAGCGCGACAGCCTGTTCCCGCCTGCACTGCCGGCCAATGCCAGCACGATAAGGCCGCGGATCACGGTGGAGGGTCTGAGCGGCGGCCGGATTTCCGGCGTCAGCTTCACCGCCCGCTCCGGCGAGATCCTCGGCTTGGCCGGGCTTGAGGGGTCAGGCGTTGAACACCTGTTCGAGATGCTGTTTGGCCTGCGCAAGGCGCAAAGCGGCAGGGTGCGGCTCCCCGACGGCTACGGCTTGCCTGGAAATCCGACCGAAGCGGCGCGGCGCGGCATCGGCCTGGTGCCGGCCAACCGCCTGTGCAACGGCCTGATGCCCGACCGGTCGCTGGCCTTCAACATAGGCAACATCGCTACCGGCGCCCGCAACTGGGGGTCGCGCCGCTACTCGCCCAAGGCCGCGATCGCCGCCGCCGCAAGGCAGATCGATGCGCTGCGCATCAAGGGCCTGCCGGACGCGCCGGTGAATTCGCTGCTGGCCGGCGATCAGCAGAAGATCGTAATCGCCAAATGGCTGGAGACGGCGCCGCAAGTGCTGCTCCTAGACAATCCGGCTGGCGGTATCGAGGCGGCTGCCAAGCGCAAGATCTATGCGCTGATCCGGCAGATGGCAGCCAATGGCTGTATCGTTTTGCTGCGTTCGGTCGAGCCGTCCGAACTGACCAACCTCAGCAACCGCGTCCTTGTCTTCCACCGCGGCCGGGTCGCCGGCGAGTTGTCCGGCGCCGAGATGAAGCGAAGGACAGTGCTGCAACTGACCACCACCGGCGAGATGCCGGAGGCGGAGCGGCCGAAAAAGAAACTCGTGGGAGCCATGGCATGACACGATTGGATCCCATGCTACAGCTTGCCGGTTCGGCTGCCCACCCGAAGCGCAGCCTTCGCCTGCCCGTCGAACTCAGGCCGCTCATCGGGCTCGTTGTCCTGGTGGCGATTACAGGCTTTGCCCGGCCGGATTTCCTCGACGAGGCCAATGTGCTGTCGTTGCTGGAAACCGCTGCGTATCCCGGCATGCTGGCGATCGGCATGGTGTTCGTGCTCGCACTCCGCGAGATCGACCTTTCCGTCGGCTGGATGTTCCATCTCGCGGCCCTTCTCACCGCATTCCTTCTGGCCGCCGGCATTGACCCGTGGCTTGCCGCCCTTGCCGGCGTGCTGCTCGGCGCCGGGCTCGGCCTCGTCAACGGCCTGCTGGTGGTGGCGCTGCGACTGCCGGCCATCGTCGTTACGCTGGGCACCTTTGCAATGTTCCGGGGCCTGGCGGAGGTGGCCGTCAAGATGCAAGCGACAGCTCCGGCCAGCCCAGGCGGCGACTTCTTTGAGATCGTTCACGGCAAGCTGTTCGGCCTAGTGCCGACGGCTGTCTTTGTCTTCGTCACAATGGCGGTGGTGATGCACCTCGTGCTTCACCGCAGCCGCTTCGGCTACCGGATCCAGGCCGTCGGCAGCAATCCGCAGGCGGCGCTCTATGCCGGCATCCCGACAGGTGCTGTGCGGCTGCAGACGCTGGTGCTGATGGGCATCGTCTCGGGGCTGGCGGGCGCGCTGTGGCTTGGCTCTCCCGTTACCGACGTCGACCAAGGCGGCGGTTTCGTGCTGATGGCCATTGCCGCGGCGATCATCGGCGGCACCTCGCTTTCCGGCGGGCGCGGCACCGTCTTCGGTGCGGTGATCGGCATGCTGATCGTCCAGGTCATCTTGAGCGGCGTGACCCTGTTCGGCATCGACGCCGCATGGAGCCCCTTCGTGATCGGCGCGGTGATGGTGCTGGCGCTCGCGCTCGACCGGCTGGACAAGGTGCTGCGCATCCGCCAGGCCGAGCGCTTCCAGGAAAATCCGCGCGCCTGAGTTTAAGCCCCGCCTGCTTGCCGGGAAATATCTCTATCTCTTGGTTGACGCAATTCCGGACGGAAAACCGTTTCACACTTTTCCTGGAATTGCCCTCTAACTGATGCGATCTGATGGGATCGATGATGGCGCGTTGCATCGCGCCACCATCCATTGGGCGGATGGAGGCTTGCCATCGGCCGCAAAAGAAGATGCTCTGCGCATCCGGGTCGGCGCTGGCAGGAGGAGAGGAACAAGGGCATGGCCCGGATCATCGCCGGACGTGGAGGTCGTTTTTCAACATGGGAGGAAAGCAAATGCTGACGAGGCTACGATTACTCGTGCTTGGCTTGATTGTGGCGCTGGCCGTTCCGGCGGCGGCACAGGCCAAGACGTTCTACTGGATTTCGCATGGCGGCCCGGCCGACCCGGTCTGGACCTACTTCCTGGCCGGCGCCAAGCAATGGGCGAAGGACACCGGCAACACCGTCAACACCTCGTTCCACAATGGCGACGTTGCCTCGCAGCAGGAGGCCGTGCGCGCCGCGATCTCGGCAAAGGCCGACGGCATCGTTACCACCAGCCCCGATCCGGGCAGCCTGATCGAAATCGCCAAGGAAGCCAACACCGCCAAGATCCCGATCATCAACTTCAACACGCCCGATCCCAAGGCAAGCTTCGACGCCTATGTCGGCGGCGACAACGTCACCTTCGGCAAGCACTGGGCGCAATATCTGGTCGACAAGGGCCTGGTGAAGAAGGGCGACTTCGTCTGGATGCCGGTCGAAATCCCCGGCGCCACCTACGGCGTCCAGGAAGAGGAAGGCATCAAGAGCGTCTTCGAACCGCTGGGGATCACCTATGAGATCACCGAAGCGACCCTCGACCAGGCCGAGGCCATCAACCGCATGGTCGACTATCTCACCGCCAACAAGGCCAAGGTCAAGGCAATCATCGGCCTCGGCGATCTGGTCACCGGCTCGATCAAGCGGGTGTTCGACCAGGCCGGCATCAAGCCGGGCGAAATCCCGGTCGTCGGCTGGGGCAACTCGCTCGACACCACCCAGGAAGTGCTGACCGGCTACGTCAATGCCGGCCAGTGGCAGGACCCGCAGGCGACCAGCTATGTCGCTCTGTCGCTGGCCAACATGGCGGCGTCAGGCATTCCCCCGGGCTTCAACGTCATCACCGGCGCGCTCTATGAAAAGGACACCGCGCAGGTCTACGACGACATCCTGTCCGGTAAATAACCCAGACCTTCAACAGTCGCGGCCGCAGCCGCGGTCGCGACTGTCTTTTTCCTTTTTCGCCGAACCCTTCGCACGACGTGCGAGGTTTCAGCCTTTCCCTTCCTGTCGCGGGTTATCAGTGGAAAACCGTTCGCTCATCCAACGCCTGATCGCGAGGCCGGAATTCGGGCCCTTCGTTCTGCTCATCGTCGAAATCGCGGTGTTCTGGAGTATCAACCACGATTTCCTGTCGCCGCAGAACATCTCCAACACGCTGGCCTTCACCGTCGAGCTCGGGCTGATCGCGCTGGCGATGACGCTGTTGATGACGTCGGGTGAATTCGACCTGTCGGTCGGCTCGCTGTTCGGCTTTTCGCCGGTGCTGATGTGGACGCTGTTCAACAGCGGTCTGACCTCGCTGGAGGTCGGCTTCCTCGCCGCGCTGCTGATCGCCGCCTTCATCGGCCTGGTCAATGGCTGGTTCGTCACGCAGTTGAAAATCCCATCCTTCCTGGTGACGCTCGGCATGCTGCTGGTGGTGCGCGGCACCGCGCTGTTCGTCACCGACGGCTTTCCGCAGCGGACGTGGAGCGCCGAGGGCAGCTGGCTGGCCGAAGCGCTGGTCGGTGATTTCTTCATCGGCCCGTTCCGCATCTACATGTCGCTCTTCTGGTTCATCGCGGCGGCCATCGCACTGGGCTACGTGCTGACGCAAAGCCGGACCGGCAACTGGATCCAGGCAGCCGGCGGCAATCCAGGCGCCGCAAGGGCGCGCGGCGTCAACGTCAGCGGCGTCAAGATCGGCCTGTTCGTGCTGTCGTCGGTGATGGCTTCGCTTGCCGGCGTCATCTCGTCGCTGCGCACGTCGGCCGCCAACCCCAACAGCGGCACCGGCTACGAGCTCGAAGTCATCGCCATGGTGGTGATCGGCGGCACGGCGCTGACCGGTGGGCGCGGCACTATCATCGGCACCGTGCTCGGCATCCTCATCCTGCGCGTCATGCGCAACGGCATCGTGCTGATCGGCGTGCCCGGGCTGGCCTACAACATCTTCATCGGCGCCATCATCCTCGGCATGATGGCGCTGCACTCATGGCTGGAACGCCGGCATCAGGCAGGGACCTAGAACCATGGCTGAACCGCTCATCCGCATGTCCAACATCAAAAAGTCCTACGGGCGCGTGCAGGCGCTCGAAGACGCCAATTTTCATGTCAACGAAAGGGAGATCGTCGGCCTGCTCGGCGACAATGGCGCCGGCAAATCGACGCTGATCAAGGTGTTGTCGGGGGCGGTGCCGCTGACCAGCGGCGACATTTTCATCCGCGGCAAGAAGGTCAATCTGCGCAGCACCAGCGACGCCATCGCGCACGGCATCGAGACGATCTACCAGGATTCGGCACTGGTGACGCAGCTGTCGATCGCGCGCAACCTGTTCCTCGGCCGCGAGCCGATCAAACCGCCGCGCTTTTTGAACCGCATGGACCAGGAGGCGATGAACAATGTCGCCCGCGACCTGTTTAAACAGGTCGGCATCTCCAAGAACATCCCGCCGACGACGCCGATCGGCTCCCTGTCCGGCGGCGAGCGGCAGGCCGTCGCCATCGCGCGCGCCATGCACTTCGACAGCGACCTGATCATCCTCGACGAGCCGACCAACAATCTCGGCGTCGCCGAGACGCAAGGCGTGCTGAGCTTCGTGCGCAACGCGCGCGATTCCGGGCATTCCTGCATCTTCATCGCCCACAACATCCACCATGTCTTCCAGGTGGTTGACCGCATCGTCGTCATGCGCCGGGGCAAGGTGGTGGCCGACGACATCGACCCGAAGAAGACCAGCGTGGCCGAGGTCGAACGCATCATCACCGGGATGTCGGACAAGGAGATCCGCGACGCCATCATCGAAGGCGGGCCATCGCACGACTGAACCGTCTTCGCGCCGTCTGGCACGGAAACGCATCCGCTCTAACTCGTTGTAGAGCATGACCTTTTAACAAAACGGTTCCCGTTTGTCCGAGAAAACCGGTTCCCACTTTTCGGGATCATGCTCTATGACTGCAGCCATGAAAGCCACCGTTGCCGACATTGCCAGGAGCTGCGGCCTGTCGACCGCGACCGTCGACCGGGTTCTGAACAACCGGGCCGGCGCGAGCGCCGCCAACCGCCAACGGGTGATGGAGGCGGCCAAGCAGCTCGGCTATTTGCCGGTGGTCGATCAGGTGACGCTGCCGTCGCGGCCGGCGCATCTTGAATTCTTCCTGCCGATCGGCGCCAACGGTTTCATGATCGACCTCGCCGGGCACATCGAGGACTATGCGGGACGCCTGCCGCTGGTCGCCTCGTGCCGGATCCACAATCTCGGCGGCATCTCGCCGGCAGCGCTGCAGGCGGCGGTTGAAAATCTGTCGCTGAAGGCCAATGGCGTCGGCGTCATTGCCGTCGATCATCCGCGAACGCGCAACATATTGCGCGATGTGGTCGAGGCAGGCATCCGCCTTGTCACGCTGGTCTCCGACGTTCCAGCCGCCCCGCGTTCGGCCTATGTCGGCATCGACAACCGGGTTGCCGGACGCACGGCGGCGCTGTTGATGGGGCGCTTCCTCAACGGCCGCCAGGGTCATCTGGCGATGGTCGTCGGCTCGCGTTCCTATCGCGGGCACGAGGAGCGCGAAATGGGTTTTCGGTCGGTACTGACAGAGGAATTCCCCAATCTCACCGTCTCGAGTGCGGTCGAGATCAATGACGAACCCGAAGGCAGCTACACAGCAACGATGCAGGCGCTGCACAACGAGCCGGAACTGCTCGGCATCTATTGCGTCGGGGCCGGGCGCTCAGGTGTGGCGAGAGCGCTGCTCGAGGCCAAGCCAAAGAAGAAGCCGGTCTTCATCTGCCACGACCTGACCAAGGAAACGCGCGGCTATCTCGTCGACGACCTCGCCGATGTCGTCATCGACCAGAATGCGCGGCTGATCGCGGAGCAATCTGTGATCCGCCTGCTCGGCTCGATCGCGTCCGCCGCGCCCTACCTGACGAAGAAGTTCATCGAGCCACGGCTGATCTTCAAGGAAAACGTGCCGGTGCAGTGAAGTCGCGCCGTGGCGGTTTCTCCGATTTGTACGACAAGTCGGGGTAGATGCCGCAAATCTGCACAGCAGCCATGCAACTTTCATTGTTGCCGAATCATTGGGCAACCCGTACTCATCTGGTGTCGGCCATCTACTCCTCCCAGATGCGATGCCGACGCTGAGCGCGGTGCACCTCCTCCCGCATCTCGTTCGAAATCGAGCCCGCTGCCACCTCCTCCCGGCAGCGGGCTTTTTTCATTCTCAAACGAATCTAAATTAGAGTTGACGGGCAAGTTCGGAGAATAGCCAAAAGCCCCGCCGGATGATGGGGACTCCTCAACTCCGAAAGCTGGAATTCAGCGCGCCCTGAAAGAGCTGATCAGGCCTTCAGCCATGCGCACGAACTGCGTGCTGGGGCCCTGGCAGCCCATGGTCTGCACGCTGACGCGCGCCCCTTCGAACAGCAGCGACAGCGTATCGGCCAGAAGCTCGGCCTGACCGATGCCCGCATCCCGGCACAGCGCAACGAGGCGATCGCGCTGAGCGCTCTTGAGCTCCTTGATCACGCTCCTGGCGGGATGGTCCGGCTCGGTCAATTCGGCGGCGGCATTGGCCATGTCGCAGCCGCGACCGTCAGCCGCCAGGCAAGCAGCGGCCATGCGAATCCAGGCATGCAACTGGGCGAGCTTGTCGCCGGGATGCTCAGCCTCGAATTGGTCCCACATCGCGGCGCCTTTAGCCGCCGACGCGCGCAGGCATTGGACGATCAGTTCGTCCTTCGACTCAAAATGACGGTAGAGCGTCATCTTGTTGGTGCCGGCGGCTTCCGTGATTGCGTCGACACCGACGCCCTTGATGCCATGCTTGTGAAACATGTCCTGCGCCGTCTCCAGGATTCGGTCCCGGGGGCGCACGCGATCGGTAATGCCGTCTGCCATCGCAGTCTCCTTGTCTCCCTAAAAATTCGGTTCACCTCTTGACTAGGGTGTTACCGGTCTGTAACTATCCGAATGTTACTTACTGGTAACACCTATGTGGCCTTCCGTCAATAACAAGGCCGTGAACTGGTCCTGCCAGATCACAAAGGGTGAAAATTGCAGGTCATGCGGCTCCGGCCGGTGAAGAGATGAAAACCGGTTCGCGATCGTCCGATGCGAATCGCTGGAATGGAGACGCTCCAATGTCGCAGCGCAAGGATTTGACCATCGATGAAGCCATCCGGGATCCGATGATCCGGCTGGTGATGAAAGCGGACCGCGTCAATCCGCGCGCCTTCGAAGCGATGCTGAGGACCGTTGCCGATGAGCAGGGCCTCAGCGGTGCGGCGCCGTCTTCGTATTTTTTGCAAGACCCGGGTTCGGTGCGCGGCCGGCGGCTGTCCCGGTCTGCCAATTCTTTTAAAGAGGCCGGTTCTTCTAAAGAGGTTTGCGTGTCGTGGTAAACTTTTTCATCCATCGTCCGATCTTCGCCTCGGCCATCGCCATCATCATGGTGCTCGCCGGGACGATTTGTTATTTCCTTTTGCCGGTTTCGCAGTTTCCCGACATCACGCCGCCGCAGGTCGTGGTCAGCGCCCATTATCCGGGCGCCAGCGCGCAAGTGGTCGCCGATACGGTGACGACGCCGCTGGAGCAGCAGATCAACGGCGTCGAAGGCATGACCTACATGTCGTCGTCGAGCTCCAATGACGGCTCCTCGACCATCACCATCACCTTCGATGTCGGCTATTCCCTGAGCACCGCGGCCGTCGACGTCCAGAACCGCGTCTCGCAAGCCGCCTCGTCGCTGCCGGCGATCGTCAACCAGGGTGGCGTGACGATCAAGAAGCAGAACCCGAATTTCGTCCTCATCGTCAATCTGACCTCGCCCGACAGTTCGGTCGATCCGGTGGCGCTGAGCAACCTCGCCTATCTGCAGGTCGTCGATCCGCTGAAGCGGCTGCCCGGCGTCGGCGACGTGCAGATCTTCGGCGAACGCCGCTATTCGATGCGCGTCTGGCTCGATCCGGACAAGCTGGCCAATCTCGGCATCACCGCTGTCGACGTCCAGAACGCCATCTCGGAGCAGAACGTCCAGGTGGCGGCCGGCAAGATCGGCCAGTCACCGGCGCCCGCCGGCACCGCCTTCGAGATGCAGGTCAACGCCGTCGGCCGCCTGAGCGACCCCAAGGAGTTCGGCGACATCGTCGTGCGCGCCAACACCGGCACCGGCTCGCTGGTGCGGCTCCGCGACGTCGCCCGCATCGAGCTCGGCGCGTTGCAATATTCGTCGTCGGCCTTCTTCGGCAAGGACCCGACGGTGGTGCTCGCCGTTTACCAGATGCCCGGTTCCAACGCGCTCGATCTGCAGCAGCACGTCAAGGACAAGATGCAGGAACTGTCGGCCCGTTTTCCCAAGGGCGTCAGCTACGCCATGCACTACGACACCACGCGCTTCGTGTCGGCATCGATGCATGACGTGCTGATCACGCTTGGCGAAGCGCTGGTGCTGGTCGTGGCCGTGGTGTTCATCTTCCTGCAGAGCTGGCGCACGACGATCATCCCGACCATCGCCATTCCGGTGTCGCTGGTGGCGACGATGGTCGTCATGGAAATGATGGGCTTCTCACTCAACATGCTCTCCCTGCTCGGCATGGTGCTGGCCATCGGCCTCGTCGTCGACGACGCCATCGTGGTGGTCGAAAATGTCGAGCGACAATTGGAGGCGGGCCTCAAACCGCTGGCGGCGACCAAGGCCGCGATGGCCGAGGTCACCGGACCGATCATCGCCACCACCGCAGTGCTGATGGCCGTCTTCGTGCCCGTTGCCTTCATTCCCGGCGTCTCCGGCAAGCTCTACAATCAGTTCGCGCTGACGGTGGCGATTTCGGTCGGCATATCCGCCTTCAACTCGCTGACGCTCAGCCCGGCGCTGAGCGCCGCCTTCCTGCGCCATCGCGGCGAGACGCAGTTCGCCCCATTCCGCTGGTTCAACACGGGCTTCGACAGACTGTCGCATGCCTATGCGCACGGCGTGCGTATCCTCATCCGGTTGCGCTGGATCATGCTCGGTCTGTTCGCGGCCGGCCTGGTGGCCACCTACTTCGTCTGGCAGAAGTTGCCCTCGACCTTCCTTCCGGTCGAGGACCAGGGTTACTTCTTCGTCGTCATCCAGCTGCCTGACGGCGCCTCGCTGGAACGCACCGATGCGGTGGCGCAGAAAGCGCGCGACATATTGCAGGCAACACCCGGCGTCGAGATTGTCGGCTCGATCAGCGGCCTGAACTTCCTGACCAGTGCGGCGCAGTCGAACTCGGCTGTCGAGTTCGCCATCCTGAAGCCGTGGGAGGAGCGCGGCCCCGACCAGAGCGCGTCCAAGCTCGTCTCCGATGTGCGCGGCAAGCTGATGCAGATTCCGGAAGCCTTCGCGCTGTCCTTCGATCCGCCTTCGATCCCGGGTATCGGCACCACGGGCGGCTTCGAATTCGTCGTCGAGGACCTCACCGGGCGCGGCAGTTCAGCCCTCAACGACGCGACGCAAGCCGTGATCGCCGAGGCGCGCAAGCAGCCGGAAATCAATCCGCAGCAGCTGTTCTCGCCGTTCTCGACCTCGACGCCGCAGTTCAACTACGACCTCGACCGCAGCAAGGCCAAACTGCTCGGCCTCAACCTGCCCGACGTCTTCAACACGCTGCAGATCTATCTCGGCTCGCTCTACGTCAACGACTTCAACCTGTTCGGCCGCACCTTCCGGGTGACCATCCAGGCCGACAAGGATGCACGTGCCGACGCAGGCGACCTTTCGCGGCTCTATGTGCGCAACGCCTCCGGCGGCATGGTGCCGCTGAGCACACTGGGCAAACTGGTGCCGTTCGTCGGCCCGGAAACCGTGCCGCACTACAACAACAACGCCTCGGCCACGATCAATGGCGGCGCAGCCCCCGGCTTCTCGTCGGGCCAGGCGGTTGCCGCGATGGAACGGGCCGCCGCCACCGCTTTGCCCAGGGATTTCGGTTTCGAATGGACCGGCATCACCTTCCAGGAGCTCAAGGCAGGATCGATAGCGTCGGTCGTCTTCGGCCTCGCCATCGTCTTCGTCTTCCTGATCCTGGCGATGCAGTATGAGAGCTGGGCGATGCCGTTCATGGTGCTGCTGGCGGTGCCACTGGCCCTGTTCGGCGCCTTCGCAGCCCTGTTCCTGCGCGGCATGCAGATCGACGTCTACTCGCAGATCGGCTTCGTCATGCTGATCGGCCTCGCCGCCAAGAACGCGATCCTGATCGTCGAGTTTGCAAGGCGGCGGCGCGAGGAAGGCTTGAGCATTGTCGACGCGGCGATGGAAGCCGCGCGGCTGAGGCTGCGGCCGATCCTGATGACGGCCTTCGCCTTCATCCTCGGCGTGCTGCCGCTGATGTTTGCGACGGGTGCGGGTGCGGCAAGCCGGCAGTCGATCGGCACCACCGTGTTTGGCGGCATGGTCGCGGCGACCATCCTGTCGCTGGTGTTCGTGCCGGTCTTCTACGCGGTCATCGAGCAGCTGCGCGAAGGCCGTGTGCGCAGCGAACCGAACGCCGCTCATGACCAGGACAATAATGAACCGACTGCCGAACCAGCGCCGATGCGCCTGGCCGAAGCAGCCGAATAGAATTGGAGACCAAAATGCGTAAATGGAAAATAGCTTTGGGAACGGCCGTCGCCCTGGGAGCGATCTCGGTGGCAAGCGTCCACTTCCTCGACATGGGCAATCTCAGCCTCAATGCCGGCACGGCGGCAGCGACGGCAGCACCTGCGGCATTCGTCATGCCGGTGCCGGTGACGAGCGTGGTCAAGAAGACGATCCCGATCTACCTTGACTACGCCGCCCGCATCGAGGCGATCCGCAGCGTCACCTTGCAGGCCCGCGTGCCCGGCTATCTGCAGGAGCAGACGGCTGAGGACGGCGCGGATGTGCGCCAGGGTGATCTGCTCTACAAGATCTCGCCCGACGACTTCAAGGCGGCTCTCGACCAGGCCAAGGCCGAAGTGCAGCGCGACCAGGCGAGCCTCGACTATGCGCGCTCCAATCTCGGCCGCGGCTCCGAACTCGCCAAGAGCGGCTATCTGGCCAAGGATGGGTTCGACCAGCGTACGAGCACCTTGCGCCAGGCCGAAGCGTCGCTTGCCGTCAACCAGGCGGCGGTGCGCACGGCCGAGCTCAATTTGAGCTACGCCGAAATCCACGCTCCGTTTGCCGGCCGCGTCGGCCGCAACCAGGCTTCGGTCGGCACGCTGGTCAGCGTCGCCGGCACGGTGCTGAACACGCTGGTGCAGCTCGACCCGATCTACGTCACCTTCAATCCGAGCGAGACGGACCTGGCCGAAATCGAACGGGCCCGGGCCGCCGGCCCGATCGAGGTCGAGGTGCTGCTGCCCGGCGAGACCGAAGCCAGCCAGAAGGGCGAACTCACCTTCATCGACAACACGGTCGACCACTCGACCGGCACGATTACGGCGCGCGCCACCATCGGCAATGCGAAGTTCTCGCTGCTGCCGGGCCAGTATGTCCGCGTGCGGCTGCACATCAAGCAGCTGCCCGACGCGCTGATGGTGCCGCAGGTGGCGCTGGGTTCGAGCCAGCTCGGCAAATATGTCTATGTCGTCGGCAAGGGCAACACGGTCGACCAGCGCATCGTCTCGCTTGGCGCGACCAGCGGCGACCTTGTGGCGGTCCTCAGCGGCGTTGCCGAAGGCGACCAGGTGATAACGGGCAATCTGCAGAAGATCGGACCAGGAATGCCGATCTCGCCGTTGCCCCAGGAGAAACCGGCCAGCTGATAACCCCCATCAGCCCCGGTCCTGCGGCGCCTTCGGCTTCCACGCCGAGGGCGCCGTTTTTTTATGGAGCGCCGCACGCCGTTTTTGGAGTAACCGCAAGGCACAAGAATCCGGAACAATCATCTTGTAGGATTGTCGACAATCTGCTTGTCTGGTTTCCGGCTCTCACTGGAGTGACGGAATGGCCAAGCTGGACTTCAGTCCGATCGCGGATACGACACGCCGGGCCGAGATCGTCGCGCTGTTGCGGCGCGCGATCCTGACCGGCCAGCTGGAACCCGGCCAAAAGCTCAACGAGCTGAGGATCGCCGAGCAGATGAGGGTCAGCCGTGCGCCGTTGCGCGAGGCGATGCGCGAGCTGGTGCAGGAAGGCATCCTGACCAGCATTCCCTATGCCGGCACCTTCGTCATCGATGTCACCGCCAAAGATATCGACGACGCCTATTCGCTGAACAAGGTGCTCGATGAATTCGCCATCGAGCGGACATGGAAGCTGCGCGACCAGCGCTTCTTCGACGAACTCGACCGCCGGCACGAGGCAGGGAAGCAGGCGACGCGCGCGCGCGACACCACCCGCCAGATCGAAGCCGCGCTGCAATTGCACGGGCTGATCTATGAATGGGCCGACAATTCGGTGCTGCTGGAAACCTGGCAGCGGCTGACCAGCCGGCTGCAGATGTATTTTGCCCTGCACCAGCGGGCCCGCAACGAGCCGGTGCCGGCCGAAGATCTCCACGAGACCTATGTGCGGTTCTTGAAGGGCGCCGACATGCGCGCTGCCCAGCGCCATGCGCGCGAGCATATCGACCTCGATTTCGAAGAGCTGCTTGCCTATGCGCGTGGCCTCGAGCAGCGGAACATCGAAGGGCTGACCCTCCTCAACACCTAGAGACAACGGACAGACAAGTGCAGATCAAATCCATCAAGGCCTATCGCGTCGTGCAGCCCTTCGTGGACGGGCCTTACCGCATGTCCAAGGGGCGTGTGGCCGACTGTTTCGACGCGGTGATCGTCGCCATCACCTCCGACAGCGGCGTGACCGGCTGGGGCGAGATGGCGCCGCTCGGCAATTTCTATTCGGCCGCGTTTCCGGCGGGAACGCGCGCGGGCGTGGTCGAGATCGCGCCGCACCTGATCGGCCAGGACCCGCGTGCTCTCGCCGGCATCGGCCGGCTGATGGATACGGTGTTCAAGGGCCATCCCTACATCAAGTCGGCGCTCGACATGGCCTGCTGGGATCTGGCCGCCCGCGCCGCCGACGTGCCGCTTGTGACCATGCTTGGCGGCCGCGAGAGCGACATGGCGGAGACCTACCGCGTCGTCACCCACGGCACGCTCGACCAGATGGCGGCACTGGCCAAAAGGATCATCGCGGAAGGCTGCCGCCGGCTGCAGGTCAAGGTCGGCGGCAATGTGCATGAAGACATCGAGCGGGTGAGCGCAGTCGCTTCGGCCGTGCCGAAAGGCACGGTGATTTTCTGCGACGCCAATGCCGGCTGGACACCCTACCAGGCGCGGCAGTTCGCCGACGCCACGCGCGGCATCGACTACACGTTCGAGCAGCCCTGCACGTCGATTGAGGAGAACATGTCGGTGCGCCGCATGCTCGACAAGCCGATGGTGCTGGACGAGAGCGTCATCTCGCTCGAGGCGATGCTGGAAATCCACCGCCTGGGCGCCGCCGACGGGCTGACGCTGAAGATCTCGCGGCTTGGCGGCGTAACCAGGACAAGGCAAATCCGCGACGTCGCCGTCGATCTCGGTTTCATGATCACCGTCGAGGATACGGGCGGCGCCGAGATCGACACGGCGGCGATGGCACATCTGTCGCTGTCGACGCCGGAAGAACGCCGGCTGCACGCCATCGCCTTCCATGAGTGGGTGACGGTGCGCACGGCCTCCAACGCGCCACCGGTCACCGGCAGCCACATGGGCATTCCCGACGGGCCCGGCCTCGGCGTCGATGTCGTGCCCGACCTGCTCGGCAAGCCTTTCCTAGAGATCGGCTGAGATCAAGCGCAGCATGAAGCTGTCACCCCACGAATCCTCCGTGGGAGATTTGGCCCTGCAGCCATTCTCCGATTTGCGGTTGAAATATTTTTCAAATGGAAATAGGAATGTTCAAAATGATGATTTGACGCTGCGGCGCGTCATGACTGGAGGAAGCGATATGGCCCATCCGCAATTTGCAGCGGAACTTCTGCAGCGCGCTGAAGCCCAAGGGCCTATCACCATCGGACTCGCCGGCGCCGGGCAGATGGGCACCGACATCGTCGTCCAGGTGGCGCTGATGCCGGGCATGCGGATCGGTGCCATTTCCGAGGTGCGGCCGCAAGCGGCGATCGATGCCGCACTGCTCGCCGGCCATGACCGCTCCGACATCGTCCAGGCTGCGAACGCCTCTGCCATCGACCGCGCCATCGAGGCCGGCAAGATCGCTGTCACCGAAGATCTGCATGCGCTGGCCGCGGCCGGCCGCATTGATGTCATCATCGACGCGACAGGCAATCCCAACATCGGCACGCTGTTTGCGCTCGAAGTGATGAAGAACGGCAAGCACATCGTTATGCTCAATGTCGAGGCGGACATTACGATCGGCCGCTTCCTCAAGGAGGAAGCGCGCAAGGCCGGCGTGGTCTACACCGGTGCGGCCGGCGACGAACCCGCCTGCACGCTGGAGATCATCGGCTTCGCCAAGAGCCTCGGCTTCAACATCATCGCCGCCGGCAAGGGCAAAAACAACCCGCTCAAGATCGACGCCATGCCCGCCGACTACGAGAAGGAAGCGGCCGAGCGCAACATGAATGCGCGCATGCTGGTCGAGTTCGTCGACGGTTCCAAGACGGCGATCGAGATGGTGGCTATCGCCAACGCCACCGGGCTGGTGCCCGACGTGCCGGGCATGCACGGCCCGACGGCGACGCTGGAGGAACTGGCCAGCGTGCTTTGCCCGCGCGAGGATGGCGGCGTGCTGCATCGCAAGGGCGTGGTCGACTATTCCATCGGCAAGGGCGTGGCGCCTGGCGTGTTCTGCATCATCGAAACGAGGCATCCGCGCGTGCTGGAGCGCATGGTCGACCTCAAGGTCGGCAAGGGCCCCTATTTCACGATCTACCGTCCCTATCACCTGACAAGCCTTGAAGTGCCACTGTCGGCGGCGCGCGCCGTGGTCTACAAACGCGCCGACATGGAGCCGCTCGACCATCCGGTCGCCGAAGCGGTGGCGGTGGCCAAGAGCGATCTCGGCGCGGGCCAATCGCTCGGCATGATCGGCGAGAACGACTATCGCGGCTTCGCCATGACCTGGGAGGACGCCCGCGCCAAGGGCGCGCTGCCGCTCGGGATTGCCGAACGCGCCAAGGTGGTCAAGCCGGTCAAGACCGGCGACTTCCTCACCTATGAAAATTGTGTACCCGACGATTCGATGGTGATAACGCAGATCCGCCGCCGTCTCGACCAGTCGGACGGACAGTTTGTGACCAACGCCGCCTGAACCTTCGGGATCTCCCTGTGATGGACGATGTCGTTATCGGGATCGATGCCTCGACGACGGCGGTGAAGGCGATCGCCTTCACCCGCGACGGCGCGGAGCTGTTCCAGGCGCGCGAGGCCTATCCGCTGGCCAATCCGAAGCCCGGCCATTTCGAGCAGGATGCCGAACATTGGTGGGCAGCCCTCATCAGTGCGCTGAAGCAGGTTGCCGACAAGGTCGGCGCCGCGCGCGTGGCGGCAATTGCCATAGCCCATCAGCGCGAGACCTTCACCCTGATCGATCAGGCCGGCACGCCGCTCATCCCGGCGATCCTGTGGCTTGACGAGCGCGCCCGGCCTCAAGTCGCCAAGCTGTCGGCCGAGCTTGGCCGCGAGACGATCCGCGACTGGAGCGGCAAGCCGCCGGATCCGACGCCGGCGCTCTATGCCATCGCCTGGCTGGCGGAACACCAGCCGCAGGTGCTGGCCAACGCCGCCGCCCTGGTCGATGTTCATGGCTTCTTCGTTCACCGGCTGACCGCACGGCTGGTAACCAGCACGGCAAGTGCCGACCCGCTCGGCTTGCTCGATGTCGCGACAGGCGAATGGCACCCTGAGCTTGTCGCGGCTGCAGGGCTGCAGCCACGGCAGTTGCCGGCGCTGATCGGCCCAGGCGAAATCTGCGGCGGCCTTGCCGAAAGCATTGCCCAGCTGACTGGCCTCAAAGCGGGCACGCCAATTGTCGCCGGCGCCGGCGATGGCCAGGCCATGGGTCTCGGCATGGGCGTCTATGGTGCCCGCAAGAGCTATCTCTCGCTCGGCTCCGGCGTCGTCAGCGGCTGCTATTCCGGCACGGTCACCACATCGGACGCGTTTCGCACGCTGGTCTCGCCCACCGGTTCGGGCTTCATGCTGGAAACCGTGCTGCGCTCGGGCATGCAACTGGTCGACTGGATCGTGCGCACCACCGGCGCGTCTTCCGCGGCAGAACTGGAGAAGGGTGCGGTCGATGTTGCGGCCGGCAGCGACGGTCTTTTGGTCATGCCCTATTGGGCCGGCGTCATGAGCCCCTATTGGGATGGCGCGGCGCGCGGCGCCGTTGTTGGCCTGTCGCTCGACCATGAGCCCAGGCATCTCTTCCGCGCCACGCTGGAAGGCATCGCTTTGGAGCAGGCCATCGCCAGCGAGGCGATGGAGGCCGAAAGCGGCGGCAAGCCGGGAGAGATGATTGCCGCCGGCGGCGGCACCAATTCGGCGCTGCTGATGAAGATCATGGCCAGCGTGCTGGAGCGGCCGCTGTTCGTGTCGCCGGTCAACGAGGCGGCGGCCCTTGGCGCGGCGATGCTGGCGGCTTCGGCGATCGGCTGGTTCGCCTCGGCGGAAGACGCCGCCAAGGCAATGGCGGCGGCGCCGGCCAGGCGTGTCGATCCGGATATGACGCTGGTGCCGGCTTACCGGGCGCGCAAGTCGATCTACCGCGACCTCTATCACGCGACACGCGACATCCACGCGCGGCTCGGTGCGATCTGAGTTCAAGCGCAGCTTGCCTGCGTGAGGCTCCCATGCCCAACCTGCCCAGCTTGGGATTTTGCGTCCTGCCCGGCCAATGCTAGACTCATCGGGCTCATGAAAGCAGTATTTCATCTTGCCGCCCTGCCCTGGATTGTCGCGCTTGCGGCAGCTCCAATGACGGCGCGTGCGCAGGACGAGCCGCCCTTTGAGGTCACGCTCGACATGGACAATGACGGCCGGATGGATCGGGCCGCGATCGCGGCGGATTCCGACACCGGGCTGGCGGATCTCTCGATCTATCTGGCTGCCGGCGAAGGAAAGCTCGATCCTTCGCGCAAGCCTGATTTTGTCAAAAAGGCGCTGACGCAGGACCGTATTCTCGGGTTCGAAAGCAAGGGCAAGGGATCGCTTGTCGTCACCTCGTGCTTCGGCTGCGGCGCCAACAAATCATGGGATGCGACGCTGACCATCGTCTGGCGCGGCGGTAAATTCCTTGTCGCCGGCTACAGTCGCGACTGGGACTGGAATGTGCAGAAAGCCGACGGCTCGGTCGAGACGACGCTGGGCGGCTGCGACATCAATTTTCTCACCGGCAAAGGCACCGCTTCAAAGGACCTGGACGACGGCAAACCGGTCGCGGGAAAATTCGTGCCGATCGCACTGGCCGACTGGTCGGACGACAGTCGTCCGGAGCCCTGCGAATTCTGACCGAGGCCGACAGCGCTCAACGGTTGAGTAGGCCTTTGGCCGCATCCTCATCGGTAATGAGCACCGAAATCCTGGTGTTGGCGAGCGCCGCGCGCATGACGGCGACCTTCTCCTGACCGCCTGACACCAGGATGATGCTCGGAATATCGGACAGATCCTGCAGCGGATAGGCGCAGACGCGGCGGTTGACCTCATGGTCGACAGGGTGGCCCTCGGCGTCGATGAAATGGCACAAGAGGTCGCCGACCGCGCCGGCCGCCTGCAATTCCTCGAGTTCGCTCGGTTTGATGAAGCCGTAATTGGCGATCGGGCTGTCCTTGGAAAACGAGCCGACGCTGAGCACGGCGATGTTGGCGCGGCGCGCGCGGAAGACGACATCCTGAACGCTGCGCTGGCTCATGAAGGCATCGCGCTGTTCCGGCTTGTCGGCATAGACCGGCACCGGCAGCAGGAAACATTCAGCGCCGATCTTTTCGGCGAACTCCCAGGCGCTTTCGGTCGGGTTGAGCGGCTGCGCGTGGGTAAGGCCGCCGAGCATCGAGACGACCGTCGTCCTGGCAATCGGCCGCCTCGGCAATTCGTTGATGGCGAATTTCAGCGTCCGGCCCCAGCCCAGCGCAATGACGTCGCCGGCATTGACGTTGTCGGCGAGATAGGCGGCAGCCGCGTGGCCGATCATCAGCGGCGCGTTGCTGCGGTCGGCGGCCGACGGCACCACGACCGCCTGGCTTAGCCCAAAGCGCTGCTTCAGGCTCTCCTCGAGCTGCACGCATTCGACGACACTGTCGCGAATGCGGAACTGCACGATGCCCTCCTCTCGCGCAGCGGAGAGAATGCGGTGCACCTTGATGCGGCCGACGCCGAGGATCTCGGAAATGCGCTCTTGCGTCAGACCTTCGACATAGTAATGCCAGGCGGCCCGGGCCTTGAGCTCGGCATCGGGGAAGCGCGAGGCCTTCTCGTTTTCGACGGTCGCCATCTTTTGCCCTCCCGCGGCAGATTTCGGAAATCTTTCCGCAAGCGCCGCCCCCTGGCCTTCCCTAGGACAAACCGCCCTGTGGCGCAAACCACCGCCGAATGGCGCAACGGCTCTTGACAATTTTCTAATGAACAGTTTAGCTGAACAAAATTGCATATCAAAGATAAATTGTTCACAGGGAGGTGCCTGGTGAACAAGAGCGGACGGCAGGCCATCGTCGTTTCGCTGACGGAGGAGACGAAGTGGCCGTGAGTAATGATGCAAGCGAGTCGAAGGCTGGCGAGTTGAAAGCCGCGCCCGGCACTCAAGGTGGGACGGCCGCGAAGCTTTCGGCGCTGTTTGCCGGAACCATGGGGCCGCTGATCGGGCTGCTGCTGCTTTGCCTGGCGCTGACGCTGACCACCGACACGTTCCTCACCGTGCGCAACATCCTCAACGTACTTGACCAGATCACGGTGCTCGGCATCATGGCAATCGGGATGACGCTGGTGATCCTGATCGGCGGCATCGATCTCTCGGTCGGCTCGGTGCTGGCGCTGGCCGCCATGGTGATGGGCTTTGTCTCCCACCCCGACTATCTCAATCTCGGCCTTGCGGCCGGCGTCGTCGCAGCACTGGTCGTCGCCGGCCTTTGCGGACTGGTGTCCGGCCTGCTGGTGACCGTCACCCGGCTGCCGCCGTTCATCGCGACGCTGGCGATGATGTCGGTGGCGCGCGGTCTTGCCAATATGATCACCGACGGTTCGCAGATTGTCGGCTTTCCCGACTGGTTCACCAGCCTGTCGATCATCCGCCATTTCGGCTTCCTGTCGGTCACAGTCGGGGTGATGATGGTGCTGGCGATCGTCTTCGCCATCTTCCTCAACTACCGCGCCACCGGCCGCAGCCTTTACGCCATCGGCGGCAGCGCCGAGGTGGCGCGGCTCTCCGGCATTCCGGTGAAGTCACTGACCAACTGGGTCTACGCCATCTGCGCCGTACTTGCGGGTCTTGCCGGCATCGTGCTCGCCGCGCGGCTGGATTCGGTGCAGCCGAGTTCCGGCCTCGGCTATGAGCTCGACACCATCGCGGCGGTGGTGATCGGCGGCGCCAGCCTGTCGGGCGGCATCGGCTCGATCGGCGGCACCGCGGTCGGCGTACTCATCATCGGCGTGCTGCGCAACGGGCTCAATCTGCTCGGCGTCTCGCCCTTCATCCAGCAGGTGGTGATCGGCGTGGTGATCGCGCTGGCGGTCGCCAGCGATACCTGGCGGCGCAGGGCGCGATAGAGAACGGGGCACAATTGAGAATTCGCCCGGAGCGTCCGGGCGATAGACGGATCGGTCGATCCGAAACTGGGATGTTCCAAGGGGCGCGATGCGCTGGCGGGACAGTTTGACTATCAACGGAGGAAAAACATGCTGACCAAACGTTCACTGCTGCTCGCCGCTGCCGCCATCATTCCTATGCTCGGGCTGACCGACATGGCCTCGGCCAAGGAGGCCAAGAAACTCGGCCTCGCCGTGGCCAATTTGCAGGCCGACTTCTTCAACCAGATCAAGCAGTCGGTCGAAGCCTACGGCAAGGAGAAGGGCATCGAGATCGTCACCGTCGACGCCAAGGGCGATTCAGCGACCCAGGTCAGCCAGGTGCAGGATCTGATCACGCAGAACATCGACGCGCTGATCTACATTCCGGCCGGCGCCACAGCCGCCACCGTGCCGACCAAGACCGCCAAGGCTGCCGGCATCCCGGTCGTCAATGTCGACCGCAACGCCGACGGCGCGCCCGGCGACACCTTCATCGCCACCAACAGTGTCGCCTCGGCGCAGGCGGTGTGCGACTACATCGCCAAGCAGGCCGGCGGCAAAGGCGAACTGATCATCATCCACGGCCAGAAGGGCACCACGCCGGAAGTGGATCGCTCGAAGGGCTGCGGCGAAGCGCTCAAGGCCTATCCCGATATCAAGGTGGTCGGCGAATTGTGGAGCGAAGGCTGGCACCAGGACGAAGGCTTCAAGCTGACGCAGGACCTTTTGCAGTCGCATCCCGATGTCTCCATCGTCATCGGCCAGGCCGATGCGCTGGCGCTGGGTGCGGCACAGGCGGTCAAGGTCGCCAATCCCGGCCACAAGGTCTGGGTTGCCGGCTTCGATGGCGACGTGGCCGCGCTCAAGGCGCTGAAGGACGGCGTGTTCGACGTCACCGCGACGCAGCAGACGCAAGGCATGGGCCGGCTCGCCGTCGATGCGGCGATCAAGCTGGTGGCGGGCGAGAGCGTTCCGGCCGAACAGCTGCAGGATGCGACGCTGACCACCAAGGACAATGTCGAGCAGTTCATCGCCAAGCATCCGTAACGACCGGCACCGCTTAAGAGAGCGCCACGATGTCTCCTGATCCTCGCCACAGCGAAAGCCCGCACAACGGGCTCTTCGTCAACGGCCTTTGCAAGAGCTACGGACCGGTCCAGGTCCTGGCCGATGCAAGCTTTGAGGTGCGGCCGGGCG
Source organism: Mesorhizobium sp. M0659 (assembly GCF_040320605.1). Lineage (NCBI taxonomy): Bacteria > Pseudomonadati > Pseudomonadota > Alphaproteobacteria > Hyphomicrobiales > Phyllobacteriaceae > Mesorhizobium > Mesorhizobium sp. M0659. The sequence continues at coordinate 35,974 of NZ_JAMYPY010000021.1, forward strand.
AGGTTGTGGCGCTGCTCGGCGAAAACGGCGCCGGCAAGTCGACGGTGTCCAATATCATCGCCGGCTCGACCCGGCCCGACGCGGGCACCATCATCTGGCGGGGGAAACCTTATTCCCCCGCCTCGCCTGCCGCGGCAATCGATGCCGGTGTGGGCATGATCCATCAGGAACTGAAGCTGCTGCCGGATCTGTCGGTGGCGGAAAACGTCTATGTCGGGCGCCTGCCGATGCGCGGCGCCCGCATCGACCGCGCAGCAATGAACGCCAATGCCTCGGCGCAGTTGAAGCGGCTTGGCCTCGACGTCTCGCCCGAGCGCAAGGTGGGCACGCTGCGCATCGCCGCCCAGCAGCAGGTCGAGATCGCCAAGGCGCTGACGCTGAATGCCGAATTGCTGATCTTCGACGAACCGACCGCAGCGCTTGGCGGCGAGGAAACGGAGCTTTTGTTCCAGCAGATCCGCAAGCTCAAGGCGGAAGGCATGTCCTTCATCTATATCAGCCATCGTCTCGACGAGATCGCGCAGATTGCCGACCGCGTGGTGGTGATGCGCGACGGACGCATCGTCGCCCGCCACGAGCGCGCCGATATTCCCGTGCGCACAGTGGTGGAGCAGATGGTCGGCCGCTCGGTCGAGCGGATGTTCCCGCATCTGTCGCCACCTCGCGAGGAGACGCTGCTCGAGGTCGACAACCTGTCCTCGCCGGAGAAGAGCTTCAACAACGTTTCCTTCTCGGTCAAAGCAGGCGAGATCCTCGGCATTGCCGGGTTGATCGGCGCCGGCCGCACCGAACTGGTGCGGGCGATCGCCGGCGCCGATCCGATCTCGTCGGGCTCGGTGCGCGTTGCCGGCAAACCGGTGCATCTCAGCGGGCCAGCGGCAGCCATCAAGGCCGGCGTCGTGCTGGTGCCGGAAGACCGAAAGGCGCAAGGCGTCGTTCTCGACCAGACCATCGGCGAGAATTTGGCGTTCGGCAATTTCGACCATGTCGCGCCGAAAGGCTGGGTGTTTCCGAAAGCGGTGCAGAAATTCGCCGAAGCCGGCATCGCAAGGCTCGGGGTCAAGGGCAAACCTGGCCAGGCGGTCAGCAAGCTTTCCGGCGGCAACCAGCAGAAGGTGATCATCGCCAAATGGGTGTCGCGACCGCCGAAGGTGTTCATCCTCGATGAGCCGACGCGCGGCATCGATGTCGGTGCGCGTGCGGCGATCTACGACGTGATCGCCGACCTCGCCCGCTCCGGCATGGCGGTGGTGGTGGTCAGCTCCGACCTCGAGGAGGTGCTGGGCCTGTCACACCGGGTGCTGGTGCTGAGCCGCGGCCGCCAGCGCGGCATTCTCGACCGCAGCGAGGCGAGCAATGTCGCGGTGATGGAACTCGCCACGAGCTGAGGACAGGAGTCGGAACAAAGCGCAGCAGGTGGTATCCTCCCAAGGACCGGACCGCGCGGGGCGCCAGCAAAGACTGGCGCCCCTTCATTTCAGGAGGGGGAACAACATGAAACTATTCGATCTCAGCGGCGACGTAGCGCTGGTAACAGGCGCCGGCAGCGGCATTGGCCAGGCCATTGCCATCGGACTCGCCGAAGCCGGCGCCGACATAGCCTGTTTCGGCCATGCCTCGAAAGGCGGGCTGGATGAGACCGCGCACAGGATCGCCGCGCTTGGCCGCAAGGCGGTGGTGCTGACCGGGACGGTGACGTCGGAGGCCGACCTGGCGACCGCAGTCGAGCGCACGGAAAAGGAGCTCGGCGCGCTGACCATCGCCGTCAACAATGCCGGCATTGCAGGAGCCGAGGCCGCCGAGACGCTGTCGCTGGAGAAGTGGCAGAAAATCTACGACGTCAATGTCAGCGGCGTGTTCCTGTCCTGCCAGGCCGAAGCGCGCGCCATGCTGACGCGGCGCAAGGGCTCGATCATCAACATCGCCTCGATGTCGGGCTCGATCGTCAATCGCGGCCTGACCCAGGCGCATTACAATTCGTCGAAGGCGGCGGTCATCCACATGTCGAAAAGCCTCGCAATGGAATGGGCCGATCGCGGCCTGCGCGTCAATGTGGTGAGCCCAGGCTACACGCTGACGCCGATGAACAAGCGGCCGGAGGTCGCCGAACAGATCAAGATCTTCGAACGCGACACGCCCATGGGGCGCATGGCGACGCCGGAAGAAATGGTCGGCCCGACCGTGTTCCTGGCCAGCCGCGCCGCGAGTTACGTCACCGGCATCGACCTGATCGTCGATGGCGGCTTTGTCTGCTGGTAGGAGAAGAAAAGTGCAGAAGCGTTTTGAAGGCAAGACTGCGGTCATCACCGGCGCGAGCGGCGGCATCGGCGCGGCGATGGCGAAGCGCTTCGCCGAGGAAGGTGCCGCGATCGTGGTCAGCGCCATCGATACCCGCGTCGAGGACGTCGCCGCCGGCCTTAAAGCGGGGGGCGCCAAGGTCGCGTCGATGCGCATGGACGTGACCAAGAAGGATGAGGTTACAGCGCTTTACGATCTCGCCGAGAAGGAATTCGGCCGTGTCGACATTTCGGTGCAGAATGCCGGCGTCATCACCATCGCCCGGATCGAGGCGATGACCGAGGCCGAGTGGGACAAGGTGATGGCCGTCAACACCAAGGGCGTGTTCCTGTGCTGCCAGGAAGCGATCGCGCGCATTCGCAAGCATGGCGATGGCGGCCGGCTGATCAACACGGCATCGGGCCAGGCGCGGCAGGGTTTCATCTACACGCCGCACTATGCGGCGTCGAAGTTCGGCGTCGTCGGCATTACCCAGAGCCTGGCCAAGGAAGTGGCCAAGGAAAAGATCACCGTCAACGCCATCTGCCCCGGCATCATCGACACGGACATGTGGGCCTATAATGACGCCGCCTGGGGCAAGCTGATGGGTGACTACAAGCCCGGCGAGCTGATGGCCGAATGGGTGAAGAACATCCCGATGGGGCGCGCCGGCAGCGGCGAGGACGTGTCCGGCCTGGTCAGCTTTCTCGCCAGCGACGACGCCACCTACATCACCGGCCAAACCATCAATGTCGATGGCGGCCTGATCATGTCGTGAACGTCAGCTCTGGCGGTTGGCAATCGACCAGTCTGAAATTCCGCAGTGCACAGGGCATCAGCCGTTGCGCCGCATGAACGTTGGTATATATAATTTCATCTCATGAAACGGCCTTGGCGGGGATGGGGCTCGCCGGCCGAGACCATGGGACCTTGATGGCTCGCACGTCTGAGAGCGCCGCTGGAGCGGCGATCGATCTGTTGACGATTGCTCACGCAGCAATCCATCCGATGCCATGACGCGGGCCCGCCCGGCATCACATAAACACCAAGTCGAGCAACCATTTCGCCTGCGCAAGTTGCGGCCGCGGCAATGGCATGGTGCGAACGAACTTGCGCAACGACCCGCCTTTCCAACACAATCAAGAAAAGACGCAAGAAGGGAACGGTCAAGAAATTTCCACATGGTTTGACAGGAGAACAAGCATGTCATTTCGCAGTGTGATTTCGAACCTATCAATAGGAGCCCTTGCACTTGCCGCCGCAAGTGCGCTTACATCACCGGTCCACGCAGCAGCACCCGAATCCAACGACCCGATCAAGATCGCGCTCTTCGACTGGACCAGCGTCAACCTCAACGCCAAGATTCTTGGCGGTATCCTCGAAAAGCTCGGCTATACCGTCGAATATCCGACAGCCGACTACCTCTCCAGCCTGACCACCGGCCTCACCAATGGCGACCTTGATGTCGGCCTGGAGTTCTGGGACACGACGGCCGGCGAAGCGATGAAGGCTTCAGACGCCACCGGCCAGACCGAGCGGCTCGGCAAGCTCGGGCCGAAGGCCAAGGAGGAATGGTGGTTTCCCGAATATATGAAGGAGAAATGCCCCGGCCTGCCCAATTGGGAAGCGCTGAAGGACCCGAAATGCGCCGAGGCGTTCTCGACAGCGGAGACGGCGCCGAAGGGCCGCTATCTCGGCGGCCCGGTAACCTGGGAGGGTTTTGACGACGAGCGCGTCGAGGCGCTGAAGCTGCCCTTCACCGTCATCCATGCCGGCACCGACGCGGCGATGTTCGCCGAACTGGACTCGGCCTATCAGCGCAAGGCGCCGATCATGCTGTGGATCTATTCGCCGCACTGGGCGCCGGCCAAGTACAAGGGCGAGTGGGTTGAATTCCCGGAGTATACGCCCGAGTGCTACACCGATCCGAAATGGGGCACCAACCCGGATGCCAAATATGATTGCGGCAAGCCGCATGGCGAGATCTGGAAATACTCCTGGTCCGGCATGAAGGACAAATGGCCGATCGCCTACAAGGTGACCAAGGCCTACACGATCGACACCGATGAGCTCAACAAGATGAGCGGCGAGATCGATCTTGGCGGCAAGACGCCGGAAGACGTCGCCGCCGCCTGGATCGCTGCCCACGAAGCCGACTGGAAAGCCTGGGCGCAGTGATCGCCTGACTGGAAGCCGGACCCGGCCTAGCGGCCGGGTCTTATCTCCATTTTCCAGAAGGACCATTGGATGACGGAAGCGACTGAACCGCAGGCAGTTGGCACGCCAAAGGATGCGCGGCCGATAAAGCTTGCCTGCCGCAACGTCTGGAAACTGTTCGGATCGAACGCGGCCAGCTTCATCCGCGAGCGTGACGGCAAGGCCAGCATGGCCGATGTCGCTGCCGCAGGACTGGTGGGTGCGGTGCGCGCCGTCGATCTCGAAATACGCCAGGGCGAGATCTTCATCATCATGGGGCTATCCGGCTCCGGCAAGTCGACGCTGGTGCGCTGCATGTCGCGGCTGGTCGAGCCGACCCACGGCAAGGTCGAATTCGAAGGCAACGACCTGCTCAAGATTTCCGATGCGGCGCTGATCGAACTGCGGCGTCATCGCATGGGTATGGTGTTCCAGAATTTTGCGCTGCTGCCGCATCTTAACGTGCTCGACAACATTGCCTTTCCCCTGAGCATCCAGGGCCAGGACCGACCGACGCGCGAAACGAGAGCGCGGGAGGTGATCGATCTCGTGGGCTTACGCGGCCGCGAGCATTTCTATCCGCGCGAACTCTCCGGCGGCCAGCAGCAGCGCGTCGGCATTGCCCGCAGCCTCGCGACCAAGCCGGAGATCTGGTTCCTCGACGAGCCGTTCTCGGCGCTCGACCCGCTGATCCGCCGCGAGATGCAGGACGAACTGATGCGGCTGCAGACCATGCTGCACAAGACCATCGTCTTCATCACCCATGATTTCGACGAGGCGATAAGGCTTGCCGACCGCATCGCCATCATGAAGGATGGAGAGGTCATCCAGACCGGCACGCCGGAACAGCTGGTTGTCAACCCGGCGACCGACTATGTCGCCGAATTCACCCGCGATGTCGACCGCGCCAAGGTGATTTCGGCGCGCAGCCTGATGCGTGCCTGCGATGGCGCCGAGCACGGCGGCACGGTTTTGCCCGACGCCAAGATCGCCAGCTTCTCGGCCAGCATTGTCGCGTCGGGTAAGCCCTTCGCCGTGGTCAACGGCACCGGCAGGCCGATCGGCGAGGTGACGCCGCAATCGGTGATCGAGTTGCTGGCCGGTATCGAGCATACGAGAGCTGGCGCATGACGGTCACGGCAAGCGCCAGCGAAACGAGGCCGCCGGTTCAGCGCTGGCTGCTGATCTGGGCGCTGGCGCTGGCCGCCGTGCTGGTGGTATTCCTGCTGCAGGAGAGGCTGCCATGGGCGGTCGACTATCCGGCCGATGCGGTCGTTCCCGTCGCTGACTGGGTCAGTGCGCTGATGCGCTGGATCAAGTCGAACTTGTCCTGGCTGACCCGCTCGATCACCGCGGTGCTCGGCGTTCCCCTCGATTTCGCGCTCGACCTGCTGGCCAAGAATTTCAAGATTGGTCACGGTGCCGATGCCTATGTCCTGCCGCGCCTGTCCTGGATCGGCGTCTGCGTAGCCGCCTTCATCGCCGGGCACGCGGTGGGCGGTAGAAAACTCGGCATGCTGGTCGGCGGCTGCTTCCTCTACACCGCGCTGTTCGGCCAATGGACCAGCGCCATGCTGACACTGGCACTGATTTCCATCGCGGTGCCGTTCTGCATCGTCACCGGCCTGTTCGCCGGCATCTGGGCGTGGCGCAAGCCATGGGCCGAGCGGCTGATCATCTCCCCTGCCCTCGATTTGATGCAGACCATCCCGACCTTCGCCTATCTCATCCCGATGCTGCTCCTGTTCGGCAACAGCCCGGTCTCGGCGATGATCGCCACCGCCATCTTCGCCACGCCGCCCATGGTGCGAGCAACGATGCTGGGTCTGTCGCGGGTGCCCTCCGAGATCGACGATTTCTCAGAGATGGCCGGCTGCACGGCGCGGCAGAAATTGTGGCGCGTGCTGCTGCCGTCGGCGCGGCCGACACTGATGATCGGCGTCAACCAGGTGATCATGCTGGCGCTGAACATGGTGATCATCGCCTCGATGATCGGCGCCGGCGGCCTCGGCTATGATGTGCTGCTGGCGCTGCGTGCGCTGAAGGTCGGCGAAGCGATGGAAGCCGGGCTCGCCATTGTGGCGCTCGCAATCGCGCTCGACCGGCTGAGCCAGGCGATCGCGCATAAGCAGGCAAAAGGCCACGTTCAACGGCAGGCGAACCAGAGCGTTTGGCGGCGCTATCCCAATCTGTCGCTGGCCATCGCCATCCTGGTCGTGACGACGCTGCTCGGCCTGTTCGTACCGGCGTTCGCAGCGATGCCCAAGGAGATCACCTTCACCACCGCGCCACTGTGGAAGGCGGCGGTGAGCTGGGTGACGATCAACTTCTTCGACGTGATCGAAGCGTTTCGCGTGGCGCTCATCCTCAATGTACTGAACCCGCTGCGCGCCTTCTGCGAAGGCTTTCCGTGGCTCGGCGCGGTGGCCCTGCTCGGCCTCGCCGGCTACCAGTTCGGTGGCCTGCGTCTCGCCGCCCTCGTCGCCGCGCTGACCGCCTTCTGCGCCGTCACCGGCCTGTGGGAAAAGACCATGGCGACGGTTTATCTCTGCGGCATCTCGGCCTTCATCGCTTGCCTGATCGGCATCCCGATTGGCCTGATGGCCGCGCGCAGCGACCGCTTCGAAAAGATCGTCACGCCCATCATCGACACGCTGCAGGTGCTGCCGTCCTTCTGCTTCATCATTCCTGTGGTGATGCTGTTCCGGGTCGGCGACGTCACCGCCATGATCGCCACGGTCGCCTTCGCCGTGGTGCCGGCGATCCGCTACACCAATCACGGCATCCGGCAAGTGCCGCCGGCGCTGATCGAGGCGGCGAAGGTTTCCGGCTGCACGCCGCGCCAGACCTTCTTTCGGGTACAATTGCCACTGGCGTTTCCCGAAATCATGCTGGGCGTCAACCAGACGATCCTGATGGCGCTGGCGATGATCATCATCTGCGCCATGGTCGGCACACGCGACCTCGGCCAGGAAGTCTTCATCGCGCTGTCCAAGGCCGATTCCGGACGCGGCATTGTCGCGGGTCTCGCCATCGCTTTCATCGGCATCGTCGCAGACCGGCTGTTCAATGCCTGGACGGCGAAGGCGCGGGCAAGACTAGGATAATTGTTGAATGCCCAATCCCGGCGAACCGCCTTTTGCCGTACTCGTCTTCGACATGGCCAAGACCGGCGAGCCGGACGGGGAGCACGTAGTTTCGGGGTTTGAGACGCTGGAGGCGGCGACGTCCTACGCCATTGCGCGGGTTCGCGCCTCGGTGGAGGAGTTGCGCAAGCCCGGCATCGCCACTGCTGAGCTTCGCCAGCTCTGGCAGCTCTATGGCGAAGACTGTTCGGTGCTGAACGCCGGAGTGCGCGGCAGCGATCTACTCGACGATTTCATTGCGACGCCGGCGACGCCAGCCGAGTGCAACTGGCAGGCGCTGGCGCCCAGGCTGCGCCGCTTCCGCGCCTCGCTGCTGATCTCCAACGGCAACAACGAATCCGTCTGGGCGGGCGGCTTCTTTCGTTCGACCTACAGGCTGACGCGAGACGGCCTCCTTGAGCGCTTTGGCGACGACGCCATTGCCGCCTTCAAAGCCAAGGGGATCGAGCCGGCGGAGCCGACGAAGCTCATGGTCGCCAATTACTTGGAGCTTCCCGACCCGCCCTACCCGCCGCCGGGCGCGGCACTCCGATCCTGGAAGGTCGAGGTCGGTTTTGTCTGCCACGACGTGAAGTTCGGTGGCGACGCCGCCGGAATCTTCGCCTGGCCGCAAGAGCCGACCGACTGGGCGCTCAGAACCATGCAGTTCCTGCTGATGGCCGACATGATGGCCATGCGCGGCGATGGCCCCGACTGGGCCAACGACTGCGAGATACTAACCGCCAAGGTGACCGAGACGGAGGCGCCTCCCGACTATCCGCTGGATTGAAGTGATGATCATCACCTGCCCCGTGGCCGGCACACGCGATCTCGGCCAGAAAGTGTTCATCGCACTGTCCAAAGTCGCGGCATTGTCGCGGGCTGGCAACAACCTGCCATCGACATCATCGCGGTCGGTCGTCGACCCCTGAGCCGCGAAAGCTCAAGCACGGCTCGGATAGAACGGTTTCGCCTCTTCTGGAGTTCGCCTCTTCTGGAAATGGCAGGCCGCGCTCCAGCTCTTGACTTTGACGCATTTTCGCGCGGGAAGCTGCTTCATCCTCGACCAGCCTGAGCTTGCTGCCGAATGCCCGATCAGCGCGAACCGCCTTTTACTGTCGTCGTCTTCGACATGACCAAGACCGGCGAGCATGTGGTTTCGGGGTTTGAGACGTTGGACGCGGCTACGTCCTACGCGATTGCTCGGGTTCGCGCCTCGGTGGAAGAGCTGCGCAAGCCCGGCATCGCAGCAGCCGAGCTCCGGCGGCACTGGCATATCCATGGTGAGGATTGCACGGTGCTGAACGCCAATGTGCGCGGCAGCGATCTGCTTGACGATTTCATCGCGACGCCGGGGACACCGGCCGAATGCGACTGGCGGGCGCTGGCGCCACGACTGCGCCGTTTCTACGCCGCTGTGAACGTCTTCAACAACGACGGCAAATCTATCCGGGTCAGCGGCTTTTTCCGCGCGACCTACCGGTTATGGCACGCTGGCCTGCTCGCACGATTTGGCGACGACGCCATCGCCTCCTTCAAAGCCAAAGGTATCACGCCGGCAGTGCCGACGACAGTCTCGGTCGACCATCACTTCGAGCAGCCCGATCCGCCGCGCCCGCCGCCCAGCGATATCAGGCCGTTGCTATCCTGGAAGGTCGAGATCGATTTCGGCTGCACCGATGTGAGGTTCGGCGCCAAAACCGACGGCGTCTTCGCCTGGCCCGAGGAGCCGACCGGCCGGGCACTCAACGATATGACACATCTGCTGATGGCTGACAGGCTGTCTATGTACGGCACCGGCCCGGAGGGTGCCTATTATAGCGAATTGGTGTGGGTCAAGGTGACGGAGACCGATGCGGCTCCCGACTACCCTCTGAATTGAAACTGGGCCGGTGCCGGCGCATTGTTTTGCATCACGCCGACCTATTCCGCCGCCACGCCCTTCACCTGGAGATAGCTTTCCATCGAGTCGTCCAGCGCCTGCAGCCAGGGCGTATGGTGCAATGGCGCCATGGTGCCGGTCATCAGCGAGCGGTAGGCGTGGTCGCGGAAGCTCATAATGTCTTCCGCCTTGTGGTGCTCCCACTCCATGAAGGTCTGGTTGACCGCCTCGACGTCGAAGCCGGGATAGTCGGTCTGGTCCATCAATTCCTTGGTGTAGTCGCCCTGGAACCAGATCATCTGCTCGGCGTCTTCCAGCGTCTCTTCGCGTGCCCGCCACTTGGCGCCGTGCTCGGCCATCGCCTGTACCGACGGCAGCTTGATGCGGCCCATGATGACGTCACGGGCGAACCAGGCCTGGGCGTCGAACATGTTGAAAGTGTAGAACTGGTCCTGCATGCCGATGTAGGACAGTTTCGGGTTCTTCTCCCACACGACGCCCTCATAGAGCCCGTCCGGCCACATGCGGTTGGCGGTCTTCAGCTTCAGCTCTTCCGTGAGGAACGGGAAGGAATGCAGATAGCCGGTGCACAGGACGATGGCGTCGACGTCCTTGGTGGTGCCATCCTTGAAGTGAGCCGTCTTGCCGACGACCTTCTGCAGCAGCGGCACTTCCTTCCAGTTCTCCGGCCATTTGAACCCCATCGGCTTGGAGCGGTAGCTGGAGGTGATCGATCTGGCGCCGTATTTGTAGCATTGCGAGCCGATGTCCTCGGCAGAATAGGAGCGGCCGATGATCAGTATGTCCTTGCCCTTGAACTCCATGGCGTCGCGAAAATCATGGCTGTGCAGGATACGGCCGTTGAAGGTCGAAAAGCCTTCGAAATAGGGAACGTTGGGAACCGAGAAATGCCCGGAAGCGACGACGACATTGTCGAACTCTTCGGAGTAGGTGACGTCGTTGGTGCGGTCATGCGCGGTGACAGTGAATTTCCTGCTCTCGTCCGAGAAGGTGACCATGCGCACCGGGCTGTTGAAGCGCACCCATTTGCGCAGGCCTGATTTCTCGACGCGACCCTTGATGTAATCCCACAAAACGGCGCGCGGCGGGTAGGATCCGATCGGGCGGCCGAAATGCTCCTCGAACGTATAGTCGGCGAATTCCAGGCATTCCTTCGGTCCGTTCGACCAGAGGTAGCGGTACATCGAGCCGTGGACGGGGTCGCCATGCTCGTCGAGGCCGGTGCGCCAGGTGTAGTTCCACAGGCCGCCCCAGTCCGACTGCTTTTCGAAGCAGACGATTTCGGGGATCTCGGCGCCCTTGTCGGCAGCCGACTTGAAGGCCCTGAGCTGGGCCAGACCGGATGGCCCCGCTCCAATGACGGCAACGCGCGTTTTCATGGCAGGCCTCCCGGTGTCATTCGATTTTTTGGAATTGCTCTTACGAAACAAATTTCACTCACAGGACAGTAATTGCCTCTTGGATGCTGTCAACAGGCCTTGTGGAGAAACCGCGTTTCGCCCCAGCGGATTTCCGGAAAAACGGATGACGGCGTAAATCCTGTTCGGACACCATTCGACTTAAGGGGCTTGCTGCGCGGTTGCGTTTCTGTATCGGCACCGAATATGTTCACCTGGAGTGAAATAATCATGGGGATTCGGAGGCGAGATGGCGAAGACAAGTTCCGACTCCAAGACTGCTTCGACAAGGGCAAAGCCACCGGCAAAGGCCTCCGTGGACGGAAAAACCATTCGCGCGCCGCTGACGCAGAATCCGCACGCCATTCGCGACACGCGCGAAAAAGTGCTGGAGGTGGCGATCGGGCGCGAGGTGCGCGCCTTCCGCAAGAAGCTCGGCATCACCGTTGCCGATCTCGCCGTCGCCACCGATATTTCGCTGGGCATGCTGTCGAAGATCGAGAACGGCATCACCTCGCCGTCGCTGACCACACTGCAGGCGCTGTCGAGGGCGCTCGGCGTTCCCGTCACCGCCTTCTTCCGCCGATTCGAGGAAGAGCGCAGCGCCGTCTTCGTCAAGGCCGGCGAAGGGCTAGATGTCGAACGCCGCGGCACCCGCGCCGGCCATCAATACAATCTGCTCGGCCATATCGGCTCCAACACCAGCGGCGTCGTCGTCGAGCCCTATCTGATTACGCTGACCGAGGATTCGGATGTGTTCCCGACCTTCCAGCATGAGGGCATGGAATTCCTCTACATGCTGGAGGGCGAGGTGGTGTACCGGCACGGCAGCAACCTCTATCCGATGAAGCCGGGCGACAGCCTGTTCTTCGACGCCGACGCGCCGCATGGGCCGGAAAAACTGACGCAGCTGCCGATGCGGTATTTGTCGATTATTTGCTATCCGCAGAGCGCGGGGTAGGAGTTCGATCTTCCCTTGATCCTCTCGTGCGGAGATCAGTAGTTTCGCGACGGCCCCCCTTTGCAACATCGGCGATTGGCGAAAGCCGACGTGACATCCGATCTCCCCACTTGAGGGGGAAATGTCCGGCAGGACAGAGGGGGCGAACCGCGATGACGCATAATCTGGTTTCCGCCAACAACCGCCGCAATGCGCGCAGGATGCGCAAGGTGATGACCGATGCCGAACTCAAGCTTTGGAACGAGATCAGGGCACACAGGCTGATGGGACTGAAGTTTCGGCGCCAGATGCCTATCGATGGCCATATCGTCGATTTTGCGTGCCCGGACAAAAAGCTGATCATCGAACTTGATGGCTCCCGGCATGGCCAAGCCGAAACGTCGGAATCGGACGCCGCAAGAACCGCCAAGTTTGAAGCTCTGGGCTGCACGGTCCTGCGCTTCTGGAACGACGATGTCATTCGCGATATCGACAATGTCTGCTAGCATGTCGTGATTGTGGCTGGGCTGAGCGGCGCGCCGTGAGCTTCGCCGAAGCGCTGGGATGGACATTGGGCAAGGGCCGGCACTCTACGGCGCCCCCCTCTGCCCTGCCGGGCATCTCCCCTCTTGGGGGAGATCAGCAGCTTTGTGGGCATCTTTAGTCCGGCCCGAACCCCGGTGACGTAGCACTGCCATCATCCAGCTTCGACAGCCATTCGAGCAGCGTCGGCCGATACCGCGTCAGGCCCTTGTAGGTGGCCAACTCTTCGGGCAAATCACGGATCACACGATGCAGTCGCCTTGCCCATTTCGGCTGTGTCACCAGTTCGTCCATCTTGATGAGATAGCAGCGGATCGGGAAGACGATGCCGTTCGAGCGCGGCAGCCGCCAGAAGCTTTGCAGTTCGACGCGCAGATGCACCTTGTCGCCGACATTTTCGGGCGTCACCGTCGCGCGGTCCGGGCCCCATTTGTGGTAATTCTCCGGGCTGGTGTCGAGGCGCGGGTTGATGGTCATCGTCCAGTTGAGACGCCGCGCCGGCTTGCCCTGCTGGATGTTGGTGAGGAACTTCAGCGCCCTGACGAAAATCCCCTTCTGATGCGCCAGCGGCACCGGCGCGTGCCATTCGAAGAAATTCATGCCGATGTCGAAATCGAGCGACCAGTCGGCCTGGGTGGTGACCATGCCGGCGTCCATCCACAGATTTCCGTCGCGCTGATCGAGGATGCAGAAATCGCCCTGGCTCTGGCGGGTGATGTACTCCATCGGCCCGTAAGGCAGTGTCGAGGTGTCGCCGAAGGTGAAGGTGTCGTCGATACCGAGCGGCCGGTTGATCCAGCGCCAGCGGTCGCCGTCGCGGGTCAGGGTGAAATGCTCGGGATAGCCAAGTGCCTGTTGCTCCATCAAAAGTTCGAGCAGGTCCCAGCCGGCCAGCGTCATGTGCGGCAGCGACTGGCAGCGCAGCGGATCCTCGGCCAGCACCAAAGCGCGGTCCTGCATCTCGGCGACATAGTGCTCGTCGACGTCGATCAGGTTTTCCAGCACGCTGCCCTTGGGACCGACGACATGCGGCTCGATGTTGACCGCATACATGTAGCTGTCTTCGTGGAACGGAAACGGAAACCGCCTGATGTGTTCCGGGCTGTTCCTGAAGGTGAAATCGTCGCGAAACGTTTCCTTGCGAAAGGTGATGCCCAAGCTCGCCTCCTATCTTTCCAGGACCAGCGACTTGCCTTCGAAGCGCGACACGCACGGCATGATCTTGCAGCCGGAACGGTGGTCTTCCTCACTCAGCCAGTGGTCGTTGTGGATGAACTTGCCGTCATGCGAGATGACGTTGGTCTCGCACTGGCCGCAGACACCGCCGCGGCAGAGATAGGGCGGATCGACGCCGGCGGCCTCGATCGCTTCGAGCAGGCTCTGCTGCTCGCCGACCCGGATGGTCTTGCCGCTGACGGCAAGTGTGACGTCGAACGGCAGGCCGGGCTGGGGTGCCGCGAAATGCTCGTAGTGCACGGTCTCCGCCGGCCAGCCGAGAGCCGCAGCGCGCTCGCGCACCCAGTTGATCATGCCGGTCGGGCCGCAGACATAGAGGTGGGTGCCGAGCGGCTGCGAGGACAAGAGACGGTCGAGTTCGATGCGCTCGTCGCGGTCGTCGTGATAGAGCCGGACGCGACGGCCATAGCGCTCCTGCAGCACATCGGCATAGGTGCCGAGCGAGGCGGTGCGGCAGGTGTAGTGCAGCTCGAAATTGCCGCCGGACCCGGCGAGCTGCGCGGTCTGCGCCATGAACGGCGTGATACCGATGCCGCCGGCAAGCATCAGATGCTTCTTGGCCCTGAGGTCGAGCGAGAACAGATTGACGGGGTAGCTGACCACCATCTCCAGGCCGGGGTTGACGCTCCGGTGCATGAACAACGAGCCGCCGCGGCCGACATCGTCGCGGCGCACCGAGATGGTGTATTCGCGGGTGTCGAGCGGCGATCCCATCAGCGAATAGGGATTGAGCCTTGTGCGGTCGCCATCGCGCATCTCGACCACGACATGGGCGCCGCCGGAAAAAGTCGGCAAAAGCTCACCGTCACGGCGGCGGAAATGGAAGCGCGTCACCAGTTCGTTGACCGGGACGACGTCGCTGACGACGACATCGAGCTTGGTGGTGCCGGTGCTCATGGGAAGACCTCCTCGATGGGAGGAATCTCCGAGCGATCCTCGGCATTTATGCAGACGCCCTGGAATGCTGCCAGCCGTCGCGAATAATGATCGCGCACCAGAAGCAGCAGGCCGCAATGCGCGCAGGTGGCCGGCTGCGTCGTCACATTTTCGGTGATGCCTTTGCAATGCACGCACTGCATGCGCCGCGCCAATGAGCCGCGATGCTCGGTCTGCATGGAGGTATGATCGATGCCGGCTTCGAGCGCCACCTGCATGGCCTGGCCGATCAGCCCTTCGGTGCCGGCGAGATAGAGGCGCAGGCCCATATGCGCGTTGGCAAGCGTCTGCTTCAGCCGGGGCAGCAGGCTGGCGAAGGTTGGCGCGACATGAAATTGCGCGGACTTCAGTGCCTCAAGAGCGGCAACGTGCTTGCCGTCGGCCCCGGGAATGAAGACGATTTCGGCGCCGTCGAAGAAGCCGGGGGGCGCCGTCCTTGCCATATCGACGATCGCCAGCGCGCCTTCCGCATCCGCCACGAAAAGATGATGCTTGCCGGGCTGCGGGGACAGGGTTCCGTAAATGGGCCGGCTGATGATCGTTTTGGCTGCCATTCTCTACTTCGTACCTCGAAACCCCTCGCTGTCGATTGTGCCTCAGCCTTTCGCCGTGCGCTTGGTCTTTTTGGGATCGTCGAAGGGCAGAGGCTGCGCCGTCGCCCTGATCGAACCGCTCTTGTTGCGGATCTCGAGCCTGGTGTCCTTGACCGCGCAGTCGACGTCGAGGCGGGCGATGCCCATCGATTTCTCGACCAGCGGCGAATACATGGCGCAGGTGACCACGCCCACCTTTTTGCCGTCGCGATAGACCGGCGCGCCCTCATCCGCGGGTTGCTTGCCGTCGAGCAGCACGCCGTAGATCTTGAAGCGCTCCTTGCCCTTGAGGCGGTAATGCTCTTCGGCGCCACGAAAGCCGGTCTTGCCGGGGCTGACAGTGAAGTCGAGGCCGAGCTCCCACAGCGTGTCGCCGGGGCCTTCGTTCTCGAACGGATATTTCTGCGAGTTGTCATAGGGATAAAACAGCAAATAACTTTCGACGCGCAGCATATCGAGCGTGGTGAAGCGGCACGGAATGATGCCGGCGCTCTTGCCCTCGTCGAGGATCCTGTCCCAGATCGTGCCGGCGTCCTGACCGCGGCAGAATATCTCGTAGCCGCGCTCGCCGGTATAGCCGGTGCGCGAGATCATGACGGGAAGGCCGAACAGCTGCGTCTGCATATGATGGAAATAGTTGAGGTCGCGAATGCCCGGCACATGCTTTGAGAGATAGTCGACCGCGGTCGGGCCCTGCAGCGACAGATCGTGCAGATTGTCGTCGAAGCGCAGCGATACGTCGCGGCCGACGGAAGCGCGCTGCAATTCCTCATGGCCGGTGCCGGAGCCGTGCACCACCATCCAGGCGTTCGGCCCGGTGCGGTAGAGGATGCAGTCGTCGGTGAATTTGCCGGCCTCGTTCAGCATGCAGGCATAGGCCGACTTGCCGGGATAGATCTTCTCCACGTCGCGCGTCGTTGCCAGGTCTATGAGGTGTGAGGCGTGCGGCCCGGTGATGTGAACCTTCTTCAGGCCCGACACATCCATCAGCCCGGCCCTGGTGCGGATGGCGGTGTATTCCTCGTCGGCGTCCTTGTCGTAGGTCCAGGCGGTGCCCATGCCGCTCCAGTCTTCGAGCTTCGAGCCTAACGCGCGATGGCGATCCGCCAGGGTCGAAAATCTCCAGGATGCCGTCATCCGCAAATCCTCCGTTCGAAAATTCTATTGTGTTCCCGGCTCCCTGCGCGGAGAGCATTTGGTCGAATATTGATCGCAAACGTCCTGATGCCGCAATACCCGCAAGCAAATAATTTCATTGTCAGGCAAAATTCGCGGCTGGGGACAAACGGTTAACCCAACGTAAAATCGGCTTGACAATTGCTGGATTCGGCCCGAATTTATGAAAAAAATTTCACTCTGTTGAAAGAGGGCAGCTGGCGGCCAATTCGGGGTCGGGCGCTGGAAAAAGGGGAAAACCGATGTCAGACCTGCAGCAGCGCATCGAAGCGCTGTACCGTTCCGACCTGCGCGGATCCGCGCTCCTGATCATCTGCCTTTGGGCGACGATCCTCTTCGTGCTCGTCATGACATGGCCCTACATCCCGGACACCGGGATCAAGATCGTCGTCGCGATCGCGGCGGCCGCCGTGCTGATCTTCAACACGGCCGCGATCCTGGCGATGGTCAATCACTACAAGGAAGACAAGGACTTCATCTACGGTCTCGACATCAAGAACGCCGACGCGGCCCGCAGCCGCAAGTCCTGAAAATAGAACGTCCTGAGGGGTAGAAGACATGTCGCGCTACACGCCGCCGGAACAAGGCAAGGCCGGGCAGATTTTCGATATCGTGGTCGTCGTGGTCGCCATTTTCGTGGCGCTGTGGCTGCCATTGAAACTCGGCCTGGCGGGTGCGGCGAAATCCATCGACGCGCTCGATGCCAAGACCTGGGAAGCGTTGGGACAGAACCCGACCATGGCCTCGATCTGGGAAAAGCTCGGCTATACGCCGGAGACCGCGCACGACATCATCCAGAACCGCTTCCACTACATCATCGACTGGCCGACGCTGATCATCATGGCGGCGGTGCTGATCGGCTATTTCGTCTTCCTGTTCCGCGCCTCCGACCGCGAATATCGCGACGTCATCAACGAAAAGTTCGACGACAAGTAACGCCAGAGATTTTGGGGAAGCACGCTCATGTGGGTCGCACTCTCTTACGCATCGTGGGGCATCTCGGTCGTGCTTGCGCTGTGGATGCTCTACGACTGGTTCAAGATCGACACGACCTATTCCGAGGAGGTGCTGACTTCCTCGCGCGAAGGCGAGCTTGAAGCCGCTTCCGAAAAACACCGGATCTGAGTGGGGATTGAACAATGACGATCACGCTTGAACCGGCAATACACGGCGACAGAGTTTCACTGCTACGCGTGCTCGGCCCGGCCCATGTCTGGGCGCTTGGCGTCGGCATCGTGCTGGTCGGCGAATTCACCGGCTGGAATTTCTCGGCGGACAAGGGCGGCGCACTGGCGGCGCTGATCGTCTGCTGGGTGGTCGGGCTCTTGTACACTTCGGTCGCCATGATCGACTCCGAGGTGACATCGACGGTTGCCGCCGCCGGCGGCCAATACGCGCAGGCTAAGCACATTGTCGGGCCCCTGATGGCCTTCAACGTCGCGCTGTTCCTGGTCTTTGCCTACACCATGCTGGAGGTTTCGGACGCCATCCTGCTCGGCGACACCATCGTCGCCAAGGCCGGCGTCGAAGGGCTCACCCACAACTCCTTCATTGCCGCCACCATCGTCGTGCTGGCATGGCTGAACTATCGCGGCGTGCTGATGACGCTCAACGTCAACTTCGTCATCACGGCGATAGCCTATGTCTCGATCGTTATCCTGTTCTTCTCGGTCAGCCCCTGGACGCAGGGTGCTGTGCTGAAGCTCAACGAGCTGGTCACCCCCGGCAATGCGCTGCCCTATGGCTGGATCGGCGTCATCGCGGCCTTCCAGTTCGGCATCTGGTACTATCTCGGCATCGAAGGCACCACGCAGGCCGCCGAGGAAGTGCGCTCGCCGGCGCGTTCGCTGCCTTACGGCACCATGGCCGGCATGATCACGCTTTTGATCGCCGCCGCCATGACCTGGTATGTCTGCGCCTCGCTGATGCCCTGGGAGTACCTCGGTATCACCTATTATCCCTTGTGGGACGCCGGCAAGCTGACCGGCAGCCCGCTGCTGGAAAACCTGTTGTTCGTCGCCACGCTGCTCGCGGCACTGGCGTCGGCCAATGGCTGTATCAACGATGCGGCCCGCGCGTGGTTCTCGCTTGGACGCGACCGCTATTTGCCGACATGGTTCTCGGCCGTGCACCCGAAATACCGCACGCCCTATCGCTCGATCCTGTTCCTGCTGCCGATCGCGCTCGCCTTCGCCTTCATTGCCGACCTCAACCAGGCGATCACCTTCTCGATCCTGTCGGGCGTGCTGCAATACACCTTCATGAGCATCAACATCATGATGTTCCGCAAAAAGTGGCCGCTGGGCACGATCCGCCGCGGCTATACGCACCCGTTCCACCCGATCCCGGCCATCGTGTTGTTTTGCCTCTGCGTGGTGACCTTCTTTGCGATCTTCCTCGGCTACGGCACGCAGCTGATCGCCATGGTCGCCTTCTACTTCCTGATCTCGCTGTGGTTCCACTTCTACCGTTACCGCTATGTGCGTCGCGGCGACCAGTTCACCATGCCGTGGCCGAAGCCGCAGGGCTATTGACAGGAGAGGGCCTGCCGGTTTGGGCGGGCATGGCGTGACGAGGTGTCTGACGTGACGACAGCATTGCTGGCCGGGGCGGTCGCCGTGGCTCTCGTCCTGCACCTCGCCTGGCATGCGCGCGCCAGCCGCAAAAAGGCCAAGGCTGATCTTGCAGCCGAGGCAGCCAGTATCCGGACCGTCATCACACATGCCGTTGATGTCTCCGATGGCACAGCCGGCGTTGTCACCTGGGCGGGTTCGTGGAACGGACAGCGCGTGCAGCTGCGCACCATCGTCGACACGCTGGCGACGCGAAAGCTGCCGGCGCGATGGTTGAGTGTCACGATCACAGAGCCGGTTGCGGTGCCGGCGACCTTCGACATGATGATGCGGCCGGGCTCGCCGACGACCTTCTCCAATTTCGATCATCTTCAGCATACGCTGCCGAAGGCTCCGGGATTTCCGGCTGAAGCCGTGCTGCGAACCGACCTCAGGGCGGCGCGCTTTCCGCAGAACCTGATCGCCAGCCATCTCGACATCTTTGCCGAAGGCCGCGCCAAGGAACTCTTGATCACCCCGAACGGCGTGCGCATCGTCTGGCTGCTGGCCGAGGCCGAACGGGCGCGCTACGGCGTGTTCCGGCAGGCTGCATTCGGCGGCACAAGGCTGGATCCGGCGCTGGTCGAGAGGTTGCTCACCTCAGCCTCGGGGCTGCGCGACGCCATCAACAGACAGGAAAGGCAGGTGGCATGAACGCCCCCCTACCCCCACCGGCAAACCCCTATCTCGTGCTCGGCGCCGCAATCGTCTTGCCGGCCAGCGGCCACGTCATTCTGGGCGTGCCTGTGCGCGGCCTGCAATTCCTGTTCTTCATGGTGATCCTCGCCTGGGTGACAGCCAAGATCGCGCCGGCCGACGCCAGCTTCGTCGGCCGCCACGCCGGCGGCTTCCTGATCTATGCGCTGTCGATCCTCGACGCCTACAAAATCGCCCGCATCCGCACCGCTACATGGGTTCACAGCGCCCGCGACGGCAGCGATAGTACACCAAGCGGCATCGAACCGCATACGTAACTACAGGAATATTTTTTTCATATGATTGAATTCGCACGACGCATTCGATACATCATCGTCTAGTGGTAACGCCGGGAGGCTGACATGTGTGGAATCGTCGGACTTTTTCTGAAAGACAAGTCGCTTGAGCCGCAGCTCGGCTCGATGCTGTCGCAGATGCTGATATCGCTCAGCGATCGCGGCCCCGACAGCGCCGGCATTGCCATCTATGGCGCGCCTTCCAGGAATGAAGCCAAGATCACCATCCAGTCCGCGAAGCCCGAGCGCGATTTCCGCGGCATCGACGCCGAACTCGCGAAGGCCATCGGCGCGCCGGTGAGCATAGCGGTGAAGTCCACCCATGCAGTGTTGAGAACCGCGCCCGACAAGGTCGATGCCGCGCGCGAAGCGCTGCAGTCAATCCGCCCCGACGTGCGCATCATGGGCGCCGGCGAAGCGGTGGAAATCTACAAGGAAGTAGGTCTGCCGGAAGCGGTCGTCGACCGTTTCGACGTCCGCTCGATGACCGGCACGCATGGCGTCGGCCATACCCGCATGGCGACGGAATCGGCCGTCACCACTATGGGCGCGCATCCGTTCTCGACCGGCGCCGACCAGTGCCTGGTGCACAATGGCTCGCTTTCCAACCACAACAATGTGCGGCGCGAGCTGGTGCGGGAGGGCATGAAATTCGAGACCGAGAACGACACCGAGGTCGCCGCCGCCTATCTCTCGTCGCAGATGGCGCATGGCAAGAACCTCGGCGAGGCGCTGGAAGGCACGCTGTCCGACCTCGACGGCTTCTTCACCTTCGTCGTCGGCACCAAGAACGGTTTCGGCGTGGTGCGCGATCCGATCGCCTGCAAGCCCGCCGTCATGGCCGAGACCGATCAGTATGTCGCCTTCGGCTCGGAATATCGCGCGCTGACCAAACTGCCCGGCATAGACAATGCGAGGGTCTGGGAACCGGAACCCGCAACCGTCTATTTCTGGGAGCATTGAGCCCATGCCGGCAACCAAACTTTCGAAGGCGGCGCAAGACCAGGCGTCCCGGGTCTTCGATCTCGACGTGTCGTCGCTGCGTGAACTGAACCAGGCGCTGCACAATCTGACGCCCGGCTCCAATGAAACCGCATGGGAGGTGCTGCACCCCAAGGGCAGTCATTCTGTTGCCGTCGGCGTCGACCAGCCGGTCAGCATCGATGTGCGCGGCAGCGTCGGCTACTACTGCGCCGGGATGAATGACGGCGCTGCGATCACAGTGCACGGCTCGGCCGGCCCCGGTGTCGGCGAAAACATGATGTCGGGCTCGATCGTCATCAAGGGCGACGCCAGCCAGTATGCCGGCGCCACCGGCAAGGGCGGGCTGCTCGTCATCGAGGGCAATGCCTCGTCGCGCTGCGGCATCTCGATGAAGGGCATCGACATCGTCGTGCACGGCAATATCGGCCACATGTCGGCCTTCATGGCGCAGTCCGGCAATCTGGTGGTGCTGGGCGATGCCGGCGACGCACTTGGCGATTCCATCTACGAAGCGCGGCTGTTCGTGCGCGGCAAGGTCGAAAGCCTGGGCGCCGACTGCATCGCCAAGGAGATGCGGCCCGAGCATATCGAACTGCTGCAGGGACTGCTCGACCGCGCCGGCGTCACCGGCGTCAAGCCGTCGGAATTCAAGCGCTACGGCTCGGCGCGCACGCTCTACAATTTCAATATCGACAACGCCGACGCGTATTGAGGCAGCATGACCTACAAGAACCCGCCGACGACGCCGCGCAAATCCGCGACCTTCGACGACTACACGCTTTCCGAAATCCGCCGCGCCGCGGCGACCGGCATCTATGACATCAGGGGCGCCGGGGCCAAGCGCAAGCTGCCGCATTTCGACGATCTGCTGTTCCTCGGCGCCTCGATCTCGCGCTATCCGCTGGAAGGCTATCGCGAGCGGTGCGACACGTCGGTGGTGCTGGGCTCGCGCTATGCCAAGAAGCCGATCGAGCTGAAAATCCCGATCACCGTTGCCGGCATGAGCTTCGGGTCGCTGTCCGGCCCGGCCAAGGAAGCGCTCGGCCGTGGCGCCACACTCTCAGGCACGTCGACCACCACCGGCGACGGCGGCATGACCGAGGAAGAGCGCGGCCATTCCAAGCAACTGGTCTACCAGTACCTGCCGTCGCGCTACGGCATGAACCCCAGGGATTTGCGCCGCGCCGACGCCATCGAAGTGGTCGTTGGCCAGGGCGCCAAGCCGGGCGGTGGCGGCATGCTGCTTGGCCAGAAAATCTCCGACCGCGTTGCCGAAATGCGCACGCTGCCGAAAGGCATCGACCAGCGTTCGGCCTCGCGCCATCCCGACTGGACCGGGCCGGACGATCTCGAGATCAAGATCCTCGAACTGCGCGAGATCACCGACTGGGAAAAGCCGATCTACGTCAAAGTCGGCGGCGCCCGCCCCTATTATGACACAGCACTTGCGGTGAAGGCCGGCGCCGATGTCGTCGTGGTCGACGGCATGCAGGGCGGCACGGCGGCCACCCAGGAAGTATTCATCGAAAATGTCGGCCAGCCGACGCTTGCCTGCATCAGGCCGGCAGTGCAGGCGCTGCAGGATCTCGGCATGCACCGCAAGGTGCAGCTGATCGTCTCCGGAGGCATCCGCAACGGCGCCGACGTCGCCAAGGCGCTGGCGCTCGGCGTCGACGCGGTGTCGATCGGCACGGCAGCGCTGGTCGCACTCGGCGACAACGATCCGCGCTGGGAGGCGGAGTACAATGCGCTCGGCACCACCGCCGGCGCCTATGACGACTGGCACGAGGGTCGCGACCCCGCGGGCATCACCACGCAGGACCCGGAACTGATGAAGCGGGTCGATCCGATCGCCGCCGGACGGCGGCTGGCGAACTACCTCAAGGTGATGACGCTGGAGGCGCAGACCATTGCGCGTGCCTGCGGCAAGAACAGCCTGCACAATCTCGAGCCCGAGGATCTCGTAGCCCTCACCATCGAAGCCGCCGCCATGGCCGGCGTGCCGCTGGCCGGCACCAACTGGATACCGGGGAAAAACGGCTTCTAAAAAACACATCAAAATAAGCGAGGAACTATAATGGGGAACGATCTCGCCGCATTCGCCAAAGAGAACGGCGTCAAATATTTCATGATTTCCTACACCGACCTGTTCGGCGGCCAGCGCGCCAAGCTGGTGCCGGCGCAGGCGATCGCCGACATGCAGAAGGACGGCGCCGGCTTCGCCGGTTTCGCCACTTGGCTCGACCTGACGCCGGCGCATCCTGATATGCTGGCGGTGCCGGATTCGGATTCGGTGATCCAGCTGCCGTGGAAGCGCGATGTCGCGTGGGTCGCCGCCAACTGCATCATGGACGACAAGGAAGTCGAGCAGGCGCCACGCAACACGCTGCGCCGGCTGATTGCGGAAGCCGCCACTGACGGTATGCATGTCAAGACCGGCGTCGAGGCTGAGTTCTTCCTGATCTCGCCGGACGGCAGCGTAATCTCCGACAAATACGACACGGCTTCAAAACCCTGCTACGACCAACAAGCGGTGATGCGCCGCTACGATGTCATCGCCGAGATCTGCGATCACATGCTGGCGCTGGGCTGGAGCCCCTACCAGAACGACCATGAGGACGCCAACGGCCAGTTCGAGATGAACTGGGCCTTCGACGATGTGCTGGCGACCGCCGACAAGCACTCGTTCTTCAAGTTCATGGTCAAGTCGGTGGCGGAAAAGCACGGCCTGCGCGCGACCTTCATGCCTAAGCCCTTCCAGGGCCTGACCGGCAATGGCTGCCACGCCCATATTTCGGTGTGGGACAAGGCCGGCAAGGTCAACGTCTTTGCCGACAATGCGATGGAGCTCGGCCTGTCGGCCAAGGGCAAGAATTTCCTCGGCGGCATCATGAAACATGCCTCGGCGCTGGCCGCCATCACCAACCCGACGGTGAACTCCTACAAACGCATCAACGCGCCGCGCACCATTTCGGGCGCCACCTGGGCTCCGAACACGGTGACCTGGACCGGAAACAACCGCACCCACATGGTGCGCGTGCCCGGCCCCGGCCGCTTCGAGCTGCGGCTGCCGGACGGCGCCGCAAACCCTTATCTGCTGCAGGCCGTCATCATTGCCGCCGGTCTCGACGGCATCCGCTCCAAGGCCGATCCCGGCAAGCGCTACGACATCGACATGTACCAGAACGGCCACACGGTGAAAGGCGCGCCGAAGCTGCCGCTCAATCTGCTCGACGCGCTTCGCGAATACGACAAGGACAAATCGCTCAAGGCGGCGCTGGGTGAGGAATTCTCGTCGGCTTATCTAAAGCTGAAGCACCAGGAATGGAATTCCTATGCTTCGCACTTCACGCAATGGGAGCGCGACCACACGCTGGACATATAATCGTCCCCGCTGTGCGAGCGACCTCGGAATGACCTGATGAAATATTCGATCTTCTCGCTCGCCCGTGCTGCCCTTTCCGGCCACAAGAATTGGCAGCGCACCTGGCGCGATGCGGCGCCCAAGGACCACTACGATGTGGTGATCATCGGCGGCGGTGGCCATGGGCTCGCCACCGCCTGGTTCCTCGCCAGCGAGTTCGGCATCAGAAACGTCGCCGTGCTGGAAAAGGGCTGGATCGGCTCCGGCAATGCCGGCCGCAACACCACCATCATCCGTTCCAATTACGGCCTGCCCGGCAATACCGGCTTCTACGAGCTTTCGATGAAGCTTTGGGAGCGGATGGAGCAGGACCTCAACTATAACGCCATGGTCAGCCAGCGCGGCGTCCTCAACCTCTATCATTCCGATGCGCAGCGCGACGCTTATGCGCGGCGCGGCAACACCATGCGCATCAATGGCATCGATGCCGAACTGCTCGACCAGGCGGCGCTGAAGAAGATGCTGCCGTTCCTGAATTTCGACCATGCGCGCTTTCCCGTGCAGGGCGGCCTCCTGCAGCGCCGCGGCGGCACCGCGCGGCATGACGCGGTGGTCTGGGGCTATGCCCATGCGGCGAGCGAACTCGGCGTCGACATCATCCAGAACTGCGAGGTCACCGGCTTTGTCCGGGACGGCAACGGCAAGGTGACTGGCGTCGAGACGTCGCGCGGCAAGATCGGCGCCGGCAAGGTCGGCATGGCAGTCGCCGGGTCATCGTCGCGTGTCGCAGCGATGGCGGGCATGCGCCTGCCGATCGAAAGCCATGTGCTGCAAGCTTTCGTCTCGGAGGCGATCAAGCCGCTCATTCCTGGCGTCATGACCTTCGGCGCCGGGCATTTCTATGTCAGCCAGTCGGACAAGGGCGGGCTGGTCTTCGGCGGCGACATCGATGGCTACAATTCCTACGCCCAGCGCGGCAATCTGCCTGTCATGGAAGATGTCTGCGAAGGCGGCATGGCGCTGATCCCGATGATCGGCCGCGTGCGGCTTCTGCGCCAGTGGGGCGGCATCATGGACATGTCGATGGATGGCTCGCCGATCATCGACAAGACACCGGTCGACGGGCTCTACCTCAACGCCGGCTGGTGTTATGGCGGCTTCAAGGCGACGCCCGGTTCCGGCTTCGTCTTTGCCCATCTTCTGGCGCGTGACGAAACGCACAAGGAGGCGGCGCTGTTTCGGCTCGACCGCTTCCAGCGCGGCGCCATGATCGACGAAAAGGGCCAAGGCGCCCAACCGAACCTGCATTGAGGCGGCCGGAACAAGATGCGTATCACCTGTCCTTTCTGCGGCGAACGCGAACTCGGCGAGTTCAGCTATCTCGGCGATGCCAAGCCTGTACGGCCGGCGGCGGATGCCGGCGAAGATGCCGTCTACGACTATGTCTATCTGCGCGACAACATCGCCGGCGTGATGGCAGAGAACTGGTATCACGGCGGTGGCTGCCGGGCCTGGCTGAAGGTCACCCGCAACACACTGACGCACGAGATCTCGGCGGTGGAACCGGCGGCGGGGGCTGGTGCGAGGCAGGTGGAGACATGAGCTATTCTGTCGAGACCACAGCCGTCGCGAAAAGCGCCAGCCCCCTACCTCCCCCTTGTGGGGAGGTCGGACCGCAGGTCCGGGTGGGGGTCGGTGCCGCGCCCCCCCCCCCCCCCAGCCGCCCCACTGGGGGGTGGTCGCCCCGCCGGGCGGGGGGGGGGTCGGTGCCGCACCCCCACCCCGCTGCTGCGCAGCGACCCTCCCCACAAGGGGGAGGGTGAAGAGCGCGACGGTCCCGCCTGGCATTGGATCGATGAGAGGCCGGCCATCGTGAGTTCCAGTCAATCCCATCGTCTCACATCCGGCGGTCTCATCGACCGCTCGGCGCCGCTCAACTTCCGCTTCGATGGCAAGAGCCTCTCCGGCTTCCAAGGCGACACGCTGGCGTCGGCGCTGGTCGCCAATGGCGTCAAGCTGGTCGGCCGCTCGTTCAAATACCATCGTCCGCGCGGCATTCTGACTGCGGGCTCGGAAGAACCCAACGCGCTGGTCGAACTGCGCACCGGCGCACGGCGCGAGGCCAACACCAAGGCCACGACGGCCGAACTGTATGAAGGCCTCGAAGCGGCAAGCCAGAACCGCTGGCCCTCGCTGCGCCACGATGTGATGTCGGTGAACCAGCTGTTCTCGCCGATCTTCGTCGCCGGCTTCTACTACAAGACCTTCATGTGGCCGGCAAAATTCTGGGAAATGGTCTACGAGCCGGCGATCCGACGCGCCGCGGGTCTGGGTCGCGCGGCGGTCACCCCCGATCCGGATCACTACGACAAGGCCTGGGCGCATTGCGATGTGGTGATCGCCGGCTCCGGTCCGGCCGGTCTCGCCGCCGCACTCGCTGCAGGCCGCAGCGGTGCGCGCGTCATCCTGTGCGAAGAAGATTTTGCGCCCGGCGGCCGTCTGTTGTCGGATGGCGGCACGATCGACGGTCTGCCGGCCGCGGAGTGGCTGTCGCGCACACTGGCCGAGCTCAGCTCGATGCCGGATGTCCGCATCATGACCCGCACGACCCTGTTCGGCGTCTATGACGGCGGTACCTATGGCGCGATCGAGCGGGTCAACGATCATCTGCCGGTGCCGCCCGAGCATCAGGTGCGCCAGCGCCTGTGGCGCATCGTGGCCAAGCGCTGCGTCGTCGCCGCCGGCGCGATTGAGCGTCCCATCGTCTTTGCCGGCAATGACACGCCCGGCGTGATGATGGCGTCCGCCATCCGCACCTACGTCACACGTTATGCGGCGACGCCGGCAAAGCGGATCGCGCTGTTCACCAACAATGAGGATGGCTGGCGCACGGTCGAGACGGCACTCGGCGCCGGGCTGCAGATCGCGGCGGTGATCGACGCGCGGCCTGACGTCTCGCCTGCCCATCGTTCTCTCGCTTCCAGGAACGGCTTCACCGTGCTGCATGGTTCGGTCAGCGGCGTCGGCGGCGGCAAGGACGGCGTAAGAAAAATAGCGGTGTCGCTGACCGGCGGCGCGCGCGCCGAGGTCGAGGCCGACGGGCTTGCCGTTTCCGGCGGCTGGAACCCGGCGGTCGGGCTGACCTCATACCATCGGGGCCGGCCGAAATGGCGCGAGGACATCGCCGCCTTCGTGCCGGACGGCGCGCCGCCCGGCATGGTCGCGGCAGGTGCCGCCAACGGTGCCTTTTGCCTCGGCGCCTGCCTGCGTGAAGGTTTTGAAGCTGGTGCGGCGGCCGCACGCGAAGCGGGGCGGTCGGGCAGCGCTGGATCACCGCCGACCGCCAGCGACGAGGCCTTCTCGCTGACGCCTCTCTGGCACGTCGCCGGCAAAGGCAAGGCTTTCGTCGACCAGCAGCATGATGTCACCGCATCCGACATCGAGCTGGCGCAGCGCGAAGGTTTTGAATCGGTCGAGCATCTGAAGCGCTACACCACGCTCGGCATGGCGACCGACCAGGGCAAGACGTCCAATGTCGCCGGCCTCGCCATCATGGCGGCGGTGTCGGGCAAATCCATTCCCGAGACCGGCACGACCATCTATCGGCCGCCTTACGTGCCTGTCGCCATCGGCGCCTTTGCCGGCCATCATCGCGACGAGACTTTCCATGCCACACGGCTGACGCCGTCGCATCACTGGGCGGCCGAACAGGGCGCGATCTTTGTCGACACCGGCCTGTGGAAGCGCGCGCAATGGTATCCGCGCGCGGGCGAGAAGGACTGGCTGGAATCCGTGACCCGCGAAGTCAAGGCGGTGCGCGGCGGCGTCGGCTTCTGCGATGTCTCGACGCTGGGCAAGATCGATGTGCACGGCCACGATGCCGGCGCCTTCCTCGACCGCGTCTACATCAACACCTTCTCAAACCTTGCCGTGGGAAAAGCCCGCTACGGGCTGATGCTGCGCGAGGACGGCCTCGTCTATGATGACGGCACGACCTCGCGGCTGGCCGATGACCATTATTTCCTCACCACGACCACGGCGAAGGCCGGGCTGGTGATGCAGCATCTCGAATTCTGCCGCCAGGTGCTATTCCCCGAACTCGACGTGCAACTGACCTCGGTCTCCGACCAGTGGGCGCAATTCTCGATTGCCGGGCCAAGGACGCGAGACCTGTTGAAGGAAATCGTCGACCCTGCCGAGGACCTTTCGAACGAAGGTTTTCCCTTCATGGGCGTGCGCGAAGTCGCTTTGCGCGGCGGCATCAAGGCGCGGCTGTTCCGCATCTCCTTCTCCGGCGAGATGGCGTTCGAGATTTCGGTGCCGGCGCGTTACGGTGAAGCGATGGCACGCAATTTGATGCTGGCGGGAAAACCGTTCGGCGTGACGCCGTATGGCACAGAAGCCCTCGGCGTCATGCGCGTTGAAAAGGGCCATGTCGCCGGACCGGAACTGAGCGGCACGACGACCGCCGCCGATCTCGGCCTCGGCAAGATGATGTCGACCAAGAAGGATTTCATCGGTCGCGTCATGGCCGGCCGCGAGGCGCTGGTGGCGCCGGACCGGCAGGTCGTGGTCGGCATCAAGCCGGTCGACAAGGCGCGCCGCCTGCGCTCCGGCGCGCACATCATCCCGAAGGGCCAGACGCCCGGGCCTGATAACGACCAGGGCTACGTCACCTCGGTCTGCTTCTCGCCGACACTCGACCAGTGGATCGGTCTCGGCCTTGTCGAGCGCGGCCGCGAACGCATCGGCGAGATCGTCCACGCGCATGATCCGCTGCGCGGTGAAGACTATGATGTCGAACTCTGCAATCCCGTCTTCTACGATCCCGATGGAGGGCGCCAGCGTGGCTGATTTTTCCTGGGATGTTCGCAGCCCGCTCGAGCGCGCGCTCGCTCCTGGCGCTTACGGCGTGCAAGGCGATGCCGGTGTGTCGCTGACCGAGATCCGCAATTTCGACCTCGTCCAGGTGATGGCACGGCGCGGCAAGGCGGGTGATTTGACCGAGGCCGCGAACGCTCGTTTCGGCGTCGCGGCTCCGGAAACGCCGAAGGCGGTTGGCACCGCGGATGCGACGCTGATCTGGTCGGGACCGGATCAGTTTTTTGTCCTGTCGAAGGGTGGCAGGACTGAGGTGCTCGCTCAGACCTTTGCATCTTCCGCTTCGCTATCCGACCAATCGCATGCACGCGTGCTGATCAGCATCTGCGGCCTCAAGGCGCGCGCCATGCTGGCGAAACTGTCGTCGATTGATTTGCATCCCGATGCGTTTCCGGTTGGCGCTGCTGCTGCGACCTCGATGGATCACACCAGCGTCACGCTCTGGCGTGGTGGTGACAAGGCGGATGGGCAGGCGGTGTTCAACCTCCTGGTGTTTGCGACGTTTGCCGAAAGTCTGTGGCACACGATGTTGGAATCGGCTGCGGAGTATGGTGTGGCTATCGGGCATTCCGAGGAGCTTTAGCTCGATAGTTTCAGATGTTGGCGCCGCCCCTCATTGCCCTGCCGGGCATTTCTCCCCGTATAGTGACGGGGAGAAAGAAGCTGGTCGCAGCCTCGGCGCTCTTCCTGCAACGCTGGCGATTGGCGAAACCGGCGACGACAGCATCCTTCGCCCCGTTTACGAGGAGAAGATGGGCAGCCAGATGAGGGGCGGCGCTGGCGTTCGGAAGATGGGTTTGATTGGAAGGGTCTAACCTGCAGCGACCGCGTCGAGAACGCCACCTCCACCTTGCCAAACCCAACCGCGCTGCTATTCTTGCTGCTAAAATAATTTTACACACAGGCAAACATGTTTCTGTAACCGCAAGGCTGAGATGAGCCAGTCGCCCTACCCTTCAGTGACAGCTGGGCCGCCGCGGCCGAGCCTCGTCGTGAGGCCCGGACAGATCGCGCTGCCGCCGGGCATGGAGCGGTATACAATCCTGGGGAATGGCGCGGTGCTGATCGAGGTCGAGGCCGGCGATACGTTCACCGTGCGCAATGTCGAGGGCGGGCAGGCTTGCGAGTTGCTGGCCTGGGACAGGACCGGCGCCACCGATCCTTCCATCCTCGGCGAAAAGTCCAACAGCAATGCCGCCGGGATCAAGGCGCTTCTGGCCGAGGGCGATGACAGCCTGGCTTCCGTCCGTCGTGGCCTTGAGCGCCGCCAGGTGCAGCTCGACGAGCCCAAGGCGGTGCGTGTGTTCGGCGGCGCAACGCCTGCCGGCACCGAGCAGGCATTCACGGTCACGCGCGACGGCGCGATGCTGATTGCCGCACCCGGCGGGCCGATGCTCGTCGACGGCCATTATACGGCAACGCCGCTCACCGTCATGGTGCGCCGCGCCACCGTGCGCCTGAAGACAAAGTCGCAGCTGGCCGATCCGCTTGCCGATCTGGTGCTCGATCTGCGCGTCCATTCGGCGACAGCCGAATCCTATTTCGTCAAGGCCGGCGACTACCTGCAGATCATCGATGTCGACGGCCGCCAGTGCACCGATTTCCAGTGCTTCTCGGCGCGCAAGCTGGACAAGGGGCTGGACCATCCGCTCGACGTTACGACCACGCGCACGCTGATGGGGTCGAGCTACCCGATGCCCGGCCTTCACTCGAAATATTACGACCAGGACATGGAGCCATTGGTCGAGGTTATCCAGGACACGTGCGGCCGGCATGACGCCTTCGCGCTCGCGTGTGCGGCCAAATATTATGACGACATCGGCTATCCCGGCCACACCAACTGCTCGGAGAATTTCAATCGCGCGTTGGCCGACAAGGGTGTGACGCCCCGTGCCGGCTGGATGGCGATCAACTTCTTCTTCAACACGGCGATCGACGCCCATGGCGTGATGGTGTCGGACGAGCCGTGGTCGCGGGCGGGTGACTATGTGCTGCTCAGGGCGCTCACCGACGTTGTCTGCGTCTCCTCCGCCTGTCCCGACGACACGACACCGGCCAATGGCTGGAACCCGACCGACATCCATGTGCGAACCTATTCCGGCCAGCACAAATTCTCGCGAGCGATCGCCAGACGCATGACGCCCGATTCGGAACCGAAAATGACCCGCGAGACCGCCTTCCATTCAAGCTTCGCCAAGCACACCCGCAACTTCGTGGAATACCGGGGTTATTGGCTGGCCAATTCTTTCGCCAAAGAGGGGCCGATCGCCGAGTACTGGGCCTGCCGGCAGGACGCGGTGATCATGGACCTGTCGCCGCTGCGCAAGTTCGAGGTCACCGGTCCCGATTCCGAAGCGCTGCTGCAATACACGCTGACCCGCGACGTCAAGAAGCTCGGCGTCGGCCAGGTCGTCTATTCCGCCATGTGCTACGAGCATGGCGGAATGGTCGACGACGGCACGCTGCTGCGGCTCGGCAAGGACAATTTCCGCTGGGTCGGCGGCGATGACCTGTCCGGCGAATGGCTGCGCGACACCGCCAGAAAACTCGGCCTCAACGTGCTGGTGCGCTCGTCCACCGACCAGATGCACAATGTCGCTGTCCAAGGGCCGAAGAGCCGTGACATTTTGCGAGAGGTGGTCTGGACCTCGCCGCTGCAACCGTCGATCGACGAACTCGAATGGTTCCGCTTCGCTGTCGCGCGCATCGGCGGCGGCAATGGCATTCCGGTCGTGGTGTCGCGCACCGGTTATACCGGCGAGCTCGGCTACGAAATCTGGTGCCACCCACGCAACGCCGAAAAAGTGTTCGATGCCATCTGGGAGGCCGGCCAGCCGCACGGGCTGAAGCCGATGGGCCTTCAGGCGCTCGACATGGTGCGCATCGAAGCCGGGCTGATCTTCGCCGGTTACGAATTCTCCGACCAGACCGACCCGTTCGAGGCGGGCATTGGTCTCACCGTGCCGTTGAAGACCAAGACCGACGATTTTATAGGCCGCGAGGCGCTGATAAGGCGCAAGGAACATCCGCAGCACAAGCTCGTCGGCCTCGACATCGACAGCAATGTCGCGGTCGGCCATGGCGACTGTGTCCATATCGGCCGCGCCCAGATCGGCGTCGTCACCTCGGGCATGCGCTCGCCGGTGCTGAACAAGAACATCGCTCTGGCGAGGCTTGACGTCACCCATGCGGCCACCGGCACAGAGGTCGAGATCGGCAAACTCGACGGCCACGCCAAACGGCTGCCGGCGCGCGTCGTGGCCTTCGCCCACTACGATCCGCAAAAGACCAGGCCGCGATCCTGAGGGTTGTACCCCCGGCCCTTCGCAGGCTCAGGGCGTTCGAAGCTCGAAAGCAATTGGCTTTCCGTCCGCTACCGCGGACCGCTTCTCACCCCACAAGGGGAGAAGGACAAAGCGAGCGTTTCGCAACCGTGATGTGCACGACGCCACAAATCACTTGACGTGAAAGCGCGCCGGATCAATCTTCACTGTTAAGAAAAAAATACGACTGAGTGGAAACACTGGAGTCGTGCGGTCATGTACCGGGGAACAAGCTTCGCGAAGCCGAGGCATCACCGGCCGGGAACACAAAATGGGGAATTCAGACAGATGAGCACGATTACCACTGCCCTGGAGCAGCCCGCTGAAGGCAAGCTGCTCCGCAACATCGACTGGCGCGGCGCCTTCTGGGTGGCGAGCGGCGTTCCTGCCCTTGTCCTGTTTTCGATCGGCGGCATTGCCGGAACGACGGGAACGCTGGCCTTCGGGATCTGGATCGCTTCCATGATCATGGGCTTCCTGCAATCCTTCACCTATGCCGAGATCGCCGGCCTGTTCCCGAACAAGTCGGGCGGCGCCTCGATCTACGGCGCCACCGCCTGGCTGCGTTATTCCAAGTTCATCGCGCCGCTGTCGGTGTGGTGCAACTGGTTCGCCTGGTCGCCGGTGCTGTCGCTGGGCTGCTCGATCGCCGCCGCCTATATTCTCAA
The DNA here is from genome assembly GCF_040320605.1 of Mesorhizobium sp. M0659. Taxonomy (NCBI): domain Bacteria; kingdom Pseudomonadati; phylum Pseudomonadota; class Alphaproteobacteria; order Hyphomicrobiales; family Phyllobacteriaceae; genus Mesorhizobium; species Mesorhizobium sp. M0659. The sequence goes on from NZ_JAMYPY010000021.1 coordinate 69,120, forward strand.
CGCGCTGGCGCCGGTGCCGCTGTTCACCGAGGCGTCGCCGGACGTCGTCGCCTATATCGCGGCGCATGCCGGAACGGTGCCTGCCGACGCCATCGCCGCGGTGACCGCGGCGGCCACGCCGGCGATCCGCAACTGGACGCTGTTCAGCCACACGCTAGGTCCTGTCTCCTTCACCCTCAATGCCACTTTCTTCATCGGCGCGGTGCTGATGCTGATCATCTTCTCGATCCAGCATCGCGGCATTCTCGGCACCGCCAATGTGCAGAAGTATATCGGCCTCCTGGTCATCATCCCGATGCTGATCGTCGGTGTCGTGCCGATCGTCACCGGCCAGATCAACTGGGCGAACTTTTCGCCGCTGGTGCCGCTGGCGGCGGCTTACGCGCCGGAGCCCGGCTCGTGGAACATTGCCGGCTGGACGCTGGTGCTGGGCGGCATGTTCATCGCCGCATGGTCGACCTATGGTTTTGAGACCGCCGTCTGCTACACATCGGAGTTCAAGAACCCGGGCACCGACACGTTCAAGGCGATTTTCTATTCCGGCCTGCTCTGCATGCTTCTGTTCATCCTGGTGCCCTTCACCTTCCAGGGCGTGCTGGGCCTCAACGGCATGCTGGCGACGCCGATCGTCGACGGCTCGGGTGTCGCCGATGCACTGGCCGGCATGGTCGGGGGTGGCGCATTGATCCACAGCCTCTTGGTGATGCTGATGATCCTGGCGCTGGTGCTGTGCATCATGACGGCAATGGCCGGCTCGTCGCGCACGCTCTACCAGGGCTCGGTCGATGGCTGGCTGCCGCGCTATCTCAGCCACGTCAACGAGCATGGCGCGCCGACGCGCGCCATGTGGACCGATCTCGTCTTCAACCTGATCGTGCTGGCCATCGCCTCGGCCGACGCGACGAGCTTCTTCTTCATCCTCGCCGTGTCGAACTGCGGCTACATCATCTTCAACTTCCTCAACCTCAATGCCGGCTGGATCCACCGCATCGACAACGGCCACATCAACCGGCCTTGGAAGGCGCCGAGCTGGCTGCTCGGTCTCGGCGCCATCTTCGCCTATGTAAACGCCATCTTCATGGGCGCCGGCGCCAAGGTGTGGAACCCGATGGCGCTCTGGGCCGGCCTGATCACAGCCGCCTTGATCATCCCGGTGTTCTGCTACCGGCACTACGTCCAAGACAAGGGCAAGTTCCCCGACCACATGCTGGCCGACCTCGGCATGGCGGGCGCAGACCTCTCGGTCAAAAAGGCAGGCATGCTGCCCTACCTGACGCTGGTCGCCGGCCTGGTGGTGATGCTGCTCGCCAACTGGTACTTCGTCATCTGAAAGTGATGGCTTGAAAAGAATGGGCGCGCTTCGGCGCGCCCGTTTCTTTTTGTGGCAGACGTCAGCCGGCCTTGCGGATGACCGCTTCGGAGCCTTCGAAGAACCGGTTCGGCGGACGCTTCAGGCCGAGATTCTCGCGCAAGGTCGTGCCCTCATACTCGCGCCGGAAGAGCTTTCGCCGCTGCAGCTCGGGCACCACCTTCTCGGCGAAGTCGTCCAACCCGGCTGGCAGATAGGGGAACATGACGTTGAAGCCGTCTGACCCCTCGGCAAGCAACCATTCCTCCATCGCGTCGGCGATGGTTTTAGGCGTGCCGACGAAGGCAAGGCCGGAATAGCCGCCGAGCCGCTGCGCCAGCTGGCGGACGGTCAAATTCTCCCGGCGCGCCAGCTCGATGACGCGCTCGCGGCCGCTCTTCGAGGCATTGGTTTCGGGGATTTCGGGCAAGGGCGCGTCGGGGTCGAAGGCCGACGCGTCATGGCCGAGCGCGATCGACAGCGAGGCAATGCCGCTCTCGTAATAGACCAGGCTGTCGAGCTTGGCGCGTTTGGCCTGTGCTTCCTCGACACTGTCGCCGACGATGACGAAGGCGCCGGGCAGGATCTTGATGTCGTCGCGCGAACGGCCGAGCTTCTCGGCCCGGCTTTTGACATCGGCAAAGAAGCGCTGCCCGGACGCCAGATCGGAATGGGCGGCGAAGATCACCTCCGCCGTTTCGGCTGCCAGCTGCCGCCCGGCCTCAGATGCGCCGGCCTGGACGATGACCGGCCAGCCCTGCACCGGCCGCGCAATGTTGAGCGGGCCGCGCACCGAGAGATGCTCACCCTTATGGTCGAGCACATGCAGCTTCGCGGGATCGAAATAGAGCCCGCTCTCGGCGTCGCGGATGAAGGCGTCGTCGGCAAAGCTGTCCCAGAGGCCGGTCACCACATCGTAGAATTCCCGCGCATTGTGATAGCGCTCGTCGTGCTCGACATGCTCGTCGAGGCCGAAGTTCAGCGCGGCGTCGGGATTGGATGTGGTGACGATGTTCCAGCCGGCGCGGCCGCCGCTGATATGGTCGAGCGAGGCGAAGCGGCGGGCAATGTGATAGGGCGCGTCGAAGGTCGTCGATGCGGTGGCGACAAGGCCGATATGATCAGTGACGGCGGCGAGCGCCGACAGCAGCGTGAACGGCTCGAACGAGGTCACCGTGTGGCTGCGCCGTAGCGCCTCGATCGGCATGTTGAGAACGGCCAGATGGTCGGCCATGAAGAAGGCGTCGAACTTCGCCGCCTCAAGCGTCTGCGCGAAGCGCTTCAGATGGGCGAAGTTGAAGTTGGCATCGGGATATGAGCCGGGATAGCGCCAGGCCCCGGTGTGAAGACTGACCGGACGCATGAAGGCGCCGAGCCGCAATTGCTTATTGTCTACCATGGGATGATCACCTGATGCGAATGAGCGTTGCCGCTCCGATATGTAAGCAGGATCGGACGGCTTTGCCGTCCTGGAAAGGAATTCTGTTTTGCAAAACCGGCGCCGCGAAGCATTTTCATACAGGTGGCCGTTCAACCTATTTTGATGAACCCGCCTGGTGTTGAGATACTTGCCTGGGTGCTCGGTGCCACCGGCAAGGCGAAAGCCAGAACGCCGCACGTCAAGCGTACGGCGTTCCAGCATTTTCCAAGGAAGATCCTGTGCCCCAGCAGCGCCTACTCGGCGGCCAGCGCCAGTGGCGGCCTGTCATTGTCCTGCACCGCCTCATCAGCCGGCTTCCTGCCTTTCTTCGGCTCGCGGCCGAAGAACAGCGCGTAGCCTGCCGGCAGCACCAGGATGGTGAGTACGGTGGCGACGAGGATGCCGCCCATCATGGCGTAGGCGAGCGGTCCCCAGAACACCGCACGCGAGATTGGGATCAGCGCCAGCACAGCCGTCATCGCCGTCAGCACGATTGGCCGGAAACGGCGCACGGCCGAGCCGATGATGGCCTCCGATCGGTCCATCCCCCTGGCGATGTCCTGATCGATCTGGTCGACCAGGATAATCGAGTTGCGCATGATGATGCCGAGCAGCGCGATGACACCGAGGATGGCGACGAAGCCGAACGGCGCGCCGCTGATCAACAGAGCCGCCGCCGCACCGATGATGCCGAGCGGACCGGTGGCGAGCACGAGCATCGCCTTGCCGAAATGCTGCAGCTGGATCATCAGGAGCACGACGATGACGGCCAGCATGATCGGCGCCTTGGCGGCAATCGAGGCCTGGCTTTCGGCGGAATCTTCCGCACCGCCCTGGATCTCGATCTTGTAGCCGGGCGCCAGGCCGGCGCGCATGCCCTGCATATCATTGTAGAGCTTGGTGACGACGTCGTTCGACTGCACGCCATCCGGCAGCGTGGCGCGCACCGAGATGGTCGGCAGGCGGTCGCGCCGCCATTCGACGCCCTGCTCGAGCACCGGCACCACCTTGGCCACCTGCGACAGCGGCACGAAGCCGCCGAAATCGGTCGGGATATAGACCGAGTCGACCGAGGACAGCAGGCTGCGGCTGGCGTCCGGTTCGCGGGCGACGATGGAAACCGTCTCCTCACCATCACGGAAGTCATCGAGCGGCGCGCCGGACATCGCTGCCTGCAGCATCTGGCGGATGCGCTGCGAGGTGACGCCAAGCGCACGGGCGCGGTCCTGGTCGATGACCAGCTTCATCGCCGGTACCGGCTCCAGCCAGTCGTCATGGACGGCGCCGAGGAGCGGATTTTCGGCGAATTTCGCCTTCACCTGGTCGGCGATGCGGCGCACCTCCTGGCGGTCCGGACCCATGATGCGCATCTGCACCGGCCAGCCGGTCGGCGGGCCGAGGAACAGACGGTCGACCTTGGAGCGGATCGAAGGGAAATCCTGCGCCAGGACTGAGCGCAGCTTGAGGATCAGCCGCTCACGTGCCGGCTCGTCATTGGCCATCACCAGAAGCTGCGCATAGTTCGGATTGCGCAATTGCTGGTCGAGCGGCAGGAAGAAGCGCGGCGCGCCTTCGCCGATATAGGTGGCGATGAAGCGCTTGTCCTTGTCGTCCATCATCCGTGCTTCCAACGCCTTGGCCTGCGTCTCGACTTCCTTGATCGAGGTTCCCTCAGGCAACCAGAGATCGACGAGGATTTCCGGCCGCGAGGATTGCGGGAAGAAGTTTTGTGGGATGAACTGGAACGCCCACAGGCTGGTGGCGAAGGTGACCAGCGTCATCACCAGAACGATGATGCGGTGGCGCACCGCCCAGCCGACCGTGGCGCGCAGCCGCCGGTAGAAGCCGGTGTCGAAGGCGTCATGATGGTTGCCGGCATGCTTGCGCTGCTTGAGGATCATGTAGCCCAGCCACGGCGTGAAATAGACGGCGACGAACCACGACACGACGAGCGCGATGCCGACGACATAGAACAGCGTGCGCACATATTCGCCTGCGGTCGAGGCGGCGAAGCCGACCGGGATGAAGCCGGCGATGGTGATCAGCGTGCCGCTCAGCATCGGGAAGGCGGTCGAGGAATAGGCGAAGCTCGCCGCCTCGATCTTGACCAGCCCCTCCTCCAGCTTGCGCTCCATCATCTCGACGACGATCATGGCGTCGTCGACCAACAGCCCGAGCGCGATGATCAGGGCGCCGAGCGAAATGCGCTGCAGATCGATGCCGAGCTCGTACATGATGGCGAAGGTGGCGGCCAGCACCAGCGGAATGGCGATGGCGATGACCAGGCCGGAACGCCAGCCGATCGACAGCAGCGAGACAGCAAGCACGATCAGCAGCGCCTCGCCGAGCGCCTCCATGAACTCGTTGACGGCGTCCTTGACAACCTCGGGCTGGTTGGAGATCTGGTCAACCGCAACGCCGTAGGGCAGCGCTTCCTCGAAGCGCTTGTAGGTCGCCTCGACATCCGTGCCGACGTCCCTGACGTTGAAACCCTTGGCCATGACGACGCCGACCTGGACGCTTTCGTGGCCGTTGAAGCGGTACTTGCGCTGATAGGGATCTTCGAGACCGGAACTCACGGTGGCAATATCGCCAAGACGTGTCACCTGACCACCGGCGCGCAGGCGCAATTCCCTGATGTCGGCAGCCCTGGTGACATCGCCTTCGACCGAGATGCGCACCGAGCGCAGGCCGGTGTCGACGGAGCCCGCCGGATCGACATTGTTCTGGCCCTTGATGGCGTTCTGCAGGTCGGTCAGCGTCAGGCCGCGTTCGGCCAAGGCCTTGGACGAGACGTCGATATAAAGCTTCTCCGGCTGGTCGCCGATGATGACGGCCTTCTCGACGCCCGGCGTCGTCAGCAGCATGTCGCGAGCCTGGGTGGCGAATTTCTTCAGCTCCGGATAGCTGTAGCCATCGCCGCCGATCGAGTGCAGGGTGATGAAGGTGTCGCCGAACTCGTCGTTGAAATAGGGCCCGAGCAGGCCTTGCGGCAGGTCGCCGGAGATGTCGCCAACCTTCTTGCGCACCTGGTAGAAGGCGTCCTTCACCTCCTCTGCATTGGTGTCGCCCTTGATCTGGACGGTGATGATGGCGCTGCCGGCGCGGGTGTAGGAACGGACGAAGTCGAGGTGCGGCGTTTCCTGCAGCTTGCGCTCGATCTTGTTGACGACCTGGTCTTCCATCTCCTGGATCGAGGAGCCCGGCCAGATCGCCTGGACGACCATGACGCGGAAAGTGAAATCGGGGTCTTCCTTCTGGCCCATGCGCATCAGGCCGAGCGCGCCGGCAATGATGATCAGACCGAACAGGAAGCGCGCGATCGAGGGATGGCCGATGGCCCAGCGCGAAAGATTGAAAGGCTGCTTTTCAGTGCTGTCGGTGGTGGTCATCGGCGTCAGTCCAATTCGTTGATCGTGCGCGCATGCGCTTTGCATGCAGCTAAAATATTCCGATGCTGGCTTCCGGGCGGCGAGGCTTTCCGAGCGGAGAGACACTCATCGCGGTGGGACGCGCGGATCGATGCGGGGGAACTCGATCTTGGCGTCTCGACCATCGGGCGCTCGCCGCCCGGAAACCCTGAATTCGCTTGCCCAGCCCTTTCGCCGAAGCGACGATCAAGCCGGCTTCATGCCTGCGGTCAGCGCAGGGCCTTTGCGGCATCGCCTTCCGCAGAGGCGGCCTGGACCGCATCGCCGGTCAGCTTGACCTTGAGATTCTCGGTCATGAACTGGGTGCCGGCGGCAACGACGACATCCCCCGGCTTGAGCCCGTCGGCGACGCTGACGCCGTCGGAGGTGAACTCCGCAACCTTGACCAGGCGCTCGTGCACCGTCTCGCCGGCGCGGTCGACGGTCCAGACAATCTTGCGACCATCCTTTTCCGCAAGCGCGCTGAGCGGGATCGACACCATCTCCTGCTTCTTGGCCACCGAGGCCTCGATCTTGGCGGTCATGCCAAGCAGCACGCGCGGGTCGTCGGGCAGCGAGACGCGGACGGCAAAGGTGCGCGACTGCTGGTCGGCGCTGCCGGCGACTTCACGCACTTTGCCGGAGAGCGCCAGCGCGTCATCGGACCAGAAGCTGGCCTTGACGTCCTTTCCCGGCTTGAAGGCGGCGATGTCCATTTCGGGAACCGCGATCAGCACTTCCTTTTCGCCGTCGACGGCAACGGTCATCACAGGCGTTCCGGCGCCGACCACCTGGCCGACATCGGCCGAGACCGCCGTGACGATGCCGTTCTCGCTCGCCTTGAGATCGGTGTAGACGACCTGGTTCTGCGCCTGGGCAAGTGTAGAGCGGGCGGCATCGCGCGTCGCTACCGCCTGGTTGTAGCTCAGCGTCGCCTGTTCGAGCTGCGACTTGGAGGTGAAGTTCTTGGCAAAAAGCTGTTCGGCGCGCTTGCGGGACAGATCGACCGTCTCGACCTGCCGCTCGGCGGCGTCGAGGCTAGCCTTGGCGCTCTTGACCGACAACTCATAGTCCGTGGGATCGATACGGGCTAGCACATCGCCTGTCGTCACATGCTGGCCGATGTCGACCAGGCGCTCAGTGACCTTGCCCGAGATGCGAAAGCCGAGGTTCATTTCGGTACGGGCTCGCACCGAGCCGGAATAGGTGAGTTCGCGACTCTTTTCGGCCTGGCCGATCTCGACCACCTTGACCGGACGGATGATGTCCTGGACCTCGGTCTTCTCCTGGCTGCAGGCGGCGAGCCCGAGCGTGGCGACGATCAGGCCGGCGACCGGCAGCTTGCGGATGATGGAACTGGACAAAGACACTTTCGTACTCCCGACTGGAGATGAACGGTCGACACCGGCGCCCGGCGGGCGGCGGCTATTACTTCAGAGCCTTGATCGCGTAATCGATGAGATCGTCGGGCATCGCCCGATTGGTCTTGGCAAGGCACTGCGCCACCATTTGCGGGTGGCACAGAATGACGGTGGCGGCGCCGAAGCAGCGCGATGCGGTGACCGGATCCTGGTCGGCAAACTCGCCGGCCTCGATGCCCTCGCGGATGACCTCGGCAAACAGGTCGTGAATGCTGTCGATATGCTTGTCGATGACGCCCCAGTCGCGCTCGAGCGCGACGATGACCATTTCGTGGACCTTCTGGTCGTCGAGCATGACTTCCAGCGTCATCTTGTACTGCGCATGCACGTAGCGGCGCAGCCGCTCCTCGGCGCTGATCGGCAACCGGGAAATCTCGTAGGCCATGTTGTAGCTGGCGAGGAGCATGCGGCCGCAGACGGCCTGGTGGATTTCGACCTTGGAGGCGAAGAAACGGTAGATATTGGCCGGCGACATGCCGAGTTCGCGGGCGATGTCGGCGACATTGGTCTTGCCGTAACCATAGTGCCGGAACAGGCGTTCGGCACAGTCGAGAATGCGGGTGACATTCTCCTGGCGGGTGGAGTCGGCCATTATGCTGGCGGCTTCGGACATGGCTCTCTGTCGATTTATGAGTGACGAATTTCAACTTTCGTCAGTCGTAAATCGAAAAGAGGGAAGTGTCAATGCGAATTCGACGTACGCGTATAATTTGGTGACAGAGGGTGTGCGCGAACTCGACCTTGCGCGTGCCGTTGCGCTCTGGAACTAAGATCCCTTCGCCATTTCCCGCAGCTGAAACTTCTGGATCTTCCCCGTCGATGTCTTCGGGATCTCGGCAAAAATCACCGCCTTCGGCACCTTGAAGCGGGCGAGCAGCGCGCGGCAGTGTTCGATGATCTCGGCCTCGCTTGCCACCTTGCCGGGCTTCAGCTCGACATAGGCGACCGGCACCTCGCCCCATTTGTCGTCTGCCTTGGCGACGACGCCGCAGGACGCCACGGACGGGTGTTTGTAGAGGGCTTCCTCGACCTCGATCGATGAAATGTTCTCGCCGCCGGAGATGATGATGTCCTTGGAGCGGTCCTTGAGCTGGATGTAGCCGTCGGGATGCATGACGCCGAGGTCGCCGGAGTGGAACCAGCCGCCGGCGAAAGCCTCGTCGGTCGCCTTCCTGTTCTTCAGATAGCCCTTCATGACAATGTTGCCGCGGAACATGACCTCGCCGATGGTCTCGCCGTCGGCCGGCGTCTTCTGCATCGTCTCCGCGTCCATCACCGTCAGGCCTTCGAGTGCGGCATAGCGCACGCCCTGCCTGGCCTTTCTGGCGCTGCGTTCGCCCTTGTCGAGACCGTCCCAGGCGGTGTGCCATTCGTTGACGACCGCCGGGCCATAGGTCTCGGTCAGGCCGTAGAGATGGGTGACGGCAAAGCCGGCATCGGCCATGCCTGACAGCACGGCTTCCGGCGGCGGCGCGGCAGCGGTGTTGAAGGTAACGGTCTGCGGGAAGTGGCGCTTGTCCTCATCGCTGGCGTTGATGAGCACCGACATGACGACCGGCGCACCGCAAAGATGTGTGACGCCGTGGTCGGCGATGGCATCGTAGATCGGCTTCGGCCGCACCCAGCGCAGGCAGACATGGGTGCCGGCCTGGACGGCCATTGTCCATGGGAAGCACCAACCATTGCAGTGGAACATCGGCAGCGTCCACAGATAGACGGCGTGCTTGGCCATGCCGGCATGGATGGTGTTGGTGTAAGCCATCAGGGCAGCGCCGCGATGGTGGTAGACGACGCCCTTCGGATTGCCTGTCGTGCCGGAGGTGTAGTTGAGCGAGATGGCGTCCCATTCGTCGTCGGGCATCGACCAAGCGTAGCCCTGGTCACCGCCGGCGACGAACGCCTCATAGTCGATCGCGCCGATGCGCTCGCCCTTGGGATAGGGTGCATCGGCGGCATAGTCGGGATCGTCATAGTCGATGACCAGCGGCTTCACCTTGGCCAGTGCCAGTGCCTGTTTGACGACAGCAGCGAATTCGCGGTCGACGATGAGCACCTTGGTCTCGGCATGGTCGAGCTGGAACGCGATGACGGCGGCATCGAGCCTTGTGTTGAGCGAATGCAGCACCGCTTTGGCCATCGGCACGCCGAAATGCGCCTCCAGCATGGGGGGCGTGTTGGACAGCATGACGGTCACCGTATCACCCTTGCCGATGCCGCGCTTCGACAGCGCCGAGGCCAGCTTCAGCGAGCGCCGCCAGAAGGTGCGATAGGTGATGCGCTGGCTGCCATGGATGATGGCGACATGATCGGGATAGGTGCTTGCCGCCCGCTCCAGATAAGTGAGCGGCGTCAGCGGCTGATGGTTGGCGGCGTTCTTGCCGAGATCCTGCTCGTAGGGACTGCCCATCCCGTGCTCCCCGAATTTTCATTGTTGAGAACTTCTAACCACAGGTTCCCGCCACGTCACCATCGGCGATTCCCGACCGGGCACGTTTGGCGCAATGATCGTCCAGATTCGATGGGCAAAGAGGTATCGTGTACCCACGCCAGTTTGACTTTTGTCGAGAGCCGTGAATAATGTCAGCCGAGGAGACGGCATGGCGATCCGACCGGCAGAACAGCTTATCCACAAGGCCGCATGGCTCTATTATGCCCATGGCCTGCGCCAGGACCAGGTCGCCAGCCAGCTTAACATCTCCCGCGCCTCGGTCGCCATGTATTTGCGCAAGGCGCGCGAGACCGGCATCGTCAACATCTCGACCTCGACGCAGCTGTTCACCGACGACGTGCTTGCGCGCCAGCTCGAGGACGCGCTCAAGCTTGATGCGGTGTGGATCGCGCCGGAGAATGCCTATGTCGTCGACCCTTCGACGGACGTTGCGGTGCTGGCGGCGGGCGTCTTTCTCGAACTGGTCAAGAAGGGCGACCGGATCGGCGTCGCCTGGGGCCGCACCGTCTACACCATCGCCGACGTCATGTCCTATGCCGACCTGCAGGACGTCACCGTTGTGCAGCTCTGCGGCAATCTCGGCGCGCCCTACTCCTACCGTCCCGACCAGTGCACGATGGAGATCGCCCGGCGGCTCAACGCCAAGGGCCTCAATTTCTACGCGCCGCTGGTGCTGACGACGGAATTGCTGGCGCATGGGCTGCGCGCCGAACCGGTGATCCGCGAACAACTGGCCGATATTGCCAACTGCGATCTGGCGCTCTATTCGGTCGGCACCGTCGATGGCGACAGCCATGTCGTCAAATGCGGCGCGCTCAGCCCCGGCGAGATGGGGCTGTTGCGCGAAGCGGGCGCCGCCGGCGTCGTTGCCGGCCAGATCATCGATGCCACCGGCAAGGCGCTCGACTGCAGCTACAACCGCCGCGTCATCTCGGCCTCGCTGTCGTCACTGCGCCAGATCGAAAAGCGGCTGATGGTGGTGCAGGAAGACAGCAAGTTCGAACCGCTGCTCGCCGCGCTCGCCGGCGGACTCTGCACGCATCTCGTCGTCGGCGCCAGCATGGCGCGGCGGCTGCTCGACCATGCCGGAGCCAGTGCGGGGGCAAAAAAGGCTTCCTGACCAACGAAATCCCAGCAGCAGGCGCATTGTCATCAAGGCGTCGCGGCACTCCTGTTCACAGCAACATCAAAGACAGCAAAGCGGACATAGCGACATGAAGAACCTTTGGAATGACGGCGACGCGGAAAGACTGGTTGCCGACTATGCGAAAAAGGGCGTTGCCCGCGACCTCGCGCTGCGCGTCTACACGACCCGGCTGCTCGGCGGCGAGCCGCGGCTGGTGCTGCATGGCGGCGGCAACACCTCCTGCAAGACCAAGGCCACCGATCTCGTCGGCGACGAATGGGATGTGCTGTGCGTCAAGGGCAGCGGCTGGGACATGGGTGTGATCGAGCCGCAAGGCCTGCCGGCGGTCAAGCTCGGCGCGCTGCTGAAGGCGCGTGCGCTGGCCAGCCTCGCCGACGAGGACATGGTGGCGCTGCAGCGGGCGAACCTCATCGACCCCGCCTCCCCCAATCCATCGGTCGAGACGCTGCTGCACGCCTTCCTGCCGCATAAATTCGTCGACCACACGCATTCGACCGCGATCCTCGCCATCGTCGACCAGGCGGACAGCAAGCCGCTGATCAAGACCGTGTTCGGCGACAAGATGGGGTACGTGCCCTACATCAAGCCGGGCTTCGACCTCGCCAAGGTGGCCGCCGATGTCTACGACGCCGACCCCAGCGTCGAAGGCCTGATCCTCGACAAGCATGGCATCTTCACCTTCGGCGACGCTGCGAAGCAGGCCTATGACCGCATGATCCATTATGTGAACGTGGCCGAAGACTATGTGGCGAAGAACGGCAAGCCGAAGGCAGCGAAAGCCGCACTGCCGGCCAAGCTCGCAACGCCGGCAGCGATCGCGCCGATGCTGCGTGGCGCGGTGGCGGTGGCGCGTGGCGAAGGCCGCTTCGACCGCATGATCAGCGATTTCCGCACTTCGGACGCCATCGTCGATTTCATCAACTCAGCCGGCATTGCAGACTATGCCGGACGCGGCGTGTCGACGCCCGACCTGTCGATCCGCATCAAGACCGGACCGATGGCGGTTCCGGCGCCAGACGCCGACAAGATTGGCGACTACAAGGCCGTCATCAAGAGCCATGTCGACGCCTTCGCCAACGACTATCGCGCCTATTTCGAAACCAACGATGCGCTGGACGACGTCCAGCGCACCATGCTCGACCCGATGCCGCGGCTGACGCTGGTGCCGGGCCTCGGCATGTTCGGCCATGGCCGCACGCTGAAGGATGCGAAGATCGCATCTGATGTCGGCGAGATGTGGATCGAGGCGGTGCGCGGCGCCGAGGCCGTCGGCAGCTTCCATCCTCTATCGAAGGCCGACCTCTTCCCGCTGGAGTACTGGTCGCTTGAGCAGGCCAAGCTCGCCTCCAACAAGCCGAAGCCGCTGACCGGCCAGGTGGTGCTGATCACTGGCGGCGCCGGCGCGATCGGTGCTGCGACGGCAAAACTGTTCGCCGCCAATGGCGCGCATGCCGTCGTCGTCGATCTCGATGCGGCCAGGGCGGCCGAGGCGGCAAAGGCAGCCGGCAACAATTCGATCGGCGTCGGCGCCGACATCACCAACCCGGCCGAGCTGCGCGCCGCCTTCGACAAAGCTGTCGCTGTCTATGGCGGCGTCGACATTCTGGTCTCCAACGCCGGTGCCGCCTGGGAAGGCCGCATCGGCGAGCTCGACGATGCCCTGCTGCGCAAGAGTTTCGAGCTCAACTTCTTCGCCCACCAGTCGGCGGCGCAGAACGCGGTGCGCATCATGCTGGAACAGGGCACCGGCGGTGTGTTGTTGTTCAACACCTCCAAGCAGGCGGTCAACCCGGGTCCGAAATTCGGCGCCTATGGTGTGCCGAAGGCGGCGACGCTATTCCTGTCCCGGCAATATGCGCTCGACTACGGCGCGCACGGCATCCGCTCCAATGCGGTCAACGCCGACCGCATCCGCTCCGGCCTGTTGACCGACGCCATGATCGCCAGCCGTTCCGGCGCGCGCGGCGTGTCGGAGAAGGAATACATGTCGGGCAATCTGCTCGGACAGGAGGTGACGGCAGAAGACGTGGCGCAGGCCTTCCTGCACCAAGCATTGGCCGAACGCACCACCGCCGATGTGACGACGGTCGACGGTGGCAACATCGCCGCAGCGCTGCGCTAGACATAGACCTGGAGCGGTTCATCGTTCACCAAAACGACGAACCGCTCTCCCACCTGAAGGACTCCAGGCGGAGAACTGCTTTTGCAGGTCGTGCTGAAAAACTGCTCGAACTGGTCAAAATCCACTCCAATCCTTGGCCTATTGCTCGACCACTTTAGGGCGCGCCTTGTGTTTCGCATGCGAGCTCCGACCCTGATCCTTGGTGGAGTTGTCGATGGCTGCGAAGAGACTTCGTGTCGGCGTGCTGGTCAGCGGGCGCTCCGCCGAGCATGAGGTTTCGCTGCTTTCGGCAACCATGTCATGCGTACTCTGGATCGGCGAAATACGACTCCGTTCCCACCTTCGTCACCCGCGAAGGCCAATGGCTGCTGAGCGATTTCAAGGACGGCGCGCTGGCGACACCGTCTGATGGGACGCAGCTTTGCCTGCCGCCGGGCGGGCATGGCGGATGCTGGCGATCCCGCCAAGGGCGCCGCATGACCTGCCTGCCATCGAATATGGTGTTCCGGTGCTGCACGCCTGCATGGCGAGGACGGCGCGGTGGCTGGTGCGCGTCGGGCGGTCATGATGCAGGGGCAGATTCCTAACAGATATTGTTAGATCTTGTTGGCTGCATTATAATGTGGGTATGAAAAACGAACCTATGCGCACCCTCACCATATCCCTTACCGCGCAGCAGATAGCTCGCCTGCAAAGCGCTATCGAAGGTGGCGGTTATGCTTCCAACAGCGAGATTGTCCGCGACGCCCTGCGCTTATGGGAGCAGCGCGAGGAATTGCGCACGCTCGAACTCCAGCACTTGAAGCGGGCCTATGCCGACGGGATGGGCAGCGGCAAGCCAGTGGCTGTCGACCACACCGAGTTCATTCGCAGCCTGAAGGCAGAACGCCGCGCCCGTGGCTAGCCATCGGCTCACACCGCGCGCTTCGCAGGATTTGCGAGACATCTGGCACACCATCGCCGCCGACAATGAAAAGGCAGCAGACAGACTGTTGATGCGCATTTTCGAAAGACTGGAGCTGGCGGCGCAGCACCCCAAGATGGGCAGCGCACGGCCCGAGTTAAGCGCAACGGCCCGCGTGCTCGTCGAAGACCGCTATATCATCATCTACGAGCCGCAGCCCGATGGTGTTATCGCTGTGGCGATTGTCCCCGGGATGCGCGATCCAGACCATTGGTTGTAGGCCGGCAGGCTTACCATCAATATGAAAAGAGCGGCCCATAGCCGCCCTTCGCATCTATCAGACGACCGATCCTACTTCGCGTTCGGGTTCGGCATCCAGGCCGGCATGGCGACATCGGCATGGGCGAATTGCGGCAGCTTGGCCGACAGGTCCTCCATGTTCTTGATGTCCTTGTCGATCAGGTCCTTCTGGGTGATCAGCGTCGGCGGCACGACGACGTTGTGGCCGGGATCTTCACCGGCGAGCAGCTGCGCCAGCGCGCGCACCGAGACCTGGCCGACGACGGCAGGGTTGGTGGCGGCGGTGGCGGCCCAGGCGCTGTCGGTCTCGCGCATGGCCGCAATGTCCGAGGTAGAGATGTCGGCGGAGTAGATCTTGATCTTCTTGTTCAGCCCCGCCTCGTCGACGGCGATCTTCACACCCTTGGCGAACTCGTCATAGGGCGCGAACATCACATTGATGTCGGGATGCGCCTGCAGCACCGAGCGCGCCTGGTTGGCGACCGAGTTGGCGATCGGGTTGTCGAGCGTGCCGAACATCGCGACTTCCTTGATGCCGGCATGTTTCTTCTTCACGTCGACCCAGGTCTCGTTGCGGCGGTCGAGCGGCGCGATGCCAGCGACATAGACATAGCCGGCGTTCCAGCTCTCGCCATTGTCCTTGACCGCCTGCTCGAGCGCCAGGCGCGCAAGGTCCTTGTCGGACTGTTCGATCTGCGGGATCTTGGGGTTTTCGACATTGACGTCGAAGGCGACGACCTTGATGCCGGCATCGACCGCGCGCTGGGCGGCGTCCTTCATCGATTCCGTCAGGCCGTGCTGGATGATGATGCCCTGCACGCCGAGTGCGATGGCCTGGTCGACCATGTCGGATTGAAGGGCGGCGTCCTGGCGGCTGTCGAGCACGCGCAGATCGATGCCGAGCGCCTTGGACTGGGACTCGACGCCCGAGAGATAGGCCTGGAAGAAATCGCCGGTCGAGAGATAGCGCACCAGCGCGATCTTGACGCCGGGCTTGTCGAACGGCGCCGGCTTGTCGGCGGCAAAGGCCGGGACCTGCATCAGCATTGTTGCGCCGGCCAATCCGAGCGCGACCTTCCCCAAAAGTCGTCTTGTGATGTTCACGTTCTTTCCTCCGTTTGTTGAACCCAAAACTGTCCCGGCAGCCATTCTATCTCCTGCCCCGGCCGGAAAGGGCGAAGGTAAAGACAAGGGCGACGACGAGAACCACGCCCTTGACGAAATCCTGCGTGTAGTAAGGCGCGTTCATCATCGTCAGGCCTTGCAGCAGGATGCCGACGAACAGCGCGCCGATGGCGGTGCCGAAGGCGTTCGGCTTGGCGGCGCCGAGCACCGCGTAGCCGATCAGCGCCGCGGCAACCGCATCGAGCAGCAGATTATTACCCGACGCGATGTCACCGCGTCCAAGCCGTGCGGCCAGCAAAATCCCGCCGATCGAGGCAAAAACTCCTGAAATGACGTAGGCCCAGATTTTGTATGCCTTGACAGGCGCGCCGGCGAGTTCGGCGGCCCGTTCATTGCTGCCCACCGCATACATCATGCGGCCGAAGCGTGTGTATTCGAGGAAGAACCAGATCAGCACGGCGAGCACGATCAGCACGACCACCGAGACCGGAATGAGGTTCGGGATGAAGAAGTCGAAGCGGTGGCGGCCGAGCGCCAGGAAGGCGTCGGAGAATTTGCCGTTGGCGACCGAGCCGTCCGGCATTGTCATACCGGTGGCGATGGAGCGTCCTTCAGTCGGGATGCGCTGGAGGCCGACGAGCAGGAACATCATGCCGAGCGTCGCCAGCAGATCGGGCACGCGCATATAGACGATCAGCCAGCCATTGATGAGGCCGACAAGGGCGCCGATGAGCAGGCAGATGAGGACAGCGACGACCACGTTCTGCTCCAGCACCACCATGACATAGGCCGCCGCCATCATGGCCGAGGTCGCGACCGAGCCGATCGAGAGATCGAAGCCGCCGACAACCAGTGTGGCGGTGACGCCCAGCGCCAGCACGCCGGTGATGGCGACCGACTGGAAAATGAAGACGGCACTTTGCGGCGAGACGAACCCGTCGGCGGCGATGGCGAAATACGCGATCAGCCCGAACAGAAGCACGATGAACCCATAGCGGATGGCGTGGTCGCGCAGCGTCATTCAGCGCCCGCCGTCAATACCCAACTCAAACCCGTGCACTCCATTCCAACCCTCAGTTCTTCAATCATCGTGGCTCAGGCCGCACTGTGCAACGGCCCGCCCGCGACTTCGGCCAGCAGACGGTCGAGATCGACATCGGCGTTGCGGTGTTCGCCGACGATGGTCTGCTCGGACATCACTAATATGCGATCGGCCGTCTCCAGTGCCTCGTCGAGTTCGGTGACGAACAGCAGCGTGGCGCGGCCATTGGCGCTGGCCCTCAGCTTGGCGGCGATGTCGCGCCTGGCGGAGATATCGACGCCCTGGAACGGTTCGTCGAGAATGAACAATCGGGCGTCCTGCGCCATCCAGCGGGCCACCATCACCTTCTGCTGGTTGCCGCCCGACAGAGTGGTCATCTCGTCCTTCTCCGAGCGGCAGACGATGCCGAGATCCTCGATCTGCCGGCGGGCAATAGTGCGTTCAAGGCCGCGTTTGAGAACTGAAAAACGCGACATGCGCTTGTGGAAGGGCAGGCTGATGTTTTCCTGGATGTTGAAGCCGCCGACGATGCCGTTTTCGCCACGGTCCTTGGCGACCAGAAACACGCCGGCGGCGATGGCTTCGCCGGTCGACGCGGGCGCATAGGGCTTGCCATATAAAGTCATCGTGCCGGACAGCGGTTTGCGCAAGCCGAACAGCGTCTCGGCGAGCGCGGTCTTGCCGACGCCAACGAGGCCGGTGATGGCAACGACCTCGCCGTCGCCGAGCGTCAGCGAGAATGGCCGGGCACCAGGGGCGATGCGCAAGGCATCGACGGTCAGGATCGGCTTGGCAGAACTCCTGGCATCGATGCGGTCAAGATGGATCTTGCGGCCGAGCATGGCGTTAACGGCACCCTCATAGTCGAGAGGTTTGCTGTCGAAGACGCCTGAGATGACGCCATCGCGCATCGAGACGATGCGGTCGGCCAGCCGCCTGATATCCGACATGCGATGCGAGATGTAGAGGATGGCGACGCCCTGCTCGCGCAAGCGGTCGAGCAGCGCAAACAGCCGGTCGGCCTCGGCGCTGGACAGCGACGAGGTCGGCTCGTCGAGGATCAGCACTTTCGGCTGGTGCGCCATGGCGCGCGCGATGGCCACCATCTGGCGATCGGCCAGCGACAGGTCGCTGATGCGGGCCTTGAGGTCGATGGCGAGCCCCATGCGGTCGGCCACCGCTTTGGCTTCGCGGCGCACCCGGCCGGGGTTGAACAGCAGCGGCGCGCCCTTGCCGCTCAGCCGGTCGAGCGTCAGATTGGTGGCGACATCGAGATCGGCGACGACGCCGTCATTGATGTTTTGGTGCACGGTAACGACACCGGCGCGGATCGCCTCTGCCGGCGTGTTCGGCGCAAAGTTGCCGCCAGCGAGGTGCATGATGCCGCCGTCATGGTCGTAGACGCCGCTGATGATCTTGACGAGGGTGGACTTGCCGGCGCCGTTGGCGCCCATCAGCACAGTGATCTCACCGGCATGCAATTCGAGCGAGACGCCGCCAAGCACCTCGATATGGCCGAAGGATTTCCTCAGCCCGTCCACGCGGAACACGGCATCATTGCCCATTCGTTCCTCCCTGAAGATGACGCTATGGGCTACGTCATCAATTGTCAACTCGATTGACAATTGCCAGTCAGCTTCCTAGCTTGGCCTCACCGCCATCGCTCCACTATGATTGGAGCGAGCAAGCGGGAGGGTGAGGAATGACTGCGAAATTGCCGTTTGAAGCACTGTCGGTGGAGACGCTTGCAACGCGCCTCGGTACGAACGAAGCGCTGTGCGCCAAAATCGGCAAGGGCCCTTGGAAGGTGCGCGAGGTCGGCGACGGCAATCTGAACCTCGTCTTCATCGTCGAAGGCGGCTCAAGTGCGGCCGTGGTCAAGCAGGCCCTGCCCTATGTTCGCCTCGTCGGCGACAGCTGGCCGTTGCCGCTCAAACGCTCCTTCTTCGAGTATCACGCGCTGACGCGGCAAGAGGCGCGCGCGCCGGGCTCGGTGCCGGCGATCCTCCATTTCGACGAAGCCCAGGCGCTGATCATCATGGAATATCTGGCGCCGCCGCACATCATCCTGCGCCGTGCCCTGATCGACGGCCGCGAGTTGCCAAATATCGCCCGCGACACCGGCCTGTTCATGGCCCGCACTTTGTTCCGCGGCTCTGATCTCTCCATGCCGACCAAGGACCGCAAGGCCGACCTGGCGCTGTTTGCCGACAATGTCGAACTCTGCGGCATCACCGAAGACCTGGTGTTTTCCGATCCCTATTTCGACGCCAAGCTGAACCGGCACACCTCGCCGCAGCTCGACGGTCTGGTCGCCGAACTGCGTGCCGACCGCGACCTCAAGGTCGAAGCGCAGCGGCTGAAGCATATCTTCGCCGCCAACGCCGAGACGCTGCTGCATGGCGACCTGCATTCGGGCTCGATCATGGTCACCGACACCGAGACGCGGATGATCGATCCGGAGTTCGCCTTCTACGGTCCGATGGCCTTCGATGTAGGCATGCTGCTCGCCAATTTCTGGATGTCCTACTTCTCGCAGCGTGGCCATGAACAGAAGGGCAAGCGTGACGCCATGCGTGCCTATCTGCTCGGGGTGACCAACGACACCTGGACGGTGTTCCGCGCCGAGTTCTCGCATCTATGGCGCACCGAGCGCACCGGCATGCTTTACCAGAAGAGCCTGTTCGAGGATCAGGGCGACATTCTCGCCTCGGAGCAGGCGCTCGACCATGTGCTGCACCAGATCTGGACCGACCTCTTGGGCTTTGCCGGCATCGAGGTGCACCGGCGCATCCTCGGCCTCGCCCACAATGCCGATTTCGAGACCATCGAGGACGAGGATCTGCGAGCCTACTGCGAGGCCAAGGCGCTGAAATTCGGCCGTCACATCGCCGTCAACCGGCGCCAGATTCACGGCATGGACGAGGTCAATAATCTGGCCGCTTTGATCGAACGGGAGAGCAGGATTTGAACGTCGGCGAGCGCCACTACCGCACCATCTGGCTGAGCGACGACCAGCGTTCGGTCGAGATCATCGACCAGCGCTGGCTGCCGCACGAGTTCCGGGTCGAGACGATCGGGAGCGTTGCCGGCATCGCCACCGCGATCCGTGACATGTGGGTTCGTGGCGCGCCGCTGATCGGCGTCACCGCGGCCTACGGCGTCGCCATCCAGATGGCGGACGATCCGTCTGACGAAGCGCTCGACGCGGTCTGGGAGACGCTGCACAAGACGCGGCCGACTGCGATCAATCTACGATGGGCGCTGGACGAGATGCGGCGGTTCCTCAGGCCGATCGTATTGGGACAGCGCGCGGAGGCGGCCTATAAGCGCGCTGCCGAAATCGCCGACGAGGATGTCGATCTCAATCGCGCCATCGGCGAGAACGGGCTTGCCATCATCAAGGAGATCGCGGCACGCAAGAAGCCGGGCGAGCCGGTCAACATCCTCACCCACTGCAACGCCGGTTGGCTGGCGACGGTCGATTACGGCACCGCCACGTCGCCGATCTATCTCGCCGTCGAGGCCGGCATTCCGGTCCATGTCTATGTCGACGAGACGCGCCCGCGCAACCAGGGCGCCCAGCTGACCGCCTGGGAGATGGCCGGCCACGGCGTGCCGCACACGCTGATCGTCGACAATGCCGGCGGCCATCTGATGCAGCGTGGCGCGGTCGACATGGTGATCGTGGGCACCGACCGCACCACGGCCAATGGCGACGTCTGCAACAAGATCGGCACCTATCTCAAGGCGCTCGCCGCCTCCGATAATGAGGTGCCCTTCTACGTCGCTCTGCCCTCGCCGACCATCGACTGGACGGTGGGTGATGGCCTGACCGAAATCCCGATCGAGGAACGCTCCGGTGACGAGGTGTCGCTGGTCTGGGGCAAGACGGCGGACGGCAAGATCGCGCAGGTTCGGGTTTCGCCCGAAGCGACGCCGGCGGCCAATCCGGCGTTCGATGTGACGCCGGCACGGCTGGTGACGGGGCTGATCACCGAGCGCGGTGTGGCCAAGGCTTCGCGCGAAGGGTTGAAGGCGATGTTCCCCGAACGCGGATAATCTCCCCCCTTGAGGGGGAGATGTCGCCAAAGGCGACAGAGGGGGTCGGCGCGTCCTGACGCGACCTCCCAGCACCGACAGATGATGCTAGCGCTCCAGTCGAACCGACCCCCTCTGGCCTGCCGGCCATCTCCCCCTCAATGGGGGAGATTAGCGCCTCACCGGCTGGCTACCGGATTTCAGCCCTGCAACAAGAATTGCGGCCTCGATGGCCGCTGACGGTTGCGGTTCTGGCGAAATCCGGCCAGAAGCATCTAGGCCGGCAATCGGCCGGCCCGCGACGTTGCGCTTGAAACCAGATACGGGAGACTATTGGGTGGCTCGCATAACACTGAGACAATTGCTCGACCACGCCGCCGAATACGGCTACGGCGTACCCGCCTTCAACATGAACAATATGGAACAGGGCCTCGCCATCATGGAGGCGGCCGAGGAGACCAAGTCGCCGGTCATCCTGCAGGCCAGCCGCGGCGCCCGCGCCTACGCCAATGATGTGGTGCTGGCCAAGCTGATCGACGCGCTGGTCGAAATCCACCCCGACATTCCGGTCTGCATGCATCTCGACCACGGCAACAACGAAGCCACCTGCGTCACCGCCATCCAGTACGGCTTCACCTCTGTCATGATGGACGGCTCGCTGAAAGAGGACGGCAAGACGCCGGCCGACTATGCCTACAATTCCGGCATCACCCGGCGCGTCGTCGACATGGCGCATTGGGGCGGCGTGTCGGTGGAAGGCGAGATCGGTGTGCTCGGTTCGCTTGAGAGCGGCGGCGGCGAGCAGGAGGACGGCCACGGCGTCGAAGGCGCCATCAGCCACGACCAGCTCTTGACCGATCCGGAACAGGCGGTCGAGTTCGTCAAGGACACCCATGTCGATGCGCTGGCTGTCGCCATGGGCACCAGCCACGGCGCCTACAAATTCTCACGCAAGCCGGACGGCGCGGTGCTGGCGATGAACGTCATCGAGGAAATCCACCGCCGCCTGCCCAACATGCATCTGGTCATGCACGGCTCGTCCTCGGTGCCCGAGGACCTGCAGGAAATCATCAATAGATATGGCGGCCAGATGAAGCCGACCTGGGGCGTGCCGGTGGAAGAGATCCAGCGCGGCATCAAGCACGGCGTGCGCAAGATCAACATCGACACCGACAACCGCATGGCGCTGACCGGCGCCATCCGCAAGGTGCTGAGCGAAAACCCGAGCGAGTTCGATCCGCGCAAATACCTGACGCCGGCCATGGCCGCGATGCGCAAGCTGTGCAAGGAGCGCTTCGAGCAGTTCGGCACCGCCGGCAATGCCCAGAAGATCAAGCCGCTGCCGGTGGCCGAGATGGCCAAGCGCTACAAGTCGGGGAGCCTTGATCCGAAGTTTGGGTGAAGTCCCCTGGCGCCTCTTCCTTCTCCCCTTGTGGGGAAGAAAGAAGAGCTATTGACATAAAAAAGGCCGGGCGCGAAAGCGGCCCGGCCAAAAGAAGGTCAAGAACCTTCAGAGGGGAACACCGCTCGGTGGAATGGGAGGAAACCGCCGAACGATAATTCCTATATGCGCGTATTCGCGGCAGATGGCGACGAACGGCTTTCTAAAACAACGCGAGATTCGGAAATTTCGTTCTCGTTTTGAAAGATTTCAGCCGGTGAGGCGTCGGTTTCCAGAAGATCGGCATAGTGCCGGCGCGCCACGTCGGGATGCGAGCGCAGGCGGCTCTTCAGCACATTGGTACCGACATTGCGAAACAGCGGATTGTCGGGATCGCTGGCCGGACCCCGCGCCTCGGCCGCCAGTTCCTCGGGCAGGTTGAGCAGCGGGATCGTGGCGTCGAGCCGGGCGCTGAAGAAGAAGGGCACCGAAATCCGCTCGACACCGGCCGGTGGCGTTACCACGCGGTGGACCGTTGCTCTCAGATACCCGTTGGAGGCCAGCTCGAGCAGTTCGCCGATGTTGACCACCAGCGTGTCGGGCAGCGGATCGACGTCGACCCAAGCACCGTCATATTCGACCTGCAGGCCCTTGCTCTCGTCCTGCAGCAGAAGCGTCAGGAAACCGCCATCCTTGTGCGCGCCGACGCCCTGGTCATCGCCGGTGGCGTCGCGACCGGGGTAGCGCACGATCTTCATGCGGTGGTTGGGCTCGGCCCGGTAGATCGGATCGAAGGCATCCTCGGTCTGGTCGAGCGACAAAGCGAAGGCCCTGAGCAGCCGGATCGCTACCGCTGTCGCCTTGGTCTGCCATGCCAGCAGAGCCGGCTTCAGCTCGGGCAGTGCCCCCGGCCACTGGTTCGGCCCTTGCAGCCGCGTCCAGGCGGGCACGCCGGGGCCTTGTTCGATGGCCGGGCGTTCGACGCCGATGTCGAGCTGTTCGCGCCAGTCGGCCTTGCCTTTGGTCAGCTCGCCGCCGGCGCGCGTGTAGCCGCGGAACTGCGAGGACTTCACCATTTCGATCGCCAGTTTGTCGGCTTCCGGCAAGGCAAAGAACCGGCGCGAGGCGTCGAGCACTTCTGCGGTATCCGCAGCCGATATGCCGTGGCCGGTCAAATAGAAGAAGCCGACATCGCGCGCGGCCGTGCGCAGGTCGAAGAGAAACGTTCGCCGTTCCGAAGCGCCCTGTTCGAGGCGGCCGAGATCAAGCACGGGTACGATCCTGGGCATGGTCAAGCTCCTTGTTCCGCTGTCACGGTGGCACGCAGGCCGGTCCGATCAAAGCAACGCGCAATCCAATCTCGGCGCCGATGGAGAAAGCCGGCGCTGCGTTTGGCAGCCTGCCGGCAAATAACGTTCGTGGCCGCTTATCCGCGCCGGTCCAGCCTGGCGACCAGCCGGTCGCCGACCCACTGGATGCCGCAAACGAGGATGATCAGCACAATGACCACGGCGACCATGACGCTGGTCTCAAAACGCTGGTAGCCGTAGCGGATGGCGAGGTCGCCAAGCCCGCCGGCACCGATGGCGCCGGCCATGGCCGAGGCGCCGATCAGCGTTACCAGCGTCACCGTGAAACCAGCAACGATGCCGGGCAAAGCTTCGGGCACCAGCACCTCGCGGATGATCGTCCAGCGATTGCCGCCCATGGCGCGTGCCGCCTCGATCAGGCCGCGATCGACCTCGCGCAGCGACACTTCGGCGATGCGGGCATAGTAGGGCGTCGCCGCAATCGACAACGGCACGATCGCCGCCCAGGTGCCGATCGAGGTGCCGACGATCAGCCGCGTCACCGGGATCAGCGCCACCAGAAGGATGATGAAAGGCACCGAGCGGAAGCCGTTGATGACGGCGCCGAGCGCGCGGTTCACCCACAGGCTTTCGGCAATGCCGCCGCGCTCGGTGGCAATCAATGCCAGGCCGAGCGGCAGCCCGAAGACGAGCGAGATGAGGCCCGATGCCGCCGTCATCAGGACCGTCTCCCAGATCGAACGCAGCAGAAGTTCAAACAGAACCGGCGACATGGCCAAGCACCTCCACCCGCGCGTCGCGGGCCTTCAGGAATGCGATTACTTTCGACAGATGTTTCGGATCGTTGCCCGCGACCGCAAGGAACAGCGTGCCGACCGGCTGCTGTTGGACATGGTCGATGCCACCATGGACGAGGCGGAAAGGCCCCGGCACCGCCACCGCAAGATCGGACAGCAGCGGACCGCGCGCGGCCTCACCTGCGACGTCGACCCTGAGGATGAGCTCGGCGCCGCCTCCGGGAGCAAGCCGGCCGGCAATCTCGGCCGGCAGTTGCGGGCGGATGCCGCCGAGCAGGCTCCTGGTGATTTCGGAACGCGGCTCGGCAAAGACCGACCACACCGGGCCTTGCTCGACGATGCGCCCGGCATCGATCACCGCGACGCGGTCGGCGATCGAGCGGATCACCTCCATCTCGTGGGTGATGAGCAGGATGGTCAGGCCGAGCTGCCGGTTGATGTCTTTCAGCAAGGCCAGGATGGAGCGCGTCGTCTCCGGATCGAGCGCTGAGGTCGCCTCGTCGGACAGCAGCAGCGCTGGCCGCGCGGCCAGCGCCCTGGCGATGCCGACGCGCTGCTTCTGGCCGCCCGACAGCGAGGACGGATAGGCCTTCGCCTTCTCCGACAGGCCGACGAGGTGGAGCAATTCGGCGGCGCGCGCCAGCCGTTCGGCCTTTGGGCGGCCCTCGATCTTCAGCGGCAGCGCGACATTGTCCTCCACGGTCTTGGACGACAGCAGATTGAAGTGCTGGAAGATCATGCCGATGCGACGCCGCAGCGGCTGCAATTCACGCTCGCCGAGCCGGCCGATCTCGCGGCCCTCGATGAAGACGTCGCCGGAGTCCGGCCGCTCCAGCCCGTTGAGGCAGCGGATCAGCGTCGACTTGCCGGCTCCGCTGCGGCCGATGATGCCGAGGATCTCGCCCTTCTTCACCGTCAGCGAGACGCCGTCGAGCGCAGGCGTCGCGCCAAAGCGGCGCTTGAGGTCGACCAGGCGTACGACATCTTCCTGCCCGGCCGATATATTGACCGGACCGGATGCTTCGGCCGTGACGTGCTGGTTCATCTCACTGTCCGTTTCGACGCTCGACAAATGCGACGGCGGCCCCCGCAACACCCGGGCGCCGGCGCCGGGCCAACCCGCGCCGCGCCAAAGGCGGGGGACACCGGGCCCGGGTTGGCCGGGGTGGTAATCACCTAAGACGCGGCCGCGC
>NZ_JAMYPY010000022.1:0-76189 GCF_040320605.1 Mesorhizobium sp. M0659
TCGACGCCCTTGAGGCCGCGCGCCTTGAGGCCGACGAGGAAGTCCCTCCAGGCCGAGCGGCTCTCGCGATTGGCCATCTCCACGGCCAGGATCTGCCGGCGCCCGTCCCAGTCGATGCCGACCGCGATCAGCACCGCCTGGCTCATGACAACACCGGCTTCACGCACCTTCTCGTAGCGGGCATCGAGAATGAGGTAGGGGAATGGCTCCTGAAGCGGTCGTTCGGCAAACGCCTTCAGGCTCTCGTCCAAGCGCTTGTTGATGGCCGAGATCGACGAGGCCGAGAAGGCATGGCCGCACAGCTCTTCCGTGATCGCCTTGACCTTGCGGGTCGACACGCCCTGCACATACATCTCCGCAAGCGTCGCCACCAAGGCCCGCTCCGAACGCTGGTAGCGCTCGAACAGCTCGGTGGAGAAGTGCCCGGCCCGGTCCTGCGGAACCCGCAGCTCGAGCTTGCCGACCCGCGTCACAAGGGTGCGGCCGTAATAGCCCGAGCGATAGCCAAGCCGTTCGGGCGTGCGCTCGCTCTTCGAGGCACCCAGCGCCTCGTCCATCTCGGCCTCAAGCACCTCCTGCATCACCGCACGGAGCACCTCGTGCAATCCATCCGGGTTCGAAAGCAAAATGTCTTTGACGGCAGCGCTGGCGGTCTTAACTTCAGTCTTGGTCATGGCGGCGTTCCTTCGCGGGAATCAGGTGACGTGAACAATCACCAGCCTGCCATGACCGCCCCCTCTCAGCGAATTTGCAGAACTCTCAGCACACTACCCAATGCGTGGGCGCCCGATTGCGCCTCGGCAGAACTCGGCCCAGTTGTTAGGATCGCGCTGATATGGACTCCAATGAATTGGCGACAGAGGTTCCTATGTATCAATCCTTCAACGGCTCCGCCCATCCCCTGGCACCGAAAGAGATCGCGATCGCTGCCGTCCCCGAAGACGAGCGTGTCTGGGTCCCACAGGCGGAGGGCGTGTGGTTCCGACCACTTATGCTCAACACAATGCAAGGGCAGTGGTGCAATCTGCTCCGCGTACGCCGGGCCGGGATATTAAGCCGTCATCTGCATCCGGCCCCCGTGCATGGCTATGTGATCAAGGGGCGTTGGCATTATCTTGAACACGACTGGGTGGCAGAGACGGGATCTTACGTTTTCGAGCCGCCCGGTGAAATCCACACGCTCACGGTTCCAAGCGACGTGCCCGAGATGATCACCTTCTTCAACATTTCCGGCTGCATGGTTTACCTGGACAAGGATAACAAGCAGATTGGTTTCGAGGACGTTTTCACCAAGATCGACATGTGCAGAAATCACTATGCGAGCGTGGGTCTCGGTGACGATTTCGTCGATCAATTCGTACGGTAGACATCCGCCCGTTTGCCTTCCGCTGCGGTGAGTTCGCGGTCCGCCACAGAGGCGAAACGAGGAGATATTGGTGACCGACTCCATATGGGCCATGCCCTTCTTCGCGGGCAAGACCGTCGTCATTACCGGAGGCACGACAGGTATCGGAAACGGCATCGCCATGGCGTTCGCCGAGGCCGGGGCAATTGTCCACGCGACGGGGGCCACGGCCGCCGAGGTAGCGGCCGCTCGTGCATACGGCACCGCCGTCTCGTATTCAGTACTCGACGTCCGGGACATGACTGCGGTCGAAGGATATTCCAGTCAGTTCACATCCGTTGCAGCGCTCGTAAATTGCGCAGGGGTAAACCTGCGCGCCGCCGAATTCACTGTCCAGGGTTTCGAAACGGTGGTCGATATCAATCTCACCGGCTCCATGCGGAGTGCGAGCGCGTTCCGAGGGGCACTCTCGAACGGGGGCGCCATCGTCAACATCGCCTCGATGTTCGCGTTTTTCGGCGCGGCTCATGCCCCGGCTTACGCCGCATCCAAGGGCGCCATCGTGCAACTTACCAAGTCGCTCGCCATCGCCTATGCCGGGGATGGCATCCGCGTAAACGCATTGGCGCCTGGCTGGATCGAGACCGCCATGACCGCCGCGCCACGGGCCGATCCAGTTCGCAACGCGGAATTGATGAAACGCACTCCGATGGGTCGCTGGGGTACGCCGGGCGACCTGACCGGCCCCGCCTTGTTCTTGTGTTCTCCGCTCGCGGGGTTCATCACTGGGGCAATTCTGCCGGTTGACGGTGGCTATCTCATTGCGTGAGGCGTTGGCTATGCTGCGCGACCGATCTCCAAGCCTGTGTCGTCGAGATCAAGATCGAACGCGACCAATCGACCATGCCTGACCGCAATTGCCGCCACCAACTCCGCAAGCTCGCCATCCGTATGCTCGCAAAAAGCTGCCTGTTTCCTGACAATCGTGACCGCATCCCGAGTCGATACGACAGAGAACGGCCTCCGGGATCTCACGAAGGATTCCGCAACCTCCGCGACGGATGAAGCTCGGTCAAAATTATCTTGCATACTTGCACCTCTGTACGACGCTAGCCCAAGCTCGGCCCGCGCAAATTGTTCCCACTGGCCTAATGCAGCCTGGTTGGCATCCGGCCTGGGCTCCTTGTGTGCGAAGGCCGGGAGCAACGCGACATGGCCGTCGCCGTGCCTTGGACAGTAGGCTGGACGCATTCGTCTCCACTCAACCAAAGGTCACGCCATCGGCCAGTCCTCGCTACATGCTTCAAATGCGAACACGAGCGCGACGCTACAGACGAGGAGGATCAGATGTGTCCAAGCCGCTCGCCAAAATTTCCGATCCTCGGATCACCGCAGTTCCCGCGCAACAAGTCGCCGGGAGACCTGTTTGCTCGCGTTAATTGCAGTCGACTGACTCCTGGCTCATTCGCCGCCCCGCCAGTTGGCTCCGGTCAGCCGGCCTCGTCCGTCTCCGTCATCGCTGGCCGGCGGACGATCCAATCCACCAAACCGGCTTCGGTCTGCTCGCAGGCCACGAATTCGCGCACCAGACTTCGCGCCAGCTCGCGCCATTGACACTCGGGCACGTTCATCTCCGCGATCAGATCTCGGCATGCAGCGCGTATGATGTCGGCATCGAAGGCTGACACGGCGACAGGACCACGGTCTGTATTCTTTGCTCGAGGAGTGTCGTCGCCCTGACGTTCGCGAAAGCGCCTCAGCACCTCGCGCGATGTGGCGATCGCTTGTCGGGTTTGACTCATAGCCTCGTAAAATCCAACTTCGCGGACCGGTGAGCGGTGCCGTGATAGAATGAAGTCCTCCATAACCGGATGTGCAGTGTCCGTACGCGTTGCAACCATCGCCGCCTCCCTGCAGGCGCACCCAATGCTTGCAGCTTCTGCCCGTTTTCGGGCGGCCGCCTGCATTTGTCGTGTCGCTGCTATGATCGCGTGAGTTAAAGCCGGTGAAGCGTCGCTGCAATTACAAATGTAAGTGTGGCATCCGATAAGGGGTATGCCCGCTGGCTGCGGCGGCGGCGAGTTCGTTCTTCAGACGGTCGAAGTCTTCCTCGGCGAAGCGCTCTCCGCGTTGCCGGAACGAGGAAGGAGGATCTGGACAAAATGCATGCGGCCGTGCCGCCGTTCAGGGGGCTATTGGCGAAAATCCGCCAATTTCCGCCAGTCGAAGACAACGCCCACTCCAGGCTCGTCGGGTGCTATCGCCAAACCATCCTGAAGCCTCAGCGGCTCAGTGGTATAATGGTCAATATCAAAACTATGCGCCTCCACCCAGCCGGCATTTGTCTGACCTGCAACGAGGCTGACATGAAGTTCCTGCATCCCGTGACTGCAGACCGGAATGCCAGCCTTGCGTGAGAGCGCTGCCACGCGCAGCCAGCCGGTGACCCCGCCGCAGTTGGAGGCGTCGGGTTGGATGTAGGCGAGATTCGACCAAGCGAAGGCATGCTCGAACTCCTCGATGACATGCAGGTTTTCTCCCATTGCCAGGGGCATTCCGGTCGCCTTGGCAATGCTGGCGTAACCCTCATAGTCGTCGGGTATGATGGGCTCCTCGAACCACAGCAGATCGTAGGCGGCGAATGCTCTCGCTGCCTCGATCGCTCGCGGGACGTCCAGCGCGTAGTTGGCGTCAACCATAAAGGTGACATGAGGGCCGATGCGCTCGCGAACTGCCTTCACCCGGGCCACATCCTCGGCAAGGTCGTCCTTGCCGACCTTGATCTTCACCCCGGTGAAGCCGGCATTGAGATAGGAATCGATGCTGGCCAAAAGCTGATCGAGGGTGAAGTTTAGGTCGATGCCGCCGCGATAGGCCTTGGCGCTCTTCCCGGCCCCGCCCGCCATCTGCCAAAGCGGCAGGCCGCTACGCCGGCCCTTGAGGTCCCATAATGCGATGTCGATCGCCGAGATCGCGAAAGAAGCTATGCCGCCGCGCCCGACATAGTGGATGTGCCAGAGCATGCCGTCGTAGATCGTGTCGATTTGCGTTGCGTCGCGTGCCTTGAGGAACGGCGCGAGGTCGTGATCGATCATTGCCTTGATCGCATAGCCGCCCCTGCCGCCGGTGTAGGTGTAGCCTGTGCCCTCGGTGCCGTCGGCAAGCCTCAGCGTGACGGTGACCAGCTCGAAATGCGTGTGCGCGCCGTGCTTGGCATCGGTCATCACCTCACGCAGTGGGACCCGAAACAGCCGGGTCTCGACTTCCTTGATTTCGGTGCGGCTCATGCTGCGCTCCATTCACGTTTTTTCATCGGACCATAATTGCACCGGCAGCGCTGACTGGCAACAATGTGGCTGATCTTTCAGCGGTTCTGAAGCCAATCCGTCATTTTTGGTCCTACAAAAGCATCAATCCGCTTGTGCTTTGGTCCGATTTACCTTCTAATAACAGGACCATCTGGGAGGAAAAGGCTTGCTGGATACGGAAGAGCGTCCTGAGATGCCCGCGGCTATTCTCGCCGCCCGCGCGGCCGACGCGATGGTGGCCGGCATAGAGGCCGACATCACGTCCGGAAGGCTTGGCGACGGCAGCTACCTGCCGGCCGAGCGCGAACTGATGATCGAGTATGGTGTCGGCCGGGGCGTTGTGCGTGAGGCGATTGCGCGCCTGGCCAGCCGCGGCCTGGTGGAAGCGCGTCCGCGGTTCCGGCCCGTGGCGCGTCGGCCTGGCCTGGATGCCGCGCTCGGCGCCCTCGACGGCATTGTAGGACATCTGCTGAGCGACCAGGCGGGCGTGAAGAACCTCTACGACATGCGCGTCTTCCTCGAGGCGTCGCTGGCGCGCAACGCCGCCATCCATGCCCGCAAGGATGACGTCACAGCCCTGAGGGCGGCGCTGGCGATGAACGAGGCGGCCATCCCGGATTCCGAGAAATTCTATGCGACGGACGTGGCGTTCCACGCAGCGCTCTATGACATCGCGCGCAACCCGGTGCTGCCTGTCGTGCACAAGGCATTTACCGCATGGCTGTCGCCGCATTGGATGCGCATGCCACGGTCGCCCGAGCGCAACCGCGTGAATTTCCTCAGCCATCGTGAAATCTGCACGGCCATCCTTGAGCGAGATCCTGACGGCGCCGAGCGGGCGCTGCTCAACCACCTCTCGGCGGCCTGGGAGTATGTCCGCGGAACATTCGAAAGCCGTGAGGCGCCGGAAGCATGACGCAGTCCTACGACCATATCGTGGTGGGCGGCGGAGCAGCCGGCTGCGTCGCGACGGCAAGGCTTGTCAAAGCGGGACGGCGAACCCTGCTGCTGGAGGCCGGCCATTCCCATCATCATCCCTTGCTCGACATGCCGCCCGGCATCTTCAAGATGATCAACGGCTCGAAATTCATGCGCTATCACCGCACCGAGCCGCAGGCCCATCTCGACGGCCGCGTCCATGAAATCTCGCAAGGCAACGTGCTGGGCGGCGGCACCTCGGTCAACGCCCAGGTCTACATGCGAGGCCGCTCGGCCGACTATGAGGAGTGGGACGAACTGCTGCGCGGCAACAATGCCGGCGTGCGCTGGAACTGGCAGGCGGTGCTGCCGCATTTCACCGGCATGGAGGGAAACAACCGCCTCGGCGGCGAACTGCATGGCAGCGAAGGTCCGCTGCTGGTCTCGGATCCAGGCCACATCGATGATGTTTCCCGTTGGTTCGTCCAGGCCGTCCAAGGCCTTGGATTGCCGTACAACCATGACTTCAACGGACCGTCGCAGCGCGGGGTCGGCTTCTACCAGTTCATGAACCGGCGGGGAAAGCGAAGCAGCGCCGCCTATGCCTTCATCGAGCCGCTGACGAATGATCCCAAGCTGACGCTGAAACTCAATTGCACAGTCAGCCGGCTGCTGATCGAGAACGGTCGGGTCACCGGCGTCGTCTATTCGGATGCGTCGGGCGCCGAGCATACCGTCCATGCGGATGCCGACGTGATCGTCTCGTCCGGTGCCCTCGTCTCGCCGAAACTGCTCATGCTGTCCGGCATCGGCCCCGCCGAGGCGCTTGCCGGGCACGGCATTTCCTGCGTCGCCGACCTGCCCGGGGTCGGCGAAAACCTGATCGACCATCCAGAGGTGCCGATCATCGCCACCGCAAACGGCCCATACGGCTATTTCAGGCAGGGCCAAGGCTGGCGGATGATCAAGAACGGCCTGCATTTCAAGCTCTTCGGCGCCGGCACGATCCTGTCAGCGGGGGTGGAGGCCGGAGCCTTCGTCAATCCGGCCGATCCGGAGGGCGAACCGACGATCCAGGCCTTCTGCGTACCGCACGTCTATCTGGACCGCGATATCCTGACCTTGGTCGAGAACACCTATGGGCTTACCGTGACGACAGTGGTGGTGAAGCCAAAGTCGCGCGGTTTCGTGAGGCTGCGTTCGGCGGATCCGAAGGACATGCCGATCGTTTCGCCGAACCTCCTTAAACATCCCGACGACATGCGGGAAATGATCTCCGGCCAGCGTTATTTCCTGCAGGTTTTTCAGACCAAGCCGCTCGCCGATCGGGTCAAGGCCATTGCCGTGCCAAGCCAGGATGATCTCAGCGACGAAGCCATGACAAAGCATTGCAAACGCTTTGTGAAGACCAACTACCATCCGGCCGGGACATGCCGGATGGGCTCGGACAGCGACCGGATGGCGGTGCTGGACGCGGCGCTGCGCGTGCGCGGAATAGACAATCTGCGGGTTGCCGACATGTCGGCCTGCCCCAACATCAATGCCGGCAATACGGCGGCGCCCGCCATGATGCTGGGCGACCGCTGCGCCGACTTTATTTTGGAGGCGGCATAGCGCCGGATCCAGCTTGCCGACGGCGTCATCGCCGAAGCCGTCTGGGCCGATATCGTGAGGAAATTACACAGTCGCTGAAAGCGACAATAAAGGAGGAAAGAGCATGATCATTACCCGTCGAAAACTACTGGTTGGCTCCGCCGCCGGCGCGGTCGCGCTGACACTCGGCTCACGCGCCTTCGCGGCGCTCCCGCCACTCGCCAAGAAGGACAAGTACAAGGTCGGTTTCGCCCAGACGGAAAGCAACAATCCGTGGCGCCTTGCCGAGACCAAGAGCATGCAGGACGAAGCCGCCAAGCTCGGCCATCAGCTGGTCTACACGGATGCCGCCGGTTCGTCGGCCAAGCAGGCCTCCGACGTGAACTCGATGATCGCGCAGGGCGTCGACGCAATCTTCCTGCCGCCCCGCGAAGACAAGCCCCTGGTGCCGGTCATTCTTGCCGCGCGCGATGCCGGCATACCGGTGTTTCTGGTCGACCGCGACGTTGATCACACCATGGCCAAGCCGGGCGAGGATTATGTCTGCTTCATCGGTTCGGATTTCATCGAGGAGGCGACCCGCGTCGGCGAATGGCTGGTCAAGAACGCCAATGGCAAGTCGAAAATCATCGAGCTGGAAGGCACGACCGGAGCCTCGGCCGCTACCGACCGCAAGAAAGGCTTCGACGATTTCATCGCCAAGCACTCGCAGTTCACCATCCTGGCATCGCAGTCCGGCGACTTCGCTCGTGACAAGGGCCGGCAGGTCGCCGAGACGCTGCTTCAGGCGCACCCTGATGCGGATATCATCTACGCGCATAATGATGAGATGGCGCTGGGCGCCATCGCCGCTTTGGAAGCAGCCGGCAAGACCCCGGGCAAGGATGTGCTGATCTTGTCGATCGACGGCGAGAAGGAAGGCGTCCAGGCAATCATTGACGGCAAGATCGGCGCTATCTGCGCTTGCAGCCCGCTGTTCGGGCCGAAGGCCTTCGCTACGATGGCCGACTATGCGGCCGGCAAGAAGATCCCGCCGTTCATCAAGAACGAGGATGCCTTCTTCGACGCCACGAACGCGAAGAAAGACTTCGATATTGCGTTCTGATATCCACTTTCTTTCCAGTTGCCCTACCCGCTCCGGCGGGTAGGGTTTGGGAGTTTGACGATGACCGCTCAGCCGGACCAAGCCGCGCTGCTCCTGGACATGCGTGACATCCAGAAGCGTTTTGCCGGCATCCCTGCCCTGGCCGATGCCTCGCTCCAGGTTCTTCCGGGCGAGATCCACGCACTCATCGGCCAGAACGGTGCGGGCAAATCGACACTTATCAAGGTGCTCACCGGCTATTACCGCCGGGATGCGGGGCAGGTGCTGTTCGAACGGAAGCCGTTCGAGGTTGGGTCTCCGCATCAGGCGCAGGTCAGCGGTATCAGCACCATCTACCAGGAGATCAATCTCGTACCGCTGCGCTCGGTCACCGAGAACATCTGCCTTGGACGCGAGAAGCGCCGCCGCGGCCTGCTCGACTGGAGCGCGATGCATGCGGAAGCCGAGCGCCTGCTCAGCCGCTTCTCGATCGGCATCGACGTGCGCCGCCCGCTCAGCGATTTCAACACCGCCACGCAGCAGATGGTGGCGATCGCCCGCGCCATCGGCTTTTCCGCCCGCCTGGTGATCATGGATGAGCCGACCTCCTCGCTGGACGAGCGTGAAGTCTCGGTCTTGTTCAGCGTTATCCGTCAGCTCAAGGCCGACGGCGTCTCCGTTCTGTTCGTCAGCCACAAGCTCGACGAGTTGTATGAGGTCTGCGACCGGGTCACGATCATGCGTGACGGCCGCACGGTGCGAAGCGCGGCGATGAGCGACATCGGCAAGCTGGAGCTGGTCGCGGCCATGCTCGGCCGCGACGTCGCAGCCGTCGAAGGCCACGCAACCGCGTTCGGCGAGCGCGATCGGTCGACGATCGGTGATGTGCTGTTTACCGCGCAAGGGCTGGCGGCCGGCCAGTTGGTGCGTGACGTGAGCTTCGACCTGCGCCGCGGCGAGATCGCCGGCTTTGCCGGCTTGCTCGGCGCCGGCCGCACCGAAACAGCCCGCCTCGTATTCGGCGCCGACCGCCGGAGCGCAGGCGAGATGACGATGGAGGGCGCGTCCTACCATCCCGCACGTGCCGCCGATGCCATCGCCGCAGGGATGGGCTTCTGCACTGAGGACCGCAAGGCCGAGGGCATCGTGCCGGAAATGACCGTCGCGGAGAACATAACACTGGCACTGCTGCCGAAAATCAGCCGCAATGGCATCCTGAACGAGGCCCGGCAGAAGGAGATCGTCGAGCGCTTCATTCGTGAACTCGACATCAAATGCTCGGGGCCTAACCAGAAGGTCCGCGAGTTGTCGGGCGGCAACCAGCAAAAGGTGCTGCTTGCCCGCTGGCTGGCAATGAACCCGAAGCTGCTCATTCTCGATGAGCCGACGCGCGGCATCGATGTCGGGGCCAAGGCCGAGATCCAGCGCCTCATCCGCAAGCTTGCCGATGACGGGCTCGGCGTGCTGATGATCTCCTCGGAACTCGAGGAAGTGATGGAAGGAGCCGACCGCATATTCGTGCTGCGCGAAGGAGTGAGGGTGGCCGAACTGGAAGGCCAGGCAGCCGACGAGGAGGACGTGCTCGCGGCGATGGCGCATGGCGGCGCGGCGAAGGAGGCAGCGTGAGCGATCTGGCCACACCATCCGCAGCCAACGACGCTGGAAACCGCCGCTTTGATGTGTTCGGTTTCCTGGCGCGCTACGGCACGGTGATCGCGCTTGTGCTGCTGGTGGTCTTCAACCTTGCCTATACGCGCAATTTCGCGACGCTGCAGACACTCAACGTCAACCTAACCCAGGTCTGCACGATTGTGATCGTCGCGGTGGGGATGACCCTGGTGATCGCCACCGGCGGCATCGACCTGTCGGTTGGTTCGCTGATGGCGATCTCCGGCGCATTGGCGCCGATGATCTTCATGGGCACGATCTTCCCGGTCGGAAACATCTATCTGGCGGTAGCCGTCGCGATGATTGCCTCGATCCTCGTCGCCGGCCTGTTCGGGCTGTTCAATGGCTGGTTGGTCTCGCGTTTCCGCATCCAACCTATTGTTGCAACGCTCGTGCTGTTCATCGCCGGGCGCGGGATCGCGCAGGTCATGACCAACGGCAATCTGCAGACCTTCCGCGTGCCGCAATTCCAGTGGATCGGACTTGCCCGCCCGCTCGGCATTCCCGCGCAGGTCATCATCATGGCCGTGCTGGTTGCGGTGGCCGCTTGGGCCCTTCACCGCACGGTGTTCGGGCGAAGCATCCTGGCGGTCGGCGGCAATGAAAAGGCCTCTGAACTCGCCGGCATCGCCGTATCGAGGATCAAGCTCGCTGTCTATGCGATCAGCGGCCTGTGCGCGGGGCTAGCCGGTCTCGTCGTCATTGCGATCAACTCCTCCAGCGACGCCAATCTCGTGGGGCTGGGCATGGAACTCGACGCCATCGCGGCGGTCGCGGTGGGCGGCACGCTGTTGAGTGGCGGAAAGGCCACAATCATCGGCACCCTGCTGGGCGCACTGACCATCCAGTTGGTGCGCTACACGCTGCTCGCCAATGGCGTACCCGACGCCGCTGCACTCGTCGTCAAGGCCGGCATCATCGCATTCGCCGTCTGGCTGCAGCAGCAACACCGGGTGTAATCCATGAACAGCGCCAGACTGGTTCGCATCATCGGCACTTACGGTGTCGTCATCGCGCTTGCAGCCCTCGTCCTGTTCGGATTCCTGCGCTACGACCGCTTCCTCGGCCTCTTCAACGTGATGAGCGTTCTGCGCTACAACTCGATGTTCGCGCTCGTCGCGCTCGGCATGTGCTTCGTGATCATGACCGGCGGCATAGACCTGTCCGTCGGCTCCGTCGCCGCCTTGGGCAGCGTCGCGTCAGCCCTGGCGAGCCCGCACGGCATCGTGGCAGGCCTTGCAGCGGGCGTTGGCGCCGGCCTGGCAGCCGGGCTGATCAACGCGCTCCTGGTTACGCGCGGCAACCTGATGCCTTTCATCGCCACGCTTGCCACCATGCTGGCCGCAAGCGGCTCGGCGCTGCTTCTGGCCGGCAACCAGACCGTTTCGGTGTCTTACGATTCGGGTTTCACCGCCATCGGCCAAGGGAATTTCTGGATTTTCCCGATTCCGGCAGTCATCGCCCTGGTTGCCTATGCCGTCGGCTCAGTGGTCCTGAACTACACCAGCACGGGACGGACGGTGCTGGCCATCGGCGGCGGCGAGGATGCCTCGCGGCTGATGGGGCTGCGCACGGACGGCGTCAAATTTCTCGTCTATGTCGCAAGCGGGTGCCTGGCCGGGCTCGCCGGCGTCGTCCTCGCTTCTCAGTTCGGCGCAGGCCAGCCGATCGAGGGCGTCGGCTGGGAACTGTTTGCCATCGCAGCGGTCGTCGTGGGCGGGACGCTGCTGACCGGCGGCTCTGGCTCGGTGTTGACCACGCTGGCCGGCGTGCTGTTGCTCGGCATCCTTTTCAACGTCCTGAACTTCGAAAACGGCATGGGCTGGATTTCGCTGTCAGCCTACTGGCAGTCGGTGATCCGCGGGCTGTTTTTGCTCGTCGTCGTCCTTCTCCAGGCACGGCTTACGGCAAGGCGCGAAACTGCCTGAGGATGGCGAGCGCCTTCGAGCACGATGGCGCTGCAGAATCAGTGCGCGTTGCGCACCCGGCCGATGAGCGCATCCCGCAGACTTTCTGCGGCGATGCTTCCCCGGTGCACCTGGGGTCCGACACCCTTGGAGCAGGATCCGCAAGCGGATCCTGGTGCAGTCACATGGCCGTCCTGGAGACGGTCATTTCCCGGCGACCGCCACGAACACGGACTGCCCCTGCCTTTCCAGCCGAAACAGGATGGGCTTGCTCTGCCGGCGAGAGTTCGCCCACTCCTCGACGATATCCGAAGGCTCCGTCACGCGGCGATTGTTGGCCGATATGATGACATCGCCGGGCTGCAATCCGCTCCGGGCGGCAAGGCCATCGGGAACCACTTCCACGACGAAGACGCCGGTTGTTCCTGATTTGATGCCTAGCTGCTGACGCGCCTGATCCGGAATCGGGCTGAGGGATAGGCCGAGGCCTTCGGCCGCCGACTTCTTGTCGGGAACAGCGCCGGTCTTCACCTCCGCATCCTTGCGCTCACCGATGACAAGCGCGATCTCCTGGTCCTTTCCGCCGTTACTCCGTGTCAGAGTGGCCTTGCTGCCAGGCTTCTGGCTAGCCGTCGCAAGCGTGAGGTCATGGACACCCTCAATGCCCTTGCCGTTGAACCGGGTGATCACGTCACCCGGCTTCAAGCCGGCTTTCTCCGCCGGGCTGCCGGGCTCGACCGAAGCAACCAGCGCGCCCTTGTCATCTTTCATCCCGAGGGCCTCAGCCAGCGACGGCGTGATGTCCTGCAGGCGGACCCCGATGAAGCCACGCTCGATCCGGCCGGTTCTGATCAACTGGTCGGCGATGCTTTGGGCGGTGCGCGATGGCACCGCAAACCCGATCCCGATGCTGCCGCCGGACGGCGAGACGATGGCGGTGTTGACGCCGATCACCTCGCCACGTGCGTTGAACAGCGGACCGCCCGAGTTGCCTCGATTGATCGACGCGTCCGTCTGGAGAAAATCGTCATACGGCCCGGCTTGAATGTCTCGCGAGCGGGCCGAAAGAACGCCGACAGTGACAGTCCCTCCGAGCCCGAAGGGACTGCCGATCGCGATTGTCCATGCGCCCGGCTGCATTGCATCCGAGTCACCCCATTTGGTCGTGGTCATGTTGGGCCGCGGGTCGACCTTCAGCACCGCTATATCGGTGGCGGGGTCACGGCCGACCAATTGCGCCGGCGCCGTTTCCTTGTCGGAAAATACGACATGGATCTCTGTCGCATCGGCAACGACATGGTTGTTGGTGACGATGTAGCCGTCGGCACTGATCACAAATCCGGAGCCAAGCGCCTCCCTCACCTGCGGCTGAACGGGTCCGAGGCCCTGGCCGTCGAACGGACTTGTAAAGTCGCCCGCCGTCGTCTGGTCCTGGACAACCTCCCGGGTCGTGATCGCGACCACGGCCGGCAATTTCTGCTGGATGATCGCTGTGAAGTCGGTCGGGGTATCCTGGGCCAGGACAGGCGCCACGCCACTGGCCGAGAGCATCAGCGCAACCGCGATCAAGCGCGTTGCAAATCGTCTTTGCATATCGTGAGACATTGCTGGACCTCCTGCCGGACAGCCCCGGCCGCTCGGCCGCGCCGCGCGGAGCCGGTGCTCCGGACGCTAGAACTGCCAACAAAGCTGTTTGTTTCAGCCCCCCGGAAAAATGGCACGGCCAGGAAAAATAGCCCGACCGCAGGGGTCCGGGAGGCAGCAGCCGGGAACCATTGAGGCCGTTGAGTTCAACCGTCCACAGGACTGGTCCCGGACGTGGCAGAAATCAGCAAAGCGACTGCGTCAGCTCCGGCAAATGCCCGAAATGCCCATGGAGCCAACCTAGCGGCTGAGGTGCCTCTACCGGGCCTGGTGCGAAAAGGATCTGCAATGAAAGAGGGAGCTCCACAGCCGCCGAGAGACGCGGCTGTGATCACCACCGCTCGAACTCCCTCAAGGGAACAAAAAGGTACCAACTAAGTTCGACCCCCATAATGAGGATGCCTATATGGACCTGTTGCCCCAGTCAGCCGAACACACCGTCTCCCCGCCGCCCGCTCCAGACCTTCACCGGCTTTTGTTCGATCCAAACTTGCGTATACACGGCTTGATTGATGACACTGTCGTCACCAAAGCCTTGGACGATTTGAAAGCCGTGCGTTCCGGCGAAGACGATCTCTACGTTGAAATCGACACGCCCGGAGGCGACGCCGACGGCGCGCGACGTCTAGCTCTAGAGTTCAAACTTTTTCTGAAACACTCAGGCCGCAACGGCTACATCATTGGCAAGAATACGGTTTACTCTGCCGGGGTAACGGTCCTTGCCGCTTTCCCGAAAGCCTGCAGGTTCCTTTGCCCGCAAGCAGTCCTGCTGATTCATGAAAGAAGGCTTGAGAAAGACTTGGTTCTGAATGGACCAATTCGAAGCTGTCTTCAGATCGTTCGCGAACAACTTGCGCTGTTGGAAACGGCAGAGCGACTCGAGAATGAAGGGTTCGCCGATCTCGTCCAAGGTTCTCGAACATCGCTGGAAGAGCTGCGCGACCATGCCCTGAACAGCTGCTACCTGATGGCAGCAAGAGCTTTGGAGCTAGGCCTTGTTGAAGACATTGCCCATTAACTTGATGCCTCGATGCAAACGGCAGAGCGGAGTCCAACACGTTTCCCCTCACTCATGTCGGCGGCGACCATGAACGACGAGGTTGACAAGATAGAGCGGACCGGCGGCTGTCTTTGCGGGTCTGTGAGGTATGTTGTTACCGGCGCGCCGTTGCGCGTTGGCTTGTGTCATTGCCAGGATTGCAAGCGAACCAGCGGCAGCACCTACAGTGCCTTTGCCGTGTGGCCGCGGTCGGCTTACCAGTGCAAGGGCGAGCTTGCAGCGTTCAACGGCAGAGGTTTTTGTCCGGCATGCGGGTCGCGCGTGGTGAATCTCCGCGACGACGAAGCCGAGATCATGACCGGCACTCTCGATGATGCGCCAAACGACCTTCTCCCGACATACGAGCTTTGGACCCCCCGGCGCGAAGCCTGGCTCCACAACCTGCCTTGGGCTGACCAATTCGCGGGCGATCGCACCGAAGAAGGCCAAAATTGGCGCGAAGCCCGACGAGTATGACCATGCTCGAATGGCCCTCCACCCCGTGAACCGTGAAAGTCAGCTTGATGCGCGATGAATCACTCAAGTTCTTGAAGGAAATTGTGGCGACCCCGTCGCCGAGCGGGTTTGAGCAACCCGTAGCGGAGCTTTTCCGCGAGTATGTTCGTCCGTATGCCCACAGGTTGACGACGGACGTCATGGGCAATGTCACAGCGATCATCAATCCTGAGGCGTCTATGCGCTTCATGTATGCCGGGCACATGGATGAGGTCGGCTTCATCGTCCATTACATCGACGATGACGGCTTTCTTTTCTTCAGCACCATAGGTGGAACGGACGTTGCCACTGAAATCGGCCAGCGTGTCTGGGTGCACGGCAAGGAGCCGATCCTGGGCGTCGTGGGTCGCAAAGCAATCCAGACCTTCAAAGCCTCTGACACGTCTCAGACTCCCTCGCTGATGGAACTGTGGATCGATATCGGCGCGAGTTCGCGAGAGGAAGCGTTGAAGGTCGTAGAGGTCGGCAGCGCGGTCACTATCCACGGCGAGTTTGCGGCGCTACAGGCCAACCTTGCTGTCGGACGAGCGTTCGACAACAAGGTTGGCCTCCTCATCGGCGCCGAGGTCCTGCGCTGCCTCTCCGAGGAGGGAGGCGTTCACCCCGGCGTGGGCCTCTATATCCTGGGTACGGTTCAAGAGGAAATTGGGTCCCGAGGCGCGATGACCTCAGCGTTCAACATCGCACCTCG
Source organism: Mesorhizobium sp. M0659 (assembly GCF_040320605.1). Lineage (NCBI taxonomy): Bacteria > Pseudomonadati > Pseudomonadota > Alphaproteobacteria > Hyphomicrobiales > Phyllobacteriaceae > Mesorhizobium > Mesorhizobium sp. M0659. Next base: position 15,714 of record NZ_JAMYPY010000022.1, read on the forward strand.
AACCGGCCTCGCAATCGATATGGGCGTGGCGATGGACTATCCGCGCGCTCGCGCCGAGGATCAGGGCAAACTGGACCTTGGGAAAGGGCCGGCAATCACTCAAGGCGCGAACACCAACCCGGTGGTGTTCAATCTGCTGAAGTCGGTGGCCGAGAAAGAGGGCCTACCTTATCAGCTTCAGGCGGTGGGCAGCTCAAGCCCTACCGACGCGCGTGTCATGCAGCAGAACCGAGGCGGCGTGGCAAGTGGAGTGCTCTCCGTGCCTTTGCGTTACATGCATACCCCGTCCGAAGTTGTTTGCCTGGATGATGTGCAAACGACGATTGACCTTGTTTGTGCATATTGCCGGCAATTGACGCCGGAGATCGACTTCACGCCAAGATGATCGCGGCGGGATTGATTGTGGAAGTCCTAGCTCCAACAGTCGCTGATCTGGTGCCTGTCGGCCACCGCCTGGTGCGTCGGTCACCGCGCACCTGAGAAAACCCAACTGCAGTCCACTGGGGAGCGCGCCTCAGGTCACCCCCACCGCTTCCACCAAACGCCTGAGGAAGTCCGTCAGACCGGCTTCAGGATCATCACCTGCGCCAACGAGCACCGAAATACCCCAGCGCCCAAGCACGGCCTCCTCCACAGGGTTGCGGCTGGGCATGAAGATGAACGAAGGGGGACGATCTTTCTCATATCCAGACCGGTGCCAGGTCTGCCAAAGCCGGTGCAACAGAAGCCGGATGTTTGGATCGGAGAGGCTATAGCCAATGAACAGGATCGTGCTGCCGAGAGCATCGGAGCGAAAGCGGACATCAAGGGGAGAATTGAAGGACAGGCGGTCAAGATAGTCGGTTTCGGTGAGGACAAGGGAAGAGTCCTCGTCAAAGTCGCCGTGAAATTTCACGATGTGCGTTACGCCTCGACGGGCCTGCGCAACGTGCCGTGCGTTGGCCACTTTCACGTACTCTCGACCGTGGATTTCAAAAGCGAGTTCCAGGTTCCGGTCATAGTTCGTCGTATAGATGACGGGAAAATCGAGCGTCACGATGAGTCGGTGCAATTCCGATTTCTCGATCCGTTCCTTGGCGACAGACCAGTTTCTGTCCATCCAACTGCGAAGTGGTCCGATACTGCCATGCTTGATCCGATAGTATTCGGCCAAGGTCTGAAAACGATCGCGTCGCGTGGAAAATTCATCGTCGACGCCGAGCTCCTTTGCCATTCGCTCGATGAGTTTCTCCCAAGACGGAAGTCCGACGCTGATCGATACCCCCGCCCCCACAAACAAAATTGCGCTGCGATGACGAATTGCATTGGCGAGCGAATCTATAGGATCATCATCGTTCATGGATAGGTCCTCCGAAGCCACTCGCGTGGGCCGGACCTAAAGGTGCGTGCCCCGTGCGCGAATCTTGGACTTGGTCCCGCAATTCGAGCCAGCACGGCGCACTGCGGGAGCATCGTGCCCCGCCGTCATCGACTAAATCGGATCGACCGTGCACCAGCCAGCCCAGAGGGGGCGGCCCTTGCAGTCCTGCCGAGCCGCTTGCCACCCGAACCGAGGTAGCGGCCGCGAGGACACTGGCTGTGAACTGGAACCGGCGGTGTTGCGGTTTACTGGCCACGTTGATTCAGTTCTGCGCCAGCCATATTGCGCAAAACTCTATCGAGTTTCGCATTCACCAAGAGGTTGCGCCGCTTCGCGCCGATAAAGATGGCGAGAGAGTAAATCATTGTAAGAACAGAGATCATCGTCATTCCGGCCTAAACATCAGCGGCCGGAGATGTTCCATGCGCCCGGAAATATTCCAGTGCAGGTGTTTTTAAATCGCCGAAGCTACGCGCTCAATGCGCGGTTGGTTTCGTGTCCAGGGCGGACGAATTAGCGCAAGGCGGTATTCATCCTCCTACATCGGCGGCGGACTGAAGCGAAATGCTGGTTGTGTCCCCCAGAATTGCAATGAAACGCCGATGCTTTGCATGCGGCCCGGAACAAATGCTCGCTTGCACAGTTCGAGCCATGCAGCGGTCGACCCCCGCGCTGCAAGATCGGTAGCCCGATCGCCCGCGCCGGCCCCTCCCACGGCGCGGGCTTTCGTTTGAATTCACGCTGTCGGGGTTGGAGTCGCTCCGCCGTTGTCGCGAGCCGGCTGATATACGCGCTGTCTGGGGCTCGCGCGGTGTCGGCGACATCGGCATTCGCGCAGTCCGGCAGGTCAGCCCATGCACGGGAACAACGCGGCACTGTGATGGTTTGGTGGCCTCGGAAGGTGGCAGAGAACGATGGGCAAAAAGCCCAAACAGCACGCAAAATCCACGGCGGATCGCGAAAAGGCGATCGAGGCGCTCTACTTCGCGCGCAAGTGCGGCCTTACGAAGGAAGAGGCACTCAAGATGCTCAGGGAAGCCCCGATCGGGATCGATGATGAAGCCGAAGAGCGCTCCGGCAGTTAGAGGCGACCGCCAATCGCGCATCGCAGCCGGCCGCGGCGCATGATCTTCTTCACTTCCGATACGCATTTCAACGATCCGCGCATTCTGCGCCTCGACCGGCGTCCCTTCGCCTCGTTGGTCGAGCATGACCAGGCGCTGGTTGCGTTTTGGAACGAAACGGTTGGCCCGAACGACGAGGTCTGGCACCTCGGCGATTTCGCCAAGGGTCCAGCCGAGACCGTCTCTTCACTGCTGTCGTCTCTTAACGGGTCCAAGCACCTGATTATTGGCAACAATGACACCGCCGCCACCATTGGCGACCCGGCCTGGGCGAGCGTGCACCACTACATGGAGCTTCTTGTCGAGGGCCGCTTGCTGGTTCTGTGTCACTATCCTTTTCGCACCTGGAACCAGATCGGCAAGAGATCGGTAAACCTGCACGGTCATTCGCACGGTCGTCTGAAGCCGATGACGCGCCAGCATGATGTCGGCGTCGACGCCTGGGGGTTTCGTCCGGTAACCTTTGCTGCCATTCAGGCCAGTCGCCGGCGGGGTTAGCCCGGCAGAACGCCGGGCGAGCGAAGGTCTCAGCTTTGCGGGATTCGAGCCGACGAGAGGCCGTCTGTAATCCTGCCGGGCCTGCCACAACGCGACAATCCTGGTTGGGCGACTTCAAATAGGAGAACTGCTTCATATATGCGGTTTTCGCGGTACGCGGACCGCGCCACACCATCAGCTTGAGTGTGGCGAAGTCTTACGGAAGCCCCACCGGCCGTCGCAGCGCGAGATCGAACGCATCGCCTGAGCTCAGCACGTGAACCCTCAGATCATGAATCGAAAGGGCGGCATCAGGCTCACCTTCCGCGATGTTGGAATGGGTCACGCCGGCTGCATCGACCAGATAGACAGCGCCGCTGCCGATGACCTTGAACATCTCGCCCTTCACCACGATCGCCGTGTCTTCATCGATGCCGATGCCGAGGACGCGCGGGTTCTGCGACACCGCCCCGATGAGCCGCCCAATGCGGCCCCGTTCCGCAAAGTGCTGGTCGATGATGACATTCGGCAGCAGGCCCAGTCCCGGCGCCATCCGAATGTGGCCGATCCGAAAGGACGCTGCGTTCGGCCCCTTCACCATCATCGTGTCGCTCATGACCGACGCGCCCGCGGAGGTGCCGGCAATGACGCCTCCGGCTTCATAGATTTCGTGCACCCGCTCGTCGATGGGCGTGTCGCCGATCTGGCTGGTGATCCGGAGCTGGTCGCCGCCGGAGAAGAACACCGCACTCACGTCTGCGAGCGCACTTATTTTCTTTTCATGAGCTGCCTCGAGGCGGTCGTTGACGTAGAGCTCGATGACATCCTTGATGCCCAGCTCACCGAAGGACCTCTGATACTTCTCGAGATAGCCATCCGGCTCATGAGACGCGATGGTGGCAAGCACCAGGCGGCCATTCGGAACCAGGCTCGCTACCTCCTTCAAGATGACACGATCGCCATCATGGTCCTCGTGGCCGCCGATGATGACGAGCGTTCCGGCTTTACCGTTCGAGGATCGTTTTTTCTTCTTGTCGGTCATTTGTCCACGTCTTTCTTGCGCAGGAAAACGTGTGGGTGGTTGTCCTCGCTGGTCATGAATGCGACTGCGAACTCCCTGCTGTTATGCGCCCATCCAGACACGCCGGTCGCGGTAAGCACGATGGCTCCGGCTTCGCCGCCGATCGCCTCGACTTCCTTGAGCGCGGGATTCAGCACCTGCTCCAGGCCGCCTTCAGCCTGCCCCGAGGACAATGCCTGCCGCGCCGAGAGTGCCTGCATGACTCGGGCCGCGAGAGCCTTTCGCGCAATATGCTCACCGTCTCCCGAGAAGGCGACGGCTCCCAATTGGTTGTCGGCATAGTAGCCGCAACCGGGTTGCGGAGAATCCCCCACACGACCCGGAGCACTGCCGTCCAGTCCGCCGGTCGAAGTGCCCACGGCGATGTCCCCGTATTGATCCAGGGCAACCACACCGATCGTATCCTTCGCCTCAGACTTGCTGGAGGCGTCGCGCTGCTGCGGCGTGATCAAATCCGCCGGATCGCAAAGCTCCAGCTGCTTGTCGGCGGCGAAACGCCGGGCCCCCTCCGACGCCAGCAGGATCGGCTCCTCATGCAGCATGGCCTTCGCGACACTGATTGGATGGCGCACGCCCTTGATCACTGCGACGGCACCTACATTGAAGTCCCTGCCCTCCATCAGGCCAGCGCACATCTCGACCTCGCCGTCCGAATTGAGGGCACTTCCATATCCCGCATTGAACGTCGGGTCCGCCTCGAGGACGCGACCGGCAGCTTCCACGGCATCGACCGCCGTTCCGCCGCCGGCCAGGATGGCCCGACCTGCCTCGAGCGCCTCGATGCATCCGTTGCGATGCGCCTCCTCCTCTTGCGGATCGATCTCCTTGGCGCCGCCGTGCAGGATCAGCGACCACATCAGCCAGCCCTCAGATGGCGAATATGGGTCTGATCGGGCCCTCCCCTCGAAGGCGTCGCGCCTCCGAAGCCGGTTACCTGCCGCCACACGGCTTCAACGTCGTCGACGGTGAGCACGACAAGGTCGTTCTCCCGAGCAAGCCGGAGACACACGTCGACGGCCTCCTTCTCGGGACAGACGGCGTGTATGCGGCCTGGGGCGCAGCCGGCGTTCAAGGCACCTTCCCGCAGCAAGCCGGCGATCGCTCCGGGGGCTCGGCCGCGCAGCTCCTGCTCATCCTCCTTGAAGACGATGACGTCGAATATCCGCGAAGCGATCGCGCCCATCTCGCGGATGTCGCAATCGCGGCGGTCGCCCGGTATGGCGACCAGGCCGATCGTGCGCTGATAGCCGCGCCTCATGTGGGAAACGAGCTTTCCGAGCGCCTTCAGCCCTTCCGGATTGTGCGCATAGTCGACGATCGTGCGGAAACCATGCCCGTCGAAGACGTTGAGGCGACCGGGAGATTGCTCGAACGAGGTGCCAAACTCGGCCAGCGCCGCCCGGATCGTTGCCGCCGGAACGTCGTGGCAATGCGCCATGGCGACGGCTGCCAGGCTGTTGGCAACGTTGAATTCGGCCGAACCCTCGAAGGTCGCGGGAATTTCGTCGACGCTCATCAAGAACATCGATTCCCCATCCTCGTGGATGAAAATGTCCCATCCGTCGCTGCTGGGCTCCCGCATCACGGCGCGGCCGCCTTCCGCCAGGTGGCTGCGCAAGAAATCGGGCCACTCGCTCCTGCTCGCCAGCGAGAAGTAGCAGATCCTGCCGCCGGCATCTCGCGACATTGCGGACGTGTGGACGTCGTCGGCATTAAGAATGCTCCATCCGCCGCGGCGGACGGACTCGACCACGACAGATTTCACCTCCGCCAGGTCCTCGATCGTGTCGATGCCCCTCAGCCCGAGATGATCGCCGTGGACGTTCAGCACCGCGCCAACATCGCATGCATCGAAGGCAAGCCCTTCGCGCAGGATGCCGCCGCGTGCACATTCCAGCACCGCGACATCGACACCCGGCTCGCGCAGCACGATCCTGGCGCTCTGCGGGCCTGAGCAATCGCCTGTGATGATTCGTTCGCCGTTCAGGTACACGCCGGTGGTCGAGGTGAGCCCGACGGTTGCGCCATTCGCCTGCAGGATGTGCGCCAGCATTCTGGCAGTGGTCGACTTGCCGTTGGTCCCGGTGATCGCGAAGATCGGAATCCGGCCGTCCTTGCCGCCTTTGAAGAGAAGATCGAGCACGGGCCGTGCGACGTTGCGGGCGCGCCCCGACGAGGGTTCGAGATGCATGCGAAAGCCGGGACCGGCATTCACCTCTATGATGCCGCCGCCGGTTTCGCTGACCGGCCGTGAGATGTCGGGACAGACGAAGTCGATCCCGGCAATGTCGAGACCGACGATCTGTGCCGCCCGCCTGGCGATCAGCGCGTTTTCGGGATGGATTTCTTCCGTTCGGTCGATCGCGGTCCCACCGGTGGAGAGATTGGCGGTGGGCCGCAAGAGCACCATTTGACCCGGCGCTGGAACGCTCGCCAGGGTGAGCTGCGATTTTGACAGGAAATGCTCGACACATTCGTCGATCTCGATGCGGGTCAATACCGAGGAATGGCCCTCTCCCCTTCGTGGGTCGCGGTTCGTCTCCTCGACGAGCTCGGCGACAGAACTCCGGCCATCGCCGACCACATGGGCCGGAACCCTCTCGGCAAGCGCCACCACCTTTCCGCCGATTACCAGGATCCTGTGATCCGAGCCGACGAAATGCTGCTCGACGATAACGCTGCGGCTGTGTTCTCGCGCCTGTTCGAAACCCCAGCGGACGTCGTCTTCTGTTGCCAGACCGATGTTGACGCCGCTTCCATGATTGCCATCGAGTGGTTTGGTGACCACGGGGTAGCCCAGCCGTGCGGCTGCCGCGACCGCGTCCTGCGCCGATCGCACCAGTTCCCCGCGTGGCACCGGCAGGCCGGCCTGTTGCAGCAGGAATTTGGTCAGGTCCTTATCCGAGGCGATCTCGGTCGCAATCTCGGAAGTGAGGTCACTGCAACTGGCGCGGATGCGCTTCTGATGCTTTCCGTGACCAAACAGCACGAGGCTGCTGTCGTCGATCCGCGCCGCCGGAATGCCTCGCCTATCGGCCTCGCGCACCAAGGAAGCAGTCGTAGGCCCCAAGGCACGCTCGGCGGCCAGAAGCTTGAGCTGCTGCAGCCTGGCTGCGAACTCGAATGGCCCCTGCGTTTCCGCAATGTCGCCGAGCCCCTCGACACCATGCAGATTGGCCGGCAGCAGGCTGTCCACCAGTTCGAGCGCGACGCGCCCGGCGAGCAGCCCGACAAGCTCGTCCTTGTAGGCGAACATGACGTTATAAGTGCCCGGACTGCCTTTGACCGACCGTGTCTTTCCTCGTGTCACCCGGTGACCAAGCATGCTCTGCAGTTCCAGGGCGACATGCTCGACGACGTGGCCGAGCCAGGTTCCTTCCTGCATGCGGCGGACGAAGCCGCCGGCGGCGCCATAGCTGCAGCCATGGCCCGCAAGGCCGGGCAACAGTCGGACGATTTGTTCGGAAAACCCGGGCAGTTTGTCTGTCGGGAACGCCTCAAGGGCTCCGAGGTCGATCCGAATCTGGACCATTGGCGTCATACTATAGAGGTGCGGCCCGCGAAACACGCGGGCGTCCACGACGCGGATTGGGCGAAAACGCGAGGCGCCCCGATGAATTTCTTTGTCCGACATAGTCCGTTTCTCCTGACTAACTCCGCAACATCCGGAGGATCGGTTAGTTCCCGGCCTTTCAGCCCAAATATTTTTGCAGGAGAGAGAAACAAAAGTGGCCGTTAACATATGTTGGCGCAAGAACACCCTCTGGTCATCTCGGCCACGTGCGGTCGCTGTTCTGAGGGCTACTTATCTCTCGGGACGAGGCGGGCCAGGCATTCGCTCCTCTTCACAAGCATTCGCCGGGCACACCGCGGCTGTTGAGCTAGTGCCCGGCTTTGCTCATGGCGACCCATTGTGCGGGTGCAGCACTGAGGCATTAATCTTCAGCACGCCTTCGGCACCCGGGAACATTTCCAGACGCGTCAGGTTTGGAACCATCCTTGCACCGGAACTACAGCCATGCAGAGTCGAAAATCGGTGAAGGCCGCGCTTGTCAAGGAGATCGACGCGGTCCGCCTTCGTATCTCGCTGCTTGAAAGCGAGTTATGCAGAGATGGCAGACCCAGGCAAATTGGATGGCGTTCAGGATACGAACTGAACGCCCACAAAGCCCGCCTTGCTCGACTGGAGACCGTGCTTGCCCACTATCCGTCGGCACCGACGGCCCGGGCATCGAAACAGCAACAGCTTGAGTTGCGCGCAAGGCAACCAAGTAATTTTGGGGAAACGCCATGGCTGACAGACCCTCAATCAGAACTCCGCTAGCTCGAGTGCGGGGCCTTGGATCGGCGAAACACGGAACCGAAACGTTCATGCTGGAGCGGCTGACATCTGCTGCCCTGTTGATCCTTGTCATTTACATCGTCGCGGTCATTATAATGCTGGTCGGTGAGCCTCGAGACGCCGTCCTCAGCGTCGTAGGATCGATCTATGTCGCGCCAGCCCTTATTGGCTTCATTCTCGTAAGCTGCGTTCACATGCGGCTTGGAATGCAATCGATCATCGAAGATTACTGCCATGCCACCGTGCTCAAATCGCTTCTTCTGATCGCCAATTGGTTATTCTGCTGGGCAGTCGCGCTCGCAAGCTTGTTCGCTGTGCTGTTAATCAGCTTCAGATAAGCGATCCGGTTCTCAGTTGCAGCCAACGTCTGCCACCGGCAGGCTGAAGTTCGCCTCAGCGGCGAACCAGGCTGGCTTGCGCAACGGAGTTCGACAACCCGGCCTCATCTGATTTGCGGCAGCCTGTCCCATTGATGGAAAGGGGGTGGAGAGGTCAGCTCCCACTCCAATGTGGTAGCTCCTGGCCCCCATGGGTTCATGCCGGCGGCTCTTTGCCGGTAGAAAGCTTCCAAGATGCCGAAGAGGAAAATCACGACACTGGCGGCCGACAGGTACGATCCATACGAGGACACCATGTTCCAGCCGGCGAATGCGTCGGGATAGTCGACATAGCGACGCGGCATGCCAGCCAATCCAAGGAAGTGATGGGGGAAGAAGACGAGGTTCACGCCGACGAAGGTCGTCCAGAAATGGATCCCAGCCAGAAGCGGATTGTAGAGATATCCCGTCATTTTCGGAAACCAGTAATACCAGCCCGCGAAGATGCCGAAGATCGCTCCCAGTGAAAGTATGTAGTGGAAATGCGCGACGACGAAGTATGTGTCGTGCAGTTCACGGTCGAGGCCGGCATTTGCGAGTTGAACGCCCGTCACCCCGCCTACGGTGAACAGGAATATGAAGCCGAGGGCCCAGAGCATCGGCGTCCGCAGGCTGACCGAACCGCCCCACATGGTTGCAATCCAGGAGAACACTTTTATCCCGGTCGGCACTGCGATCACCATCGTGGCGAAGGTGAAGTAGCGCTGCGTGTCGAGGCCTATCCCGCTGGTGTACATATGGTGGGCCCAGACGACGAAGCCGATCACCCCGATCGCCACGATTGCGTAGACCATCCCGAGATACCCGAAGATCGGCTTTCGCGAGAAGGTCGAGATCACCTGGCTGACGATGCCGAACGCCGGCAGGATCATGATGTAGACTTCCGGGTGGCCGAAGAACCAGAAGAGATGCTGGTACAGCAGCGGGTCGCCTCCGCCGTCCGGCGCGAAGAACGTGGTTCCGAAATTGCGATCGGTCAGGAGCATGGTGATGGCGCCGGCCAGCACCGGCAGAGCCAGCAGCAGCAGGAAGGCGGTGATGAGGATCGACCACACAAACAGGGGCATCTTGTGCAGGGTCATCCCCGGCGCGCGCATGTTGAAGATGGTGGTAATGAAATTGATGGCACCCAGGATCGAGGAGGCGCCCGCGATGTGCAGAGACAGGATGACCAGATCCACGGCAAGACCGGGGTGGCCGGAGGTCGACAGGGGCGGGTACAGGAACCAGCCGGTCCCAGGGCCATAGCCGCCGGGGACGCTGGGCATGAAGATCGACAACAAAAGCAACATCAATGCCGGCGGCAGCAGCCAGAACGAGATGTTGTTCATGCGCGGGAAGGCCATGTCGGGGGCGCCGATCATGATCGGAACCATCCAGTTGGCGAAGCCGCCGATCAGGGCGGGCATCACAGTGTAGAAGATCATGATCAGCGCGTGGGCCGTGGTGAAGACGTTGTAAAGCTGCTTGCCGGCGTCGATCGCCGCGTCGCCCTGGTAACCGTAGATCATCGACGCCAGTCCGGGGAAAAACTGGATCCCGGGTTGCTGCAGCTCGATTCGCATGCTCACCGACAAGAGCATGCCGATCACCCCCGCGATGAAAGCGAAGACCAGATAGAGTGTGCCGATGTCCTTGTGGTTGGTCGAAAACAGCCATCGGGTGATGCCGGTCGGCTGGTGGCTGTCGAGACCGTCCGGATCTGCCGCCGTATATTCGTTCATGACCTTCTCCGCTTGAGCCGTCCGTCGCCAGCATCGAACCGTGCTGGAACTTGATTGTTCCCTCCACCGAACCGACAGCCAGGAACATTCCACGGAAGCCGCTGTTAGGTTCCGCGCGGCCGACCCTGCGCGGCTGAGGATCGACGTCCATGCTGGCGATAATTGCTGCGACCCTGGTTCTGACGACGGTGGTTGGTGGGCTGATATCCGCCTTCTGGCTCGAGGCGCGTCATGGTCTCCATGACCCCACGCCGCCGGACATGTCGGTGCCCAGGCAACTGAACGCCCCGGCCTGGAGCCGGTGGTCCTGACATGGACGCGATCACCGCAACACTCGACCCGAGGACGCGAGCCGGCTGGCTGCTGCTCGGCTTCGCGCTCGGCGGTTTCTTCGACGGCATCGTCCTGCATCAGATCCTGCAATGGCATCATCTTCTCTCGGGCGTCGCCGATCCGGCGGGTTCCGACCTGCGCTTCCAGATCATGGCCGACGGCCTCTTCCATCTTTTCATGTATGTGCTCGCCGTCGCCGGCACGGTGCTGCTGGTGGCCGCGAGGGCGGCCGGCGCGCGGCCCGGGACCACCACGGAGATCCTGCGGCTCGCCTTCGCAGGGTTCGGCGTCTGGCATGTCGTCGATGCTGTCGTGTTTCACTGGCTGCTGGGTCTGCACCGGATCAAGATGAATAGCGACTTGCCGCTCGCCTGGGATATCGCGTGGCTGGTCATCTTCGGCATCGTGCCGCTTGTGTTGGTGCTGGTGCTGCCCAACCGCGGCGGACCGGCACGCGGTGCTTCGGCAGCGCTGACCAGCATCGTCCTGCTCGCGGGATTGGCAGCCGGCGCCGGCCCGTTCTTCAACGGTGCCGCCAATTCCATCATCGTCTTTCGGGCCGGGATGGAACCGGCGGCGATGATGCGGGCCGTTGAAGTCGCCGACGCCCATCTCAAATGGGTCGACGCCAGCGGCACCATCTGGGCGGTCGACCGCGTCTCATGGCGCGGGTTGGTATCCCTTCACGCGCGCGGCGCCCTTGTGGTCAGCACGACGCCTGTCATTGCCGGATGCCTTGCCTGGACCGATGCCGCCGGAGTGAGCAGTAGCTCCAGCCAGCAGCGAGGCACTCCTGCCAGGCTATGACTTCCGGACAGGAATAGGGGAGTATCAAGCATGCAGTTCGCCACCGAGAGCAGCCACGGCCGGAGCCTGACACCGCGCATCGTCGTGGTCGGCGGAGGCTTTGCCGGTCTGGAGGTTGCCAAGGCGCTTGGCAAGGCGGAAATCGGGGTGACGATCATCGACCGCCACAATCACCACCTGTTCCAGCCCTTGCTCTATCAGGTTGCAACCGCCGCCTTGTCGGCGCCTGATATCGCCGAGCCCATCCGCAAGATCCTGGGCCGCTATCCCTCGGTTCAGGTCCTCTTCGGCGATGTCACCGAGATCGGCACCGAGGCCAGGATACTGGTGCTGGCCGATGGGACCACGGTCCCCTACGACATCCTGGTCTTGGCCACCGGTTCGCAGCCATTCTATTTCGGCCAGGAGAGCTGGGCTCGGGTTTGTCCCGGTTTGAAGACCATCGAGGACGCGCGCACGATCCGGTCACGGCTGCTGCTATCGTTCGAGCACGCGGAACGGACCACCGATCCAGTCGAGCAATCCCGGCTGATGACGATCGCCATTATCGGCGGCGGCCCGACCGGTGTCGAACTGGCGGGCTCGATCGCCGAACTCAGCCGGCACACACTGGCGCGCGACTTCCGCAACATCCGGCCCGAGAAGACAAGGATCATACTGGTAGAAGCCGGCGAGCGTCTGCTCGCCGGATTCGCCCCGGAGCTTTCCAGATATGCACGTCTGCGCCTTGAAAGCCTGGGCGTCGAGGTCGCGCTCGGCAACCGGGTCGAGGCGATCGAAGCGCATCAGATCACCGTCGGCGGCCAGGTGATCCCGGTGGCCTTGACGCTCTGGGCCGCCGGGGTGGCGGCTTCTCCGCTGGTCGCCCAGCTTGGTGTCGGGCTCGACCGCGGCGGTCGGGTGAAGGTCGAATCCGACCTGCAGGTCGTCGGCCATCCCGATGTCTTCGCGCTTGGCGACGTCGCACTGGTCCTCGATGGGAACGGCCAGCCATTGCCAGGTCTTGCCCAGGTCGCCAAGCAGCAGGGCGAGCACCTCGGCATGGCACTGGCACGCCGGATAGATACTGGCGACACGCTGCCGGCTTTTGCCTTCAGCAATCGAGGCAACACGGCCATTGTCGGCCGCCACGCTGCCGTGTTCGAATCGGGCAGGCTGAAACTGAAAGGCTGGATCGCCTGGTCTGCCTGGGCGCTCATCCATGTTTATCTGCTCGTCGGTTTTCAGCACCGCGTCCAGGTCTCGATCCAGTGGCTCTGGCGCTACCTGACCTATGAGCGTGGCGCCCGGCTTATCGCCGAGGAACGAGTCGAACCGGGTTCAACATCGTCGCCGGGAGCGGCCCCGAGAGAGCCGCTGCCACCCAAGGCAGACCCTGCCCCGGCATTGCCCGCCCGCACTGACTAGATTGCCGGGTGCTCAGTTCGGAGATAGTGGCGATGCGGGGGTCAGCTCTGGATTCCGCCACGGCCCGGCGTCCCACGGCAGCCCGAACCTCGATAATCGAGGCGGGTGGTTCCCAGCTTGTATCCCGTGCCGGCCTGATGGATCCGGATGGCACCAACGACGTTGCGTCCCTATATGCACAAATGAACACAGGCTCCTCGAGAAGGGAGCTGTTGAACCCCTCTTCAGAGACAGCTTGTCATGACGTCACCTGCGACTGCTGAACAACCCCCGGTCATTCAGATGGGGCTTCCCGCCCTGAGCAACAGCTATGGGCAACTGCCGGAGCGCTTCTTCGCGCAAACAGATCCGAAGCCGGTGTCCGAACCGCGGCTGATCCGGTTCAACCGGCCCCTCGCCGAGGAACTCGGGCTCGATGCCGACCAGCTTACCAGCCCGGATGGAGTGGCGATGCTTGCCGGCAACAGATTTCCGGAAGGCTTGCAGGCAATCGCCCTGGCCTATGCGGGCCACCAGTTCGGAAACTTCGTGCCTCAACTCGGCGACGGGCGCGCTCTGCTGCTTGGCGAAGTAGTGGACGTCAACGGCATTCGCCGTGACATCCAGCTGAAGGGATCGGGACCCACGCGGTTCTCGCGCAACGGTGACGGCCGCGCCGCCCTCGGCCCTGTCCTGCGCGAATATGTCGTCAGCGAAGCGATGGCGGCGCTCGGCATTCCGACGACGCGAAGCCTTGCGGCGGTGCTCACCGGCGACCCGGTCTATCGCGAGGTCCGGCTGCCCGGCGCCGTCCTGACACGGGTGGCGGCAAGCCATATCAGGATCGGCACGTTCCAATATTTCGCCGCGCGCCACGACACCGAGGCGCTCAAGATACTGGCCGACTATGCCATTCGGCGTCACTTCCCACAGCTGGCGGGGGAAGCACGGCCGTACCGGGCTTTGCTGGAGGCCGTTGTCGCCGCACAGGCGGATCTGGTGGCGCGCTGGATGCTGGTCGGCTTCATCCATGGCGTCATGAACACCGACAACATGTCGATCTCGGGCGAGACGATCGACTATGGTCCATGCGCCTTTATGGACGCCTATGACCCCAGCGCGGTGTTCAGTTCGATAGACCGCGCCGGCCGCTATGCCTATGCCAACCAGCCTCGTGTCGCCACATGGAACCTTGCGCGCTTTGCCGAGACCCTGCTGCCGCTCATGAGCACGGACGAGAATGAAGCAGTGTCTGAAGCGGAAGAGGTGCTGAGGTCGTTCCAGGCCTCCTATGAGGCTGTGTTGCAGCGCGGCTTCCGCAGAAAACTCGGACTGCTGACCGAAGCGGAAGGCGACTTGCAGCTCGCTGCCGACTTTCTGGACGTGCTGGCTCACGGCGAAGCGGACTTTACGCTCGGCTTTCGGCGCCTGGGCGATGACCTCGACGCTGCGGACGGCCAAGGCACGGCGCGGCAGTTGTTTAAGGATCCAGGCTCATTCGATGCCTGGTCGGCGCGGTGGCGCCAGCGCATTGCAAGCGAAGCAGCCGACACGGCCACGCGCCGGGCGGCCATGCAATCCGTTAATCCCAAATTCATCCCCCGCAATCATCGCATCGAGGCGATGATCCAGGCGGCGTTGGGCGGCGACTTCAGACCGTTCGAGGAGATTCTGGCGGTCGTCAGCCGTCCCTTCAATGAGCAGCCGGGAATGGAACGCTATGCTGAGCCGCCACGCCCGGATGAGCGCGTCCTGCAGACATTCTGCGGTACATGAAACATTCGTGAGGGTCGCTTAACATGTGCAAATGCGGAAGACCCATAGCAAGCTATCGTCACGAGCACTCTCGTAGGGGCTGAGCTATGACGATCATAGAATTGGCATTCGAATTGCTGGCACGGAAGCTCGTAGACCGTACCGGAATATCAGACGAAGATGCTCGAGACCTTGTCGCTGCCATGGGAGCTGACTGGTCATCGCTCGTGCGAGCAGCGAGGGCGATCAAAGAGACTTAGGTCTTTTGACGTCGTTTTAGCTGCAGGCAGATAGGACCTGAGGCTGCTGCCGCGATCCAGGCGCGACACCGCACTCGGGACCGACCATGTCAGCAACGTGGTCAAGCACTGTATTTCGGTCGCTCCAAATTGACCGGTACAACACGCTGCTCTCCTGAAAGCCACTGCAGCCCGCTACGCAAGTCGCCGGAAGCTCGCAATAAACTGCGATAGCAGCCCAGGCTTAGGATTTATATTGCAGGCCCGCCCCACTGGCGGGGCGACGCGGGCGGGCCGCTGCCGTTCCTTGAAATCCGCGTTGGGAGTCAGATTCCGTCGGCACCGAAAAGCACAGGTGCTGACGAAGCAGACGGAACTTCCCCCCACGATCACGGTTTTGAGTCACGATGCCAACCCAAGGAGATGCAGATGTCGAGCAAAATGCCGCCCGTGCCGCCTGAGAACCAGAGCCAGAAGGGTCGAGGAGAAGGGCGACAGGTTAGCCACGATGATGCCCAGCACGGCACTCACGGAGCGCCGGATCCGGAGCGCCAAGGGCAGCAAGCCAACACCAAGGTCAACACCACTCATCAGGGCCGTCAGCAGGATCGGTGATCATGTCCACATCGAAGAAACACCCGAACACGATCCGGCAGGGCGGGCCAGGCGCATCGCACGAGAACGCCAGAAAACCCCTGCAGGTCAACAAACCCCCGGCGGATGAAGACCGTCGATCCAAAAGCCGAGTTTCAGGGGGTGGCGGTGAAAAGGACAGTCATCATTCGCACAATCCAGCCAAGAAGGGTAGCAACAGTTGAACCCACGCCTTGTGAATGATTGTGCTAAAGCGCGCCGCGTGTGCATGTCATTGTCTCACAACCGAGCCATTTTTTGAGTGACATGCATTAGCCGGACCAGGGTGAGGATCGGCGAGTCCAGACGCCCGGAAAAAACCGGAGGCCGTGGGCCCGCACCACTGGCGGAGCGATGCGGGCCCGGCCAAGGGTTACGGCCCTCGACCAGCAGCGAGGGGCTCGCTGCCGCATCCAGAACAAGCCCCGTAATTTCAGGTTCCGCTTATATACAAAAAAGCCGGCCACCTTTCGGCAGCCGGCAAGTTCCAACAGAACAAGGGAACGTGCACTGATGGGGCAGTGCAACGACCGAAGTGTTTCGAGGCGACGATGTTCCACGGCAAATCCACGGACTCGCCGTTTCGATCTACATTGGCCGGATGGAAAGATCTTTGACGATCTCCCAAGTTCTGGGTGAGCCCAGTCCGACGTGTGGCGCCCGGTCTGCGCCTTTGCTCCCTATGCGGCCAGCAAGCTCATCCTTGAAGAATGCCCGCCGCGACTGCCGCGCGCGTCAACACCGGCGTGCAATTGGTCGAGCGCGCGGCAGACCGGGGACGCGTCAAGTCGAGCGTCGGTCGACGTAGGTGTAGACGCCGGCCCCAATGGCGACCGCGCCGACCGTGATCACGATCGATGGCGCGCCCATCAAACTGGCAAAGACCGCCCAGATGAGGGCGATGACGATAGCGCCGAGTGTTCCCAGGATCAGTCTCGGCATTGTCTACCCCTCCACGTTCGGGCCGCCTGTGGATGGTCGTCACCCACCGGTCATGCGAAACGCCGCATGAAAGCACAGTGTGGCCCATGAGGTGAAGGGCCGCGCCGGAATACTCCGGTGCGGAAAAGATGATGCCCGCGCCGCCAAAGCCCGGGTGTTCAATAGCCAAATGGCTGGACCGGCGCCTAGCGCCTCAGCGCGTGGACTTCCGCCATGCTTTCGCCGCCCATCGGCAGGGCCATGTCATCATCGAGCAGCCGGGTGATGCGGGCAAAGCCCGTAAACGCCTTCCTGCCTGCTTCGGCCGACATTCTGCCCGACAGGGCCGCGGAGCAGCAATTCACGGCGCACTGATACACAGGCCCACGCCGTCCCAATGGCCATTTCTGCAAAAAGACCATCGCTTCGGCAACGCTATCGACTTCCTCGACGGGGTGTCCCTGCCCGCGCGCAATGCGCACGGGCGTAAAGAAATGCAAGCGGTCCATTTTGTTCTCTCCCTGGTCGGCCGCAGCGCGAACCAACCCTACTAAATTCGCGGATGGCGCGTTTGTTCCGCTTATTGCAAAAAAATCTGCGCTGGTGGGCTTGGGTTGCCGACGCCCGCTTTTGTCCGGAACGTTAGGCCGGCTGATGCATTTCGCTCTCGTGATTGCCTTGAGGGACACGTTCAAACCATGCGCATAGCCCATGTCGCCCCTTTGCACGAATCGGTGCCACCCCTTCTCTATGGCGGCACCGAGCGCATCGTTTCCTATCTGACCGAAGGGCTGGTCGAACTCGGCCATGAGGTGACGCTGTTCGCCAGCGGCGACAGCCGGACGTCGGCCAGACTGATACCAGGTCGCGAACGCGCGCTACGCCTCGATCCGCGTCCACTGAAATCGGACACGGCGGCGCATCTTGCGATGCTTGCCGATGTGAGGAACCGAGCCCACGACTTTGATATCATTCATTTTCACCTCAGTCATTTCCTGCATTTCTCGTTCTTCGAGACCATGCCGGACAAGACGGTGACGACGCCGCATGGCCGGCTCGATTATGTCGACCTAGCGCCAGCCTATGAGCGTTTTCCGCGCTTTCCGCTGATCTCGATCTCACACAGCCAGAAGACCGGGCTTGCGAATGCCAATTGGCTGGCCACCATCCATCACGGGCTGCCGACGGGTCTCTATAAGCCGACCTTCGAGACGGCGGCGGGCGAACCATACCTTGCCTTTCTCGGCCGGCTTTCGCGCGACAAGCGGCCGGACCGGGCCATCGACATCGCCTTGCGCTCGGGCATGAAGCTCAAGCTGGCGGCCAAGATCGGCGACGATGACCGCGCCTATTTCCATGAGACGATCGAGCCCTTGATCGATGGCGACCGCATCGACTATGTCGGCGAGATCGCCGAGGGTGAGAAGACTGAATTCCTCGGCAATGCCGCTGGTCTGCTGTTTCCGATAGACTGGCCCGAGCCGTTCGGCCTTGCCGCGATCGAGGCGATGGCGTGCGGTACGCCAACCATCGGCTGGAACTGCGGTGCGTTGCCGGAAGTCATCGACCATGGCGTTACCGGATTTGTCGTCGATTCTCTCGATGCCGCTGTCGCCGCGGTGCCGGCCTTGCTGCAACTCGACCGGCGAAAGGTGCGCGCCGTCTTCGAAAGTCGGTTCTCCGCCAACAGGATGGCGCGCGACTATCTCACTGCCTATGCGCGTCTCATCGGCGCCCCGGCTGAATCGAAAGCATCGTGAACGACGGCGGACGTTCCGAGCCCGAAACAGAGATTTGTGACTGATGACCGAACTTGACGAGCGCAAGCTCGACCCTGCCGTGGCCCTTGCCTCCCTGGACGAAACCGCGCCGCGCGAGCCGCACCGGCTGTTTGCCCTAAAGCAAGGCGACTGTTTTGCCGTGGCCGATGCCTACGGCGATATCAGGGGCGCGGGCGACGGTTTCTTCCGTGACGACACCCGGGTGCTGTCGGAGTTCAGGCTCACCGTCGGCGGCCGGCAAACATCGCTGCTCGGCGCCTCGCTCAGCCAAGACAATGTGCTGTTCACCAGCAATTTGACCAATTTGCCGATGCAAAGCGTCGGTGGCCGCGACATCCCGCAGGGCGCCATTCATATCGAGCGCGTCAGGCTGTTGTGGCAGGACCGGCTGTTCGAGCGCATTACCCTTTCCAACTACAGCCAGGAGCATTCGGCAATCCGCGTCTCGCTGCATTTTGCCGCCGATTTCCGCGACATGTTCGAGGTCCGCGGTTCGACCCGGCCGAAGCGCGGAATGGCGCATGCAGCGGAGATCGAGCCTGCCTCGGTGCTGCTGCGCTATGACGGACTGGACGGGCTGGCGCGGGTGTCGGCGATCTCGTTCTCGCAGCCGCCGGACCAGCTGAGCGCCGAGCGCGCGGATTTCCTCATCGCAGTGACCAAGCGCAGCAGCAAGATGCTTTACGTCGAGGTCGGCGCGGAACTGACCAAAGCGCCCGACCGCGACCGCTTCCGGGCGGCCGCGGCGCGCGCCCGTTTCGGCATGCGGGCCAAGCGCCGCCATGGCGCGACGGTGCACAGTTCGGGCCGCGTCTTCAACGATTGGGTCGAACGCGCCCGCGCCGATGTCGCCTTGCTGACCACCGAGCTGTCGACCGGCCCTTACCCCTATGCCGGCATCCCCTGGTTTTCGACGGCCTTCGGCCGTGACGGCGTCATCTCGGCGCTGCAGATGCTATGGCTCAACCCCGGCCTGGCGCGCGGCGTGCTTGCCTTCCTCGCCCAGCACCAGGCGACCGAGACATCGCCTTTCAGCGACTCGCAGCCCGGCAAGATCATGCACGAGACACGCAAGGGCGAGATGGTGGCGCTGCAGGAGCTACCCTTCGGCCGCTACTATGGCGGCGTCGATACCACGCCGCTCTACATCCACCTCGCTTGCGCCTATGCCGAGCGCACCGGCGACATGGACTTCATCGCCAGCCTGTGGCCGTCTCTCTGCGCCGCCGCCAAGTGGACGGAAGAGGCGAGCCGCGCAACCGGCTTCGTCACCTATCAGCGCGCTGCCGAATCCGGCCTTGCGAACCAGGGCTGGAAGGACAGCTTCGACTCGGTCTTCCACGCCGACGGCCGCATTCCCAAGGGGCCGATCGCGCTGGTCGAAGTGCAGGGTTATGTCTTCGCCGCCTTCAGGGGCCTTGCCGCTCTCGCCCGCCGCCGGGGCGAGTTCGCGCAGGCCGAGCACTGGGAAAATCGCGCCGAAGAGATGCGGATCGCCGTCGAGCGTGATTTCTGGCTGGACGATCTCGGGTTCTATGCGCTGGCGATCGACGGCGCCGGAGAGCCGTGCAAGGTGCGCACCTCGAATGCCGGACACCTGCTCTATGTCGGCCTGCCCGAACCGGCGCGGGCTAAGATGGTCGCCGACCAGTTGCTTTCGGCTTCCTTCCACTCCGGCTGGGGAGTGCGAACGCTTTCCGACGATGCTGTGCTGTTCAACCCGATGTCGTACCACAATGGTTCCATCTGGCCACACGACACGGCGATGTGCGGCGCCGGCCTGGCGCGGTTCGGCGAGCGTGACAGCGTGGTGCGGCTGATGAGCGGCACGTTCGAATCCGCCGTGCACTTCAACATGCGGCTGCCGGAACTGTTCTGCGGCTTTACCCGCTCGCCGGGTGAAGCACCGATCGCCTACCCCGTCGCCTGCCTGCCGCAAGCCTGGTCCGCAGGCTCGGCCTTCATGCTGATGCAGGCGTGCCTCGGTCTGGAAATCGACGGCTGGAACGGCGAAATCCATGTGACCCGACCCCGTTTGCCGATCGGCATCGATACGCTGACGCTCAGGCATCTGGGTGTCGGCGAAAAGAGGGTCGATCTTACCTTTCAGCGCGTCGGCGACCGCGTCGTCGCCTTTCTCGCCGACCGCCATGAAGGGCTGGTTCCGCTGATCGTGCGGACATGATCTGAACGGCCTTCAACGGGAACCGAACCCAGGGTTTGTGCGTTGCGAAAAACACAGGTTCTCACGGGCGATCGTCGGCTGCGAACACTCAAATCGAACCATGAAGAAAAAGGCCCTGACGGCCAAAATTGAGTTGGAATTGGAATGACTGATTATGGCATGGCCCTGCTCTGGGTCTTGATCCTTGCAAGCCTTGGCCTTTCGATTCTAGCCGTTCTGTTATCGATCTCCAGGCAACGTCGTAGCCATAGCTTGACGGTTGCACCGACTGCCGGCGAGGACGTCGCATCGGAAGCGACGCGCAAGGTTTTGCGGGAGTTCGAGAAGAATGGACAATCTCCCGACGCGGCGCTGGTGAACTGGTCGCCCGACACCTTGCGCAAGATACTTGCCGACGACCTGCCGGACGCGCAGGTCATCGTCGTCTCGAACCGAGAACCCTATATCCACAACATCAAGGACGACGGCGTCGAGCTTCTGGTGCCGGCCAGCGGCCTGGTGTCGGCCCTTGAGCCTATCACCCGCGCCTGCAGCGGCACCTGGATCGCCTATGGCGGCGGAACGGCGGATCGTCTGACGGTCGATAGCAACGATCGGGTTCAGGTGCCGCCGGACAATCCGTCCTATACGCTGCGCCGCGTGTGGCTGAGCGACGACGAATATCAGGGCTACTATCTCGGCTTTGCCAATGAAGGGCTTTGGCCGCTCTGCCATATCGCCTTCACACGGCCGGTCTTCCGTGCCTCGGACTGGGAGGCCTATGAGGCCGTCAACCGCAAATTCGCCGATATGGTGGTTGCCGAGGCGCGCAATGAGCGGCCGATCGTGCTGGTTCAGGATTACCATTTCGCGCTCCTGCCGCGCATGATCCGCGAGCGCCTGCCGGAGGCGATCATCATCACCTTCTGGCACATCCCGTGGCCGAACTCCGAAGTGTTCAGCATCTGCCCATGGCGCGAACGCGTTCTTGATGGACTGCTCGGGAGCTCGATCATCGGCTTTCACACCCAGTTTCATGCCAATAATTTCACTGAAAGCGTAGACAGGTTCCTGGAAAGCCGGATCGAGCGCGCCGACGCCGCGATCTCGTATGGCGGGCGGACGACACTGGTGCACGCCTATCCCATCTCCATCGAATGGCCGGCCGAACTCCTGGCCAAACTGCCACCGGTCGAGGAAAGCCGCGCCCGCCTGCGTGAGCGGTTCGGCCTGTCGGCGGACGTCAAGCTGTGCGTCGGCGTCGAGCGCCTGGACTACACCAAGGGCATCCTCGACCGCTTCCATGCGCTGGACGAATTGTTTACGCGCCACCCCGAGTGGATCGGCAAGGTAGTGTTCCTGCAGATTGCTGCCCCAAGCCGCGGCACGCTGCCGGCGTACCAGCAATTGCACGATGAATGCCTGCGTTATGCCAACGAGCTCAACCAGCGCTACGGTCATGACGGCTACAAGCCCGTGGTCATGGTGGCTGAGCACCATTCGCAGCAACAGGTCTATGAGATCTATCGCGCCGCCGACATCTGCATGGTCACCAGCCTGCATGACGGCATGAACCTCGTAGCCAAGGAATTCGTCGCCGCGCGTGACGACGAACAGGGCGTGCTGTTGCTCAGCACGTTTGCCGGCGCGTCGCGCGAACTACTGGAAGCACTGATCGTAAATCCTTACGACGCGGCGATGATGAGCCAGGTGCTGTTCCAAGCGCTGACCATGTCACCGGACGAACAGCGCGAACGCATGCGCCCGATGCGCGAAATAGTGCGCGACAACAATGTCTTTCGCTGGGCCGGCAGCATGCTGCTCGATGCAGCGCGCCTGCGCAAACGCGGCGACCTCGAAAGAGCGACAAGTGTCGCCGAGCGGCCCGCAAACACCGGCAGCAACATCGTCTCACTGTTCGACCGCATGCGGAAGGTGGCGTCATGAATAGCCTGTCGAAAGCACCGGGCCTGCCAACCGCACCCGACCTGACGGAAGGACAATGGGCGCTTTTCCTCGACATCGACGGCACGTTGCTGGAGCACGCCGCGCACCCCGACGCCGTGTCCGTCAGCGACGAACTGCGCAACCTCCTAGGCGCCGTCGACAAACGGCTGGACGGCGCCGTCGCCTTTATCACCGGCCGCTCGGTCGAGGGCGCCGACCGCCTGTTTCATCCGTTGAAGCTGCGTGTTGCCGGTCTCTATGGGCTGGAACACCGGCTGACGCCGGACGGCCCGGTCGTTACCGCGGATGCTCCCGCCGATATCGCTGCCCTTGCCGACGCCATCGAGGCCGAACTGGATGACGGCCTTGTTCATATCGAGCGCAAGGGTCCGATCCTCGCCATCCATACGCGTGCGGCGCCGCATCTGCTGGCCAGGGCAACGCATCTTGTCGAACAAGCTTTGACCGAGCTTCCCAAGGGCTATCGGGTTATCCCGGGCAATGCCGGCGTCGAACTCATGCCGCTCGAAGCGGCCAAGGGCGCTGCCGTGCGGCGTTTCATGGCAATCCCGCCCTTTGCCGGACGCCGGCCGGTCTTTCTCGGCGACGACACCGCCGACGAAAACGGTTTCGAGGCGATCAACGAGGCCGGCGGCATCTCGATCCGGGTCAAGCAGCGTGGGCCGACCGTGGCCCAATACAGGCTCGATGATGTCACCTGCGCGATAGCTTGGCTTGCCGCCAATTTCGACGCATCACCGGCCCTCAACCGCAAAGCGTCCTGATCCCTGCCGCCTGCGGGTCGAATCAAGATCGCCGCGTTTGCGCCGACCTTCGCCAAAAGCCGATCGATAAGCGCTGTTCTCATTGAATATCTTTAAGGCCAAAGCCGGCAAATGGATTGCTTGCCGGTTCCCCTGCGTCAGGCATAACCTGCGCAGTCGACGCGCGAGGGCGCGTGCGGCATCAAGGGAGGGACATCGCAGTGACCATACAAGGCGCATCACCTGATCTATACAATGAGGATCTGGCTCCGGCCAAAGTCCGAAACTGGGGGCCGTTCTCGATCTTCAACGTCTGGACGTCGGACGTCCACAGCCTCTGGGGCTATTATCTCGCCGCAAGCCTGTTCCTGTTTTGCGGCGGCTTCGTCAATTTCATCATCGCCATCGGCATCGGTTCGCTGATCATCTACGCGCTGATGAACATGGTCGGCTATGCCGGCGTGAAGACCGGCGTGCCCTACCCCGTGCTGGCGCGCGCGTCCTTCGGCATCTGGGGCGCCAACATTCCGGCCCTGGTGCGCGCCATCGTCGCCTGCTTCTGGTACGGCGCGCAGACGGCAGCGGCATCGGGCGCGATCGTGGCGTTGCTGATCCGCTCGCAATGGTTCGCCGATTTCAACGCCAACACGCATTTCCTCGGCCATACGGGTCTGGAAGTGATCTGTTTTGTGGTCATCTGGGCACTGCAATTGCTGATCATCCAGAACGGCATGGAAACGGTGCGCCGCTTCCAGGATTGGGCCGGCCCGGCGGTGTGGGTGATGATGTTGATCCTGGCGATCTATCTCTGTGTAAAATCCGGGAGATTTGCCTTTACCAGCGACATCCCGATGGATGTGCTGCTCGACAAGACAAAGGATGCCGGCGTACCCGGAACCCCCGGCTCCTGGACGTCGCTGTTTGCGGTGGCGGCGATCTGGGTCACCTATTTCTCGGCGCTCTATCTCAATTTCTGCGATTTCGCCCGCTATGCCCCAGACAAGGCATCGCTGCGCAAGGGCAATATCTGGGGCCTGCCGATCAATCTCATCCTGTTCTCGCTGGTCGCCGGCGTGACCACCATCGCTGCCTTCGATGTGTATGGCGAAGTGCTGCTGCATCCCGACCAGATCTCGGCGAAATTCGACAGCTGGTTCCTGGCAGCGCTTGCAGCCCTGACCTTTGCCGTGGCGACGCTCGGCATCAATGTGGTGGCAAACTTCGTCTCGCCGGCCTTCGACTTCTCCAACGTCTTTCCCCGGCAGATCGACTTCAAGAAGGGCGGCTATATCGCGGCCGTGATCGCGCTGGTGCTCTATCCCTTCGCGCCGTGGGAAGGCAGTGCCGCATCTTTCGTCAACGTCATCGGCGCGACGATGGGGCCGATCTTCGGGGTGATGATGGTCGACTACTATCTGATCCGGAAGGGCGAGGTCGATGTCGAGGCACTGTACCGCGAAGATGGCGAGTTCCGCTTCCAGGGCGGCTGGCACG
Source organism: Mesorhizobium sp. M0659 (assembly GCF_040320605.1). Lineage (NCBI taxonomy): Bacteria > Pseudomonadati > Pseudomonadota > Alphaproteobacteria > Hyphomicrobiales > Phyllobacteriaceae > Mesorhizobium > Mesorhizobium sp. M0659. The sequence continues at coordinate 40,423 of NZ_JAMYPY010000022.1, forward strand.
TCAACGCCTTCATAGCCGCCGGCATCGGCGCCATCTTCTCCTCGGTCCTGCCGAACTTCACGAACCTGCTACCGGCATGGTGGGGCGTTTATGGCTGGTTCTTCGGCGTCGGCATTGCAGGGGTCATCTACTACGTCCTTCGCACCGCCGCCCTTGGCGCAGGGGCCAGGACGGCGAAGGCGTGAAATGAGAGATAGGGAGTAGTCAGTAGTCAGTAGGGAATAGTATAACCCCTACTCCCTACTCCCTACTCCCTACTCCCTACTCCCTACTCCCTACTCCCTACTCCCTACTCCCTACTCCCTACCATCTCAGCCAACCTCCGCACCGTGTTCCAGTTGCGTGCGGTGCCGATGCCCATGCGCTTGTGGTTCATGGCAGCGAGCAGCCGCGAGCTTGGCCGCTCGCGCGAAAAGACGACCCAGATGTCGCCGTCGACCGAAGCCACCTTCTCGTCCCCGGCGGCATAGGCCTGGAGCGCGGCCACACTATCCGCTGGCGCCGGCTTGCGCATCACCCGCACAGCCACCTGATCGCCTGCCTCGGCAGAGTCGGCCGGGAATGGATTGCCGGCGGCAAGTTTCAGCCAATCCTCGGCAGTGCGCACGATGATGACGACATTGCGGCCGAAGGTTTTTTCGAAGGCCGTTTCCAACTGCTGTTCCAGCTTGGCGATGCCGGTCGCCCGTGTCTCGAAGACCAGATTGCCGGTCGCCACCAGGGTGCGCGGGTTCTTCAGCCCAAGCTGTTCAGCCATCGCCTTGAGGTCGGCCATGACGACCCGGCGGCCTTCGCCAAGGATAATGCTGTAGAGCAGCGCAACATAGGTCTGCATCAACTGCGAAACCCCGCCCGTGGCCCTAGACCAGTCGCGACTGATCCACCGCGGCCGAGATGAAGCTGGCGAACAGCGGATGCGGCTCGAGCGGCCGGCTCTTCAGTTCCGGGTGATACTGGACGCCGATAAACCAGGGATGGTCGGGATATTCGACGGTTTCCGGCAGCACACCGTCGGGCGACATGCCGGCAAACACCAAGCCGCAATCCTCAAGCCGCTCCTTGTAGTCGATGTTGACCTCGTAGCGGTGGCGATGGCGCTCGGAAATCTGGGTGTCGCCATAGATGTCGGCGATCTTCGAACCCTTGGCGAGTTCAGCCTGATAGGCGCCGAGCCGCATGGTGCCGCCGAGATCGCCGGTTTCGCGGCGCTTCTCCAGCATGTTGCCCTTCAGCCATTCGGTCATCAGGCCGACGACCGGCTCGTCGGTCGGACCGAATTCGGTCGACGAGGCGTGTTCGACGCCGGCCAGCGAGCGCGCCGCCTCGATGCAGGCCATCTGCATGCCGAAGCAGATGCCGAAATACGGCACCTTGCGCTCGCGGGCGAATTTCGCCGCCAGGATCTTGCCTTCCGAGCCGCGCTCGCCGAAGCCGCCGGGCACCAGGATGCCATGCACCTTTTCCAGCCACGGCGTCGGGTCTTCCTTCTCGAAAATCTCGCTCTCGATCCAGTCGAGCTTGACCTTGACGCGGTTGGCCATGCCGCCATGCGACAAAGCCTCGATCAGCGATTTGTAGGCATCCTTGAGGCCGGTGTATTTGCCGACAATGGCGATCGTCACCTCGCCTTCCGGATTGTGGATGCGGTTGGACACGGCCTGCCAAGGCTCCATGCGCGGCTTCGGCGCCGGATCGATACCGAAGGCGGCCAGCACTTCCGAATCGAGCCCTTCCTTGTGGTAAGCCATCGGCACGTCATAGATGTGGGGCACGTCGAGCGCCTGGATGACGGCGCTCTCGCGCACATTGCAGAACAGCGACAGTTTTCTGCGCTCTTCCTTGGGGATAGCGCGGTCGGCGCGGACCAGCAGGATATCGGGCGCAATGCCGATGCCGCGCAGTTCCTTGACCGAATGCTGGGTCGGCTTGGTCTTCAACTCGCCGGCCGTCGGGATGTAAGGCATCAAGGTCAGGTGGACATAGACGGCGTTGTTGCGCGGCAGATCGTTGCCGAGCTGGCGGATCGCCTCGAGGAACGGCATCGCCTCGATATCGCCGACCGTGCCGCCGATCTCGCACAGCACGAAATCATAGTCGTCATTGCCGTCGAGGACGAAATTCTTGATCTCGTCGGTGACGTGCGGAATGACCTGCACGGTGGCGCCGAGATAGTCGCCGCGCCGTTCGCGCTCGATGATGTTCTTGTAGATGCGGCCGGTGGTGATGTTGTCCTGCTGATTGGCCGAGCGGCCGGTGAAGCGCTCGTAATGGCCAAGATCGAGATCGGTCTCGGCGCCGTCATCGGTGACGAAAACCTCGCCATGCTGGTAAGGCGACATCGTTCCGGGATCAACATTGAGATAGGGATCGAGCTTTTTGATGCGTGCGCGATAGCCTCGCGCCTGCAAGAGAGCCCCAAGGGCCGCTGCAGCGATGCCTTTTCCAAGTGAGGAAACCACGCCGCCTGTGATGAATACATATCGCGCCATGGGAGTCATCGCTTAACGCGGCCGAATTGATTCCGCCAGAGAAAAAACCGCCGCTGAGGTTTTTTCCAGAGAAGGCGCGATAGTCCCGAGGTTCGAGACCGGTGTTTTGGTCAAAACAAAAGGGCCGGCAAAAGCCGGCCCTTTCGGCAGGTTTGTGAAAGCGTCAGATGATGACGACCTTGGTGCCGACCCTGACGCGGCTGTAGAGGTCCATGACGTGCTCGTTGATCATGCGGAAGCAGCCATTGGAGGCGCTGGTTCCGATCGACTGCGGCGCGATGGTGCCGTGGATGCGCAGATGCGTGTCCTTCTTGCCGTCGTAGAGATAGATGGCGCGGGCGCCGAGCGGGTTCTGGCCGCCGCCGGGCATGCCGTCCTTGTACTGGCCATAATGCTTGGGTTCGCGCTTCTGCATGTCGAGCGTCGGGATCCAGCGCGGCCATTCCTGCTTGTCGCCAACGGCAACCTTGCCCTTGAACTGCAGGCCTTCGCGGCCGACCGCGATCGCATAGCGGCGGGCGGTGAAAGCCGATTCGACGAGGTAGAGGCGGCGCGCGCTGGTATCGATGACGATCGTACCCGGCTCATAGCCGCTGAATTCGACGTCCTGCGGCACGAATTCCGGCTTCACCTTGAACTGTTTCTTGGCTTGCCGCTTGGCGAGAGCCTGGTCGAGCGCGCGCGTTTCGGGGAGATAGGCAATCGACGAGGCAGAGGACGTGCCGCCGAACAGGCCGGCGAACAGTCCGCCACTCGTCGGCTTCTGGCCCGGGGCCTCGCTGCGCAATTCGCCATTGTTGCCGGTCAGCGCGATATTCATCGCTTCGGCCGGAAGCGGTTCAGCCGATTCGATCGGCTCGATCGGCGCGATCGGGTCAACCGGAGCGATGATCTTGGTGGTCTTCTTGCCTGGCTTGGCGTCGGCAACCACGACCGGCTTGCCCTTGCTTGCCAGGAACGCCTGGCGCTGGGCATCGGCCCTGGCTTTCGCCGCATCGCGCATCGCCAGCTTGCGGGCCTCGAGCGCCTTGACGCGGGCGAGATCCCTGTCGGCGGCGATCTTGTCTTCGAGCTTGTTGATCTGAGCCAGATCATCCGGGCTCGGGTTTTTCTTCTTCTTGAGAAGCTTCAGCTGCGTCGCATCGCTCTTGGCGGCGACGTTGATGACAGCGGTTTTGCCAACCGCCTGCGGTGAGGTCATTGCCGGAGTGCCGGCGAAGGCCGCGGAGCTCATGCCGAATACGGCACAAAACCCCATGAAAATGAAGCTGCGAAGCTGCATGGCGAAGATCCGATCGTTCAATGCTTGTTGCCCACGGCGTCGCCCGGCGCCCCCCAAGGGCGCAGAAAGTGCCGCCGGCAATCTATAATCGAAGTGGCGTACGGGCCTCAAGCACGGGGTGCGGTCGAATCTTCGTGATCGTGTGCCATTTGCCGCGACTGTGTTGAAACAACAACAGATCGCGGCATCCGACCCTACCGACTACTGGTTCGGAACCTGCGGCGTGACCGGCAAGGTAACGCCATTGGTAGCCGGCGGCGCAGCCGAATCGGTTGCAGGTGGCGTCGCCGGAGATGGAGCCGTCGCCGGGGCCGTGGTGGCGGGCGGCGTGGCGGCGCCGTTGGCCGCGGGCGCGGCCGGTGCGGTGTTGCCCGAAGGCGGCGTCGGCGCCGTCGTGCCGGGCAACTGATTGAGCACGCCGTTGCCGCTGTCGGCCGGCACGCGGTCGAGAATGTCGATCGGTTTTTCGCCATAGCGGGCAACGATCGAGAGTGTCAGCGACGTCACGAAGAAGGCGGCGGCCAGGATCGCCGTCGCCCGCGTCAGCGCATTGGCGGCGCCACGCGCGGTCATGAAACCGGAACCGCCGCCAATGCCGAGACCACCGCCTTCGGAGCGTTGCAGCAGCACCACGCCGACAAGGGCGAGCACGACCATGAGATGGATGACGATCAGTACGGTTTCCATATTTTATCCTGGCAAGCCCTGCCGCTCCCTGGCGATCAGGGCCGGTGATTTTGAGGCGGCTCCATACAATGCTTTAACGGCATTTCCAAGCCCGTGGCCGGAATATGGGAAGCAATGCGCCCTTTGCAACGATTTCCGCCGAACTGCTGCGTTCATAAGTCTATGACCGAACTAGTCGGCAACGAAATTCCGGGGCCTATGCGATATTCTGGTATGCCTCGGCGATGGCGAGAAAGTCGGACGCCTTCAGGCTGGCGCCGCCAACCAGCGCGCCATCGACGTTTTTGACGCCCAGCAGTTCGACTGCGTTGGACGCCTTGACCGAGCCGCCATAGAGAATGCGCATCTTGCCGGCCACGGCTGCGCCGAGCGCTTCCGCCAGTTTTTGGCGGATATGTGCGTGCGCCTCCGCCACGTCTTCGGCGGTCGGCGTCAGGCCGGTGCCGATAGCCCATACCGGCTCGTAGGCGATAACGGTGTTGGCGGGCGTTGCACTCGGTGGCACCGAGCCGGCGACCTGCCGCGACAACACGTCGAGTGCTGTGCCCGCTTCGCGCTCCGCCTTGGTCTCGCCGATGCAGATAATGGCGACGAGCCCTGCCCGCCACGCCGCCGAGGCCTTGGCGAGGACGATGGCATCGTCCTCGCTGCGCTGTTCGCGGCACTCGGAATGGCCGACAATGACGTGGCTGGCGCCCGCATCCTTCAGCATCTCGGCTGAGACACAGCCGGTGAAGGCGCCGCTTTCCTTGATGTGGCAGTCCTCGCCACCAGCCCGCACCGGCGTGCGCGACAGGATTTCGACGGCGCGCGACAGCAAGGTCGCCGGTACGCAGACCAATGCTTCGGTCTCGGCGTCGAGCCCGCTCATGAAGCCGTTGCCGATCATCCTGAGCTCGTTCAGCGAAGCGCTGGTGCCGTTCATTTTCCAGTTGCCGGCAACGAGCGGTCGAATTCCTGGCGTCATGGGGATCTGGTTCTCCGGGCGACATTGGGGTCTCGCCCTCCCTATCAAAATCAGGCCACAAAGCAATCGACAGTGAGCCGGAAGGGCGCTATTGCGCTTGTTTCAGACTCGGGCGCACGCAAAACTGCGCAAAAATCGGAAGTAACAATGCTTGGTATATTAAGAAGCGCGGCAGGGACCTGGGTCGCGAAAGCCCTGCTGTCGCTGCTGGTGTTGAGTTTCCTTGCCTGGGGCGTCACCACGCGGATGACGGGCGGCTTCCTGGCCGGCCATCATGCGGTGATCACCGCCGGCAGCACCACCGTGTCGATCACCGAGTACCGCCTAGCCTACGATCGCCAGATCGCCATGCTGCAACAGCAGATCGGCCAGCGCATCAGCCGCGACCAGGCCAAGGCCTATGGCATCGACAACCAGGTGCTGGCTCAGTTGGTGTCCGGCGCCGTCCTCGACGAACAGGCGCGCAAGCTCGGGCTTGGCTTCTCCAAGGACAGGCTGGCCGAACTGACGCGGCAGGAACCCGCCTTCCAGGGCCCGAATGGCCAGTTCGACCGCCGGCTGTTCGAATCCCGGCTGCGCGAACTGGGAATGCGGCCGGAGGATTATCTGAAGAACCGGGCTCAGGTGGCGGTGCGCCAGCAGATCGTCGAAGCGGTTTCGGACGGCCTCAAGGCTCCGGACACCTTCTTCAAGGCAGTTGCGCTCTATCGGGGCGAAGACCGCACCATCGACTATCTGATCTTGCCAAAGGCGTTGGTCGAACCGATCGAGGCCCCCTCCGACAGCGTGCTTCAGGCTTATTTCGAGTCCAACAAGAAAACCTACGCGGCGCCAGAATACCGCAAATTCTCCTATGTCCGGCTCGAGCCCGAAGACATCATGGATGTCAGCGCCGTGACCGACCAGCAGGTCAGCGACGACTACAACAAGAACAAGGGCCGCTACACCACGCCGGAAATGCGCACCATCGAACAGCTGGTGTTTCCTTCCGCGGACGCCGCCAAGGCGGCATCCGATTCGCTGAAGACGGGCGCCACTTTCGACAAGATCGTCACCGCGCAGGGCAAGACCCCGGCCGACACGCTGCTCGGCACGCTCTCCAAGGATAAGATCACCGACAAGGCGGTCGCCGATGCCGCATTCGCGCTTGCCGTCAACGAAGTCAGCCCGGTCGTCCAGGGCGCGTTCGGTCCGGTGCTTTTGCGCGTTACCGAGATCAAACCGGAGACGGTGAAGCCGCTGGCGGAAGTGTCAGACCAGATCCGCAAGGATCTGGCGCTTGGCGAAGCAAGCCGCATCCTGCTCGACGTGCACGACAATTACGAAGACACCCGCGCCGCCGGCAGCACGCTGGCCGAAGCCGCCGCCAAACTCAAGCTCAAGGACGTTACCGTCGAGGCCATAGACCGCACCGGCCTCAAGCCGGACGGCACCATCATCAAGGACCTGCCGGCATCGCCGGACCTCATCAAGGCGGTGTTCGAGGCCGAGCCCAACACCGAGAATCAAGCCCTGACCACGCCTAACAACGGCTTCGTGTTCTATGAACTGACATCGATCACGCCGGCTCGCGACCGCACGCTGGACGAAGTCCGCCAGCGCGTGGTGGCGGACTGGACGACAGAGGAAACGACCAAGCGGCTGACCGCGAAAGCAGACGAACTCGACAAGCGCCTCAAGGCTGGCACCACACTCGACGTCATCGCCGGCGAACTGAAGCTTGAAAAGCAGACCAAGCGCGGCGTGAAGCGCGAGGCCGACGATGTCGATTTCGGCAAGGAGGGTGCTGCTGCGATGTTCGGGGTCGGCGAAGGCGGCACCGGGCTGATCCCCTCGCCCATCGGCGACGGCCAGATCCTGTTCAAGGTCGCCGAAGTGTTCGAGCCGGCCGGAGCCGACGCCAGCTCGGTACCCGACGATGCGCAAAAATCCTTCACGCAAGGCATGTCCGACGATCTGCTCGACCAGCTGGTGGCGCAGTTGCAGACGCAGTACGCCGTCAGCGTCGACCAGGCCGCCGTTTCCCAAGCCCTCGCCCAATGAATGGCCTTAGCCCAATGAACGTCTTGGCCCAATGAGCGCCCTGAAGACCCATATCGCCAAGGTCGCCACGGGAACCGGGCTTACCTTCGAGGAAGCGCGCGAAGCTTTCGACATCATCATGTCTGGCGACGCGACGCCGGGCCAGATCGGCGGCTTCCTGATGGCGTTGCGCGTGCGCGGGGAGACCGTGAGCGAGATTTCCGGCGCCGTCGCCACCATGCGTGCCAAGATGCTGCGCGTCGAAGCTCCTGAGGGCGCCATCGACATTGTCGGCACGGGCGGCGACAATTCGCATTCAGTCAACATCTCGACCGCTTCGGCCTTCGTCATTGCCGGCTGCGGCGTGCCGGTCGCCAAGCACGGCAATCGCGGCCTGTCGTCGCTGACGGGCGCTGCCGATGTGCTGGTCGCGCTCGGCGTCAAGATCGATATCCTGCCAGAGGTGATCGGCCGCTGCATCCAGGAGGCCGGCGTCGGCTTCATGTTCGCGCCGGCGCACCACCCTGCGATGAAGCATGTCGGCCCGACCCGCGTCGAGCTCGGCACGCGTACCATCTTCAACCTGCTCGGACCGCTGTCCAATCCGGCTGGCGTCAGCAGGCAGATGGTCGGCGTGTTCCTGCCGGAATGGATCGTGCCGGTGGCCGAGACATTGAAGGCGTTGGGCACCGAGCATGCCTGGGTGGTCCATGGGGATGGCTATGACGAAATCACCACCACCGGCGAAACGCAGGTGGCGGAACTGGCCGGCGGCGAGATCCGCCATTTCACGCTCACCCCGGAAGCCGTCGGCCTGCAGCGCCACACCAAGGACGAGTTGCGCGGCGGCGACGCCGCCTACAATGCCACGGCGTTGCGCGACATGCTGAGAGGTGCTGCCGGGGCCTATCGCGATACGGTGCTGATGAACGCCGGCGCCGGCATGGTGGTGGCCGGCAAGGCGACGACGCTTGCCGACGGCATGGCCGCGGCCACACAGGCCATCGACAGCGGCCGGGCGCTGGGCGTGCTCGACAGGCTGGTCGAGATTTCGAACGGATGAGCCGTGGCTGACATTCTGCGCAAGATCGAGGCCTACAAGCGCGACGAGATCGCGGCGGCGAAGGCGCGGATACCGTTGGCCGAGATCAAGGCGCGAGCCAAGGATGCCGACGCACCGCGTGGCTTTCGGAGGGCGCTTGAGGCGAAGCGCAGATCGGGCAGCTTCGGCCTGATCGCCGAGATCAAAAAGGCAAGCCCATCCAAAGGCTTGATCCGTGCCGATTTCGACCCGCCCGCACTGGCGCAGGCCTATGAGAAAGGCGGTGCCGCCTGTCTTTCGGTGCTGACCGATGCGCCATCCTTCCAGGGCGCGCCGGAATTTCTCACCAATGCACGGAAGGCAGTGTCCCTGCCCGCGCTGCGCAAGGATTTCCTGTTCGACCCTTACCAGGTCTACGAGGCTCGCGCATGGGGCGCCGATGCCATCCTGATCATCATGGCCAGCGTCGATGATGCCTTGGCGAGCGAATTGGAAGCGACCGCGTTCGAACTTGGCATGGACGCGCTGATCGAGGTGCATGACGAGGCCGAGACGCAGCGCGCGGTAAAACTCTCGTCGCAGCTGATCGGCATCAACAACCGCAATCTCAGAACATTCGAGACCAGCCTCGAGACCTCGGAACGGCTGGCATCGATGGTGCCGGGCGGCCGATTGCTGGTTAGCGAGAGCGGAATTTTCACCCACGACGATTGCTTCAGGATGCAAAAGACCGGCATCAGCACCTTCCTCGTCGGCGAGAGCCTGATGCGGCAAGAGGATGTCGCTGCGGCAACGCGGCTGCTTTTGACAGGCAAGGCGAAAGCAGAGGCCATCTGAGGATGGCAGCCGCCCTCACCCATCTCGGCGCCAAGGGCGAGGCCAACATGGTCGATGTCGGCGAGAAGGCGGAGACGACGCGCACGGCGGTCGCCGAGGGCTTTGTCTCGATGCGGGCCGAAACCCTGAAGATGATCCTCGACGGCGACGCCAAGAAGGGCGATGTGCTGGGTACCGCGCGCATTGCCGGCATCATGGCTGCCAAGAAAACGCATGAGCTGATCCCACTCTGCCATCCGCTGCTTTTGACCAAGGTGTCGGTCGACATCGAACCGGACACCACGCTGCCCGGCCTCAGGGTCACCGCGCTCGCCCGCGTCACCGGCAAGACCGGGGTCGAGATGGAGGCGCTGACCGCGGCATCTGTCGCGTGCCTGACCATTTACGACATGGCCAAGGCGGTCGACCGCGCCATGGTGATTTCCGGTATAAAGCTGGTGGAAAAGACCGGCGGCAAGTCCGGCGGCTACAAGGCGGGTTCGTAAATGGCGCTGGTTCCAGTCGCCGAGGCGCTTCAACGCCTACTCGACGGCGCTGTGGCGTTGCCCGGTGAAAGCGTCGCGCTGGCGGATGCGGCCGGCCGGGTGCTGGCGGAGCCGGTCGTGGCGCTGCGTACCCAGCCGCCTTTCAATGCATCTGCCATGGACGGCTATGCCGCACGGGCGCAGGATGTGGCGACCCTCCCGGCGAGGCTTTCGGTGATCGGCACGGCGCCTGCAGGGCGCGGCTTTGACGGCGCTGTCGGCAAGGCGGAAGCCGTGCGCATCTTCACCGGCGCGCCGCTGCCTGAAGGCGCAGACACCATCGTCATCCAGGAAAATGTTCGCGATCTCGGCGGTGGCCGGATCGAGGTCACCGAACCGACGGCGAAGAACCGCAACATCCGCCGCCTTGGACTGGATTTTGCCCAAGGCGACGTGCTGCTGGAGAAAGGCCGCGTGCTCGATCCGGCTGCATTGTCGCTGGCGGCGTCGGCCAATCATCCCCGGTTGAACGTGGTGCAACGGCCGCTGGTCGCCATCATCGCCACCGGCGACGAATTGCTGCCACCGGGCAGCGAACCTGGCCCCGACCAGATCATCTCGTCCAACGCCTATGGCGTCGCTGCTGTGGCGCAGTCGGTCGGCGCCCGCGCCCTCGATCTCGGTATAGCGGCCGATCGCAAGGAAGCGATCGCGGCGCTGGTGAAAAAGGCGGTCGATGCGAAAGCCGACGTCATCGTCACGCTCGGCGGCGCCTCGGTCGGCGACCATGATCTCGTTCATGACGTGCTGACCGGCGAAGGCATGAACCTCGACTTCTGGAAGCTCGCCATGCGCCCGGGCAAGCCGCTGATGTTCGGGCGGCTGGGCGATATCAGGTGCATCGGCCTGCCCGGCAATCCGGTGGCGAGCCTGGTCTGCTCGCAATTGTTCCTGAAGCCGCTGTTGGCGCAGCTCGGCGGCCGTCCCCACCGGCAGGACATCCGCCAGGCTCAGCTTGGCGCCGCGATGCCGGCCAATGATCTAAGGCAAGACTATGTGCGCGCCGTGGTCCGGGAAGAAGCCGGCGCATTGGTGGCGACACCATTCGGCATCCAGGATTCCTCGATGCTGAGAATGCTGGCCGACGCCAACGGCCTGATCGTGCGCGAGCCCTTCGCTCCGGCGGCAGAAGCAGGCGCCGCTTGCAGCGTTCTGATGTTGCGCTGAAGGTCGCGGATCCAAACCGTTAATTCCAAGAGACAAGACTGGTTGTTACTCCGCCAGCAATGTCCGCGTCAGCGGATGTGTCGGATCGGCAAGCCCGTCGACGATGCTGAAATGATGCCGGTCCGGCTCGACCACTGTGCTGGTCGTGGCGCCGAGGCCGATCCAGATGTTGGCAAGCAGCGCATTCTGGCGCAGGAACTCCGCCCGCTCACCGCCGCCGGCCCAGCAGGTGATGCGTGCGCCATCCATCGGGCGCAGCAGCGCCGGGCTTTCGGCCAGTGCTTCCGCTTCATCGATGGCCAGTGTCCCATTCATCCCGGTGCGCATGATTGGCCGCAGGTCATGGACGCCGGAGATCGAGACGACATTGCGCACGCGGCCCGCCACATCGGCGGCCAGGGGTGTCGTTGTCGTCACCATCCTGGAGGCGAGATGGCCGCCGGCGGAATGCCCGGTCAGCATCACCGGCCCGCCGACCATCGTCGCCGCCTTGCCGATCGCCGCCGCGATTTCCCTGACGATGCCGGAAATGCGTATGTCGGGACAAAGCGTGTAAGTCGGCATTGCCACGGCAAAGCCATTGGCAACCGCGCCGTTGGCCAGATGCGACCATGGCTTGTTGTCGAACGCCTTCCAGTAACCGCCATGGATGAAGACGACGAGCCCTTTGGGCATGACATCGGGAAGGAACAGATCGAGCCTGTTGCGCGGGCTGTCGCCATAGGCGATGTCGAGCTTGGCCCGACCGGACGCCGACATTGTGTCGCGAAAAGCCTGTGCCGGTGTGTCCCACGCGGCCGGCCAGCGATTGCTGCCGGCAATGTTGTCGCCGTTGGCGTAGGCATTGTCCCAATCGGCAACACGATGTTGGAGCATCTGCATCCCTCCCGGATGGCTTCAGTTCAGTCGACAGGAATGGCCGCCGAACAGGGCGGCGTCAATCCTGCGACCTAAAAACATTTTAGGCTTGAAACAAATTTCGACTGGTGCGATCCTGCGCCTTGTTCAGCCATGGGCGCGAGGCAGACAGGGGCAGCCGAAAATGCTTGGGCCATCAGCGCATATCGACACATTCACGCGCGACAACCTGCCGCCGCCGGAGCAATGGCCGGAGTTTTTGCTCGACGGCTTCGACTATCCCGACCACATAAATGCCGGCGTCGAATTGACCGACAGGCTGGTCGAAAAAGGGTTCGGCGACCACACCGCGCTGATCGGCAATGGCCGCCGCCGCACCTACAAGGAACTGTCCGACTGGACCAACAGGCTCGCCCATGCCCTGGTCGAGAATTATGGCGTCAAGCCGGGCAACCGGGTGCTGATCCGCTCGGCCAACAACCCGGCCATGGTCGCCTGTTGGCTGGCCGCCACCAAGGTTGGCGCGGTGGTCGTCAACACCATGCCGATGCTGCGCGCCGGCGAACTCGCCAAGATCGTCGACAAGGCGGAAATCACGGTTGCGCTTTGCGATACAAGGCTGATGGACGAGATGACCGCCTGCGCCAAGGGCAGTGCGTATCTCAAGCAGGTCATTGGCTTCGACGGCACGGCCAACCATGACGCGGAACTCGACCGCGCCGCCCTCGACAAGCCGGTCACCTTCACTGCCGTCAACACCGGCCGCGACGATGTCGCCCTGCTCGGCTTCACCTCCGGCACCACCGGCGTGCCGAAGGCGACGATGCATTTCCACCGCGACCTGCTGATCGTCGCCGACGCCTATGCCCGCGAAATCCTGGAGGTGACGCCCGACGACATCTTCGTCGGCTCCCCGCCCCTTGCCTTTACCTTCGGTCTTGGCGGGCTCGCCATCTTCCCGCTGCGTTTCGGCGCCGCGGCGACGTTGCTGGAACAGGCGACGCCACCCAACATGATCCACATCATCGAGACCTACAAAGCGACCATTTCCTTCACCGCTCCAACCGCCTATCGGGCCATGCTCAAGGCCATGGATCAAGGCGCTGACCTGTCCTCGCTGCGCGTCGCGGTTTCGGCGGGCGAGACGCTGCCGGCGCCTGTCTTCGAGGAATGGACTGAGAAGACCGGCAAGCCGATCCTCGATGGGATCGGCGCCACCGAGATGCTGCATATCTTCATCTCCAACCGCTTCGACGACATGAAGCCGGCCTCCACAGGCAAACCCGTCGGCGGCTATCAGGCACGCATCGTCGATGACGAGATGCGGGAGTTGCCGCGCGGCTCTACTGGCCGGCTGGCGGTGCGCGGCCCGACCGGCTGCCGCTACATGGCCGATGCCAGGCAAAAGGACTATGTCCGCGACGGCTGGAATCTCACCGGCGATACGTTCACGCAGGACGAGGATGGCTTCTTCCACTTCGCCGCGCGTTCCGACGACATGATCGTCAGCGCCGGCTACAACATCGCCGGCCCCGAGGTCGAAGCGGCGCTGCTCTCGCATCCCGACGTCGCCGAATGCGCGGTGACCGGCGCCGAGGACGGTGAACGCGGCCAGATCGTCGAGGCGCATATCGTGCTTGTGCAAGGTGTTTCGCCGGACGCATTGACCGTCAAACGCCTGCAGGACCACGTCAAGGCAACGATCGCGCCCTACAAATATCCGCGTTCGGTGAAGTTCATCGACGCCTTGCCCAAAACCCAGACCGGCAAGATCCAGCGCTTCCGGTTGCGCGCGGAGAAGAGCAATTGATTAAGCCGCACGATCCGGCGTCCGATGGCGCGCAGATGTCGTTCAAGGAGCGGATGTCCTACAGCGACTATCTGCAGCTGGACAAGGTGCTCGATGCGCAGGCGCCGCTGTCTTCGGCCCATGACGAGATGCTGTTCATCATCCAGCATCAGACATCGGAATTGTGGATGAAGCTCGCTTTACACGAGATCGGCGCCGCGATCCGCTCTATCCGCGCCGACCGCCTCGAACCGAGCTTCAAGATGCTGTCTCGCGTCGCGCGCATCTTCGAGCAGCTCAACAATGCCTGGGACGTGCTGCGCACGATGACGCCAAGCGAATACACCGAGTTTCGCGACGCGCTCGGCCAATCCTCGGGCTTCCAGTCGTGGCAGTACCGCGCTATCGAGTTCATGGCCGGCAACCGCAACCTTGCCATGCTCGGGCCGCACAAGCACCGGCCCGACCTTACGGACAGGCTGGAAGCCATCCTGGCCACGCCGTCGCTCTATGATGAGGCGCTTCTGCTTTTGGCGCGCAATGGCTTCGACATCGGCGCCGACGCCAGTCGCACGGACTGGCGCGAGACGCGCGTCGAGAACGAAGAAGTGCTGGCTGCCTGGCAAACCGTCTACCGCGACCCGCAGCGCTACTGGATGCTCTACGAACTGGCCGAGAAGCTGGTCGACTTCGAGGATTATTTCCGCCGCTGGCGCTTCAACCACGTCACCACGGTCGAGCGCATCATCGGCTTGAAGCGCGGCACGGGCGGCACCTCAGGCGCCTCCTATCTGAAGAAGATGCTGGAGGTCGTGCTGTTTCCGGAGCTCTGGACGGTCCGCACCCGGCTCTAGAGCATTTCACCGTTTAACGGAAACGGCGAAATGCTCTAGCTCTTTGATTGACGCAATTTCGGACGGAAAACCGCTTCACACTTCCTGAAATTGCTCTAGTTTCTCACGTAACCGCGGTCTTCACCGCGAAGCGGGCGTCCTGCCAGGCGCCGGTGCGCAAAATATCCTCCAGCGCTTCGACCGCCTGCCAGACATCGCCATAACCGACATAGAGCGGCGTGAAGCCGAAACGGATGGTCGACGGCGCCCGAAAATCGCCGATCACGCCGCGCTCGATCAGCGCCCGCATCACCTGGTAGCCATGCGGGTGGAGGAACGACACCTGGCTGCCGCGCTGGCTGCCGTCGCGCGGGCTTTCGAGTTCAAGGCCGTAGGCGCCGCATCTGGCTTCGACGAGCTGGATAAACAGGTCGGTCAGTGCGATGCTTTTTCTGCGCACCGCCGCCATGTCGACGTCGTTCCAGATATCGAGCGCGCCCTTGAGCGCCCGCATCGACAGCACCGGCTGCGTTCCGCACAGGAAGCGGCGGATCCCGCTGCCGACGGCAAAGCCCTGCTCGAAGGCAAAGGGCCGCGCATGGCCCCACCAGCCGCTGAGCGGCTGCCTGATATCACCATGGTGGCGCTCGGCCGCGTAGATGAAGGCCGGCGAGCCCGGGCCGCCATTGAGGTATTTGTAGGTGCAGCCGACAGCGAAATCGGCATTGGCACGGTCGAGTTCGACCGGCAAGGCGCCGGCGGTGTGGCAGAGGTCCCAGATGATCAGCGCGCCGGCGTCATGTGCCTTGCGCGTCAGCGCCGCCATGTCGCGCAACTGGCCGGATTTGTAGTTTACGTGGTTGACCAGGATGACGGCAACGCTGTCGTCGATCAGCTCCTCGATTGCGGCCGCGTCGACGCCCTCCAGCCGCAGCCGCGTTCCCGGCCGGGTCGAGGCGACGCCTTCGGCCATGTAGAGGTCGGTCGGGAAACTGTCGCCCTCGGCAACGATGACCGACCGATTCGGCCGCATGCCGAGCGCGGCGTGCAGCAGCTTGTAGATGTTGATCGAGGTTGTGTCGCAGACCACCGTCTGCCCGTCAGCCGCGCCGATCAGTCGTCCGAGCTGATCTCCCAGTTCCACCGGCATGTTGAACCAGCCAGCCGTGTTCCAGGCGCGAATGAGGTCCTGCGCCCATTCCTGCGTGGCGGCCTGTTGCAATTCGCTGAAGACGGCTGGTGACGCGGCACCCAGCGAATTGCCGTCGAGATAAATCACGCCTTGCGGCAAGACAAAGCGTTCACGCATGGAGCGCAGCGGATCGGCGGCATCCATTGCTTCGATTGTAGCGAGATCGGGTGTCGTGCTCATGATCCGGCGCCCTTCCATGGACAAACGCGCGCGGCGGAGCCTGCCGCCCAAACATGCCGGCGATCTTGAGTGGTCGCCCTTGAGCTGTCAAACATTATATAATTCACCCATTGAAAGACTTTGATATATAATGATCCGCCGAGCGTTTATGTCTGATGGATCACGATGCTGGATGACGAGCAGACCTCGAAGACGGAAGTGGCCTATCGCCTGCTCAGGCGCGATATTCTTGCGACCCGGCTGGCGCCTGCCGCGCCGTTGAAGCTGAGCACGCTGCGCAACACCTACGGCATCGGCTGGACGCCGTTGCGCGAGGCGCTGTCGCGGCTGGATGCGGAACGGCTTGTGACCGCCATCAGCAACCGTGGGTTTGCGGTCGCTCCCGTCTCTCGGGCGGAGCTCGAGGATCTGGCGCGTGCGCGGCTGGTGGTCGAACTGCCCCTGCTGGTGGAATCGGTCGAGAAGGGCGACCGCGAGTGGGAAGACGCGGTCGTTGCAGCCCACTATCGTCTCTCACGGTGCGGGTCTGTTCTCGACGATCCATCGGATGATGCGGTCGACGCGTGGTACGAAAAACACGATGCCTTCCATGCGGCGCTGCTCAGTGCCGCGACATCCAGTTGGCTGCTGCGCTTCAATGCGACGATTTCCGACCAATTGCATCGCCATCACCGCTTTCTGGGTCTGGCCCCGACGCTGCGCGCCGCCGCCGGCCGCACGGATGGACACCGGAAGGCCGTGGCGGCCCTGCGCGACGCCGTCGCGATCGAACACCATACCGCCCTGATGGAAGCGGCCCTCGATCGCGACGTCGAACGTGCGAAAACTCTGATGACCGCTCACATCGGCTACACGATGCAGGTCTATGCCCAGAGTGAACCCGGCGCGGATGCTGCGCAGCCCCGTCCGAAAAGGAAGCGGCGATCGTAGCCGACGACGCAGGGCACTTTGTCTTCGTTTCACCCCGTTGCCGGCCAACGACTACGAGCGCCGCTCGCGGTGCCGAACGTTACGCTGAACAAAACGTCAACACATTCATTAAACTTTAAAAGGTTGCGGAACACAACTGGAACAGATAGTGTTTGTTCTGGGTTTGTTTTTTTGATTCTGGTTTCAGAACCCCTGGGGGCCGCGATGCTGACGCGCAAACAACATGAGCTTCTGATGTTCATCCATGAACGCCTGAAGGAGAGCGGAATCCCGCCGTCCTTCGACGAGATGAAGGAAGCGCTTGACCTCGCCTCCAAGTCCGGCATCCACCGCCTGATCACGGCGCTTGAGGAGCGCGGTTTCATTCGCCGGCTGCCGAACCGGGCGCGCGCGCTGGAAGTGCTGCGGCTGCCCGACTCGATCGCACCAGGCCTCAATGCGGCGAGGAAGTTTTCGCCGAGCGTCATTCAGGGCAGTCTTGGTCAAACCGGCCAAGGGCAAGGCGGCCAAGGACAAGGCGCGATGGGCCAAGGCGGTCTCGGCCGCCAGATCAAGCCGGGCTCGCCGTCGCGTTCGATGTCGGCCGGCAATGACGATGCCGTTTCCGCGATTTCAATCCCGGTTATGGGACGCATCGCCGCCGGCGTGCCGATCGACGCCATCCAGCATCAGACCCATTCGATCTCGGTGCCGCCCGATATGATCATGGGCGGCGAACACTACGCGCTCGAGGTCAAGGGCGATTCGATGATCGAGGCCGGCATTTTCGATGGCGACACGGTCATCATCCGCAATGCCGACACAGCCAGCCCCGGCGAGATCGTGGTGGCGTTGGTCGACGATGAGGAAGCGACCCTGAAACGCTTCCGCCGCAAGGGCGCCTCGATCGCCCTGGAAGCCGCCAACCCGGCCTACGAGACCCGCATTTTTGGACCGGACAGGGTGAAGGTGCAGGGCAAGCTTGTCGGATTGATCCGGCGCTACTGAGCCGGCTTGGGTTTGTACTTTTCACGCTGGTTGTAGGGCGGCAGGCCGCGCGCTTCGCGGGAGAAGCGGCGTTGCTCGTGCCAGGGGCGATACGGCTTGTCGACGGCGAAGCGGATGGTTGGCGCTGCAGCTGCCGATTGCGGATCGAAGAAGACGGCGGCGCTGCCGTCGCGGGCCAGCTGTTTCTTCGTCACGACCAGCACCAGCGGGTCGCGGCACGGATTGTAGGCGGTGGCGTCATCGATGACGATCAGGCTCGCGAAGGCACAGGCCGGCCGCGCCGTCTTGCGGTCTTTCGCAAGCGCTACAATGGCTCCGGAAGGGTGCCGGGCGATACAGAGATCGCCGGTGCAATAGAAGGGCGAGCCGGGCGGCAGATCGAGCGGATCGAGATCGAACCGCGTATCTGTTGACTCGAAAATCTCAGGTGGGATAATGGTTTCGGCCCGCAGCGCCCGTTTCCAATTGTCCGTGGTGAATTCGTTGGAGCGTTCGCGGTTGAGGGCGAGTTCGCCGCCACCGGTCGGCATGGCCACCAGATGCGCATCCTCGGATATGAGCACGTCGGGCGTAAGCACCTGCGGCACCGTCAACAGGCCGGCCAGCGCGAAAGGCACGGCCGCCAACCTGAGCCAGGTGGTGGCCATGGTGGCGATGACGAGGGCGACCGCCACCAACAGCACCGAGCGGATGGAGATCAGCCCGACGGCGTCGACCGGCGAGCGCTCGGAAATCCAGGCCGATATAGCGATCATCGCCATCAGACCCTTGCCCATCACATAGAGGAACGGCCCGTCGGCGCCGAACGGCATCGCCAGTGCGCTGAGCACGGCAAAAGGCATGACGATCAACGAAACAATCGGCATCACGGCCAGATTGGCGATCAGGCTGAGCGGCGACACACGCTGAAAATGCCAGATGGCGAACAGCAAGGTTGCACTGCCGGCGATGATCGAGGTCATGGCGAGGCCGCCCATGGCCAGCGCGAATTTTCGCGACAGGAAGCCGACGAAGGAGCGCTTTGCCGGCGGCGTTCTCACCTTGTCGGCGCGGTAATCGGCCCAGCCGGCATAGGCGCCGACAAGGGCGGCGGTGGCAGCAAACGACATCTGGAAGCTGGGACCGACCACCTCGTGCGGCGACACCAGGATGACGGCAATGGCGGAGATCGCCAGATTGCGCATGGTGAGTGCGGCGCGATCAAACAGCACGGCGACAAGCATGACCGCCAGCATGATGAAGCTGCGCTCGGCGGCAACCACGACGCCTGAAATGACGAGATAGGCGGCGATGGAGACGAGTGCTGCCACTGCTGCATATTTCTTGACTGGGCGGCGCGAAGAGAAATCGGGAAACAGCGCAAAGGCGCCACGCAGCAACGCCATGATGGTGCCGGCAACCAGCGCCATGTGCAGGCCGGAGATGGAGATGATGTGGTAGATGCCGGTGCGCCGCATCGCTTCGTTGACCTCGTCCGGGATGCCGGCGCGCACCCCGACAATCAACGCCGCGGCAATCTCGCCTTCGGCGCCGCCGATTTTGCCCCTGATATGGTCGGCAATGTTTTCGCGCGCGTTCTCGATTGCCGAGGAGAGCCGCGCGGTCAGCGGCGGCGGTCCCTGCGTAGCAATGGTTTTCGGATTGCCGAGAAAGAAGCCGCTGCCGCCGATACCGGTGAAATAGCTGTCGAAGGAGAAATCGTAGCTCTCCGGCCGCACCGGACCGGTCGGCGGCAACAGCCTGGCATAGCCGGTGATCAGGGAGCCGGCGGTCATATCGGCGGGAACGGTCCGCGCCGAGAGCCTGACCCGCTCCGGGGCATAGCGCAGCTCGGGGTAAGCGGTCGAAACCACATCGAGCGTCAGCCTGATGCGGCCGCTTTCCATCTGTTCGAGACTGACGACGCGGCCGGTCAGCCGTGTCTGAATCTCGGAGCCGAGCATCTGCGTTCCGGCGCGCCAAGTCTCGACTTTGGCGGCGACGACGCCGAGCGCGCACAGCATCGCGGCCATGCAGAACAGATGCGTCCTCGGCCGCGATCGCGTGGCGAGGGCGCAACATGTCGCCAGCACCACAATGGCGATTGGCTGCGCAAAGCCGGGCTCGCCGGCCAGCGAGAAATAAATGATGACGCCGGCCGCCAGGAAAACCGGCACCAGCAGGAAGGCGACGCCCCGGTCGAGCTCCGTGTTGGCGGCCACGGCAAGGCTGCGGCGGAGCGCGGGCCATGACGGACGGCGAAGCCGTCTGCGCAGACGGGCGATAGATCCGGGCGCTGTGACTTGCGCCGGCAACGCGTGACCGGGCAGCGCAGGCGCGACGCCGGGATGCGGCTCAGGCAGCGCGAGGGGCAGCGGCTCGGCATAGGGACTATCGGCAAACAGCGAGCGTTCGCTGACGCTTGCCTCGGCGCCTTCGCCTTCCTTCGTGCCCCGGCCACGTCCAGCCATCGGGTCTGCCCCTTGCGCCCCAGACCCCTATGCTACATGAACGCGCAAAGCGCGAAAGTCCGCGTGATCACGTCCACCGCGCCGGAATCGACCATCACCTGGCAAGGACGCTCAATCCTCAATCATATCCTGGCCCTCCGCTCTCAGGCGAGCAAGCCCATCGTGCATTGCCTTCAATTGTTCCGGTGTATGACCCTGCCATTCACCGAGTTCACCCAGGATGAGCAACGGATCACGGGAGCGGTAGGATTTCGTCGGATTACCGGGAAATTTTTTGTCGGTCAGGTTAGGGTCATCCATAAAAAACCCCGTCGGCTTTACGATGTAAATCCTTTGACGACCGTCACCCGTTGCAAGCTCTGCTCCCCAGATGGCGGCTTCAAGTGTCTGGGAGAAATATATCCATGACAGTGGTTGATCTCTGAAATTGGAAGGATGGCCGACGCTCAGCAGATCCCCGGGTTTCAAATCCGCCCGGGTACCATGGTAGAACGGATCACCCTCCGTATGGTCGGCGTTTCTGGTCATCGGTAGTCCTTCTTTCAATCTGCCTCCTTCGTGGCGGACCGGACTGCACACAGTTGCGGTGTTCACGATAATGATTGCAGAAAGGTCAATATGCGTGACCAAGCCAACGCTGTCACGGCGGCGTTGTAGTCGGGCAGTGCCGCCTCCGTGAAGAAATGTCCGCTCGTCAGAGGAGGCTACCACCGTCGCAGCGATGTTCCAGGCACTGTGACGGACGCTGCAGCCGAATGAAACCCAGACATTGACGCTGCTGCCAAACGAGGTTGCGCGGAGGGTGCGAACAGATTTTGTGCTACAAGGCTCCAGCGCCCGTTGACGCAACCGATAATTGCCGACGTGCCCCGGCCACGTCCAGCCATCGGGCCTGCCCCTTGCGCCCCAGACCCCCTATGCTACATGAACGCGCAAAGCGCGAAAGTCCGCGCGATCACGCTCCGTTTTCCAAGGCTTCCCGAGAGTTCCATGTCCGACACGGTCGTCACCCGTTTTGCCCCCTCGCCCACCGGCTATCTGCATATCGGCGGCGCGCGCACGGCGCTGTTCAACTGGCTGTACGCCAAGCACACCGGCGGCACGATGGTGCTGCGCATCGAGGACACCGACCGTGAACGCTTCAACGAGGCGGCGACACAGGCCATTCTGGATGGGCTGACCTGGCTCGGCCTTTCCTGGGACGGTGAGGCCATATCGCAGTTCGAGCGCGCGCCGCGCCACCGTGAGGTGGCCGAGGAGCTGGTGCGCCTGGGCAAGGCCTATTACAGCTACGAGACGCCTGCCGAGCTCGAGGCGATGCGCGAGGCCGCACGCGCCAAGGGCCTGCCGCCGCGCTACAATGGCGCGTGGCGCGATCGTGCCCCCTCGGAGGCGCCTCCCGGCGTCAAGGGCGCCATCCGCATCAAGGCGCCGACCGAGGGCGAAACCGTGGTGCACGACCGTGTGCAGGGCGAGGTGCGCTTCCCCAACAAGGACCTCGACGATTTCATCATCCTGCGCTCGGACGGCAATCCGACCTACATGCATGCCGTCGTCGTCGACGACCATGACATGGGCGTCACCCACATCATCCGTGGCGACGACCATCTGACCAACGCCGCGCGCCAGACGGTGATCTACAACGCCATGGGCTGGGACGTCCCGTCGATGTCGCATATCCCGCTGATCCACGGCGCCGACGGCGCCAAGCTGTCGAAGCGGCACGGCGCACTCGGTGTCGAGGCTTATCGCGCCATGGGCTATCTGCCCGAGGCACTGCTCAACTATCTGGCGCGGCTCGGCTGGAGCCATGGCGACGACGAGATCATGTCGATCAAGGACATGATTTCGTGGTTCGACATCGGCGATGTCAACAAGGGTGCGGCGCGCTTCGACTTCGCCAAGCTCGAGTCAATCAACGGCGCGCATATGCGCAAGATGGCCGATACCGAGCTGTTCGACATTTTCGTCGCCACTCTGCCATACCTCGAAGGCGGATCTGCTATCGCCGCCCGTCTCGACGACGCCAGGAAGGCGCAGCTGCTGGCCGCCTTGCCGGGCCTGAAAGAGCGCGCCAAGACGCTGGTGGAACTGGCCGATGGCGCGGCCTTCCTGTTCGTCGAGCGGCCGCTGCCGATCGACGAGAAGGCGGCAGCACTGCTCAGTGCCGACGCGCGCGCGATCCTGCGCGGCGCACATGCCGCTTTGCAGACTGTTTCGGGCGATTGGTCGGCTGCCGCGGCTGAAGCCGCGGTGCGCGAGTTCGCAGCGGCCGGCGGCCACAAGCTCGGCGCCGTGGCCCAACCGCTCCGGGCGGCCCTTACCGGCCGTAGCACCTCGCCCGGCGTGTTCGACGTGCTTGCCGTGCTTGGCCGCGAGGAAAGCCTGGCCCGGATTGCGGATCAAATCGATTAGGAGCGAGCTGGCCCAAAAAGATTGGCATTGAAAGGCGGGTTTCGCAGTGCAACATTAGGCCTTGGCCCAATCAGGCACGCACCTCCCAAAATGCGGTGGCGAGTTCGCGCATTCCGGTGATTTCGACGTGTCGTTTGCAGGAATTGCCTTGCCGGCATGAGGAACATGAAGGAGTTTGAGAATGAGCGAAGCTGCGACAAGACTGGAAACCGGCAGCAAGACGACGCACCCGTCGACTGCCACGCTCGAACTGGCCGGCAAGACGCATGAATTCAAGGTGCGAAGCGGGTCGGTCGGGCCCGACGTCATCGACATCGGTGCGCTCTACAACACCACCGGCGCCTTCACCTACGATCCCGGCTTCACTTCGACGGCGAGCTGCGAGTCGGCGATAACCTTCATCGACGGCGATGCCGGCATCCTGCTTCACCGCGGCTATCCCATCGACCAGCTGGCCGAGCATGGCGACTTCCTCGAAGTCTGCTACCTCCTGCTCTACGGCGAACTGCCGACCAAGGCACAGAAGGACGATTTCGACTACCGGGTGACGCGCCACACCATGGTGCACGAGCAGATGTCGCGCTTCTTCACCGGCTTCCGCCGCGACGCGCATCCGATGGCTGTGATGTGCGGCGTGGTCGGCGCGCTGTCGGCCTTCTATCACGACTCCACCGACATTTCGGACCCGTATCAGCGCATGGTCGCCTCGATGCGGCTGATTGCCAAGATGCCGACGATTGCGGCCATGGCCTACAAATACCATATCGGCCAGCCCTTCATTTACCCGAAGAACGAGCTGAACTTCGCCGCCAACTTCCTGCATATGTGCTTTGCGGTTCCGTGCGAGGAATACAAGATCAATCCGGTGCTGGCGCGCGCCATGGAGCGCATCTTCATTCTGCATGCCGACCACGAACAGAACGCCTCGACCTCGACCGTGCGGCTTGCAGGCTCGTCGGGCGCCAATCCGTTCGCCTGCATCGCCGCCGGCATCGCCTGCCTGTGGGGCCCGGCGCATGGCGGCGCCAATGAGGCGGCGCTCAACATGCTGGGAGAAATCGGCCATGTCGACCACATCCCGGAATTCATCGCCCGCGCCAAGGACAAGAACGATCCGTTCCGGCTGATGGGCTTCGGCCATCGCGTCTACAAGAACTACGATCCTCGCGCGAAGATCATGCAGAAGACGGCGCATGAAGTGCTGGGCGAACTCGGCATCAAGGACGATCCGCTGCTCGACATCGCCATGGAGCTGGAAAATATCGCGCTGACCGATTCCTACTTCATCGAAAAGAAGCTCTATCCGAACGTCGATTTCTATTCCGGCATCACGCTGAAGGCGCTGGGCTTCCCCACCACCATGTTCACCGTGCTGTTCGCGGTCGCGCGCACCGTCGGCTGGATCGCGCAGTGGAAGGAAATGATCGAGGACCCGCACCAGAAGATCGGCCGCCCGCGCCAGCTCTATACCGGCGCGCCGGAACGCGACTACGTGCCGATTGCGAAAAGGTGAAAGAGGGTGAATGGTGAATGGTAAGTAGTGAATAGCAGGTAGTAAGTAGCAGGTAGCAAGTAGCAGCTTGATTATAGGCGAGAGCGCGTTAATCCTATTCACTATTCACTACTCACTATTCACCGTTCACTCCTTACTAAGCCCTATTCGCTCTCCCGATGTGGCGAAGAACGACATCGGCGGCGATGTCGCCGGAGGGCCTGTTGGTGGCCATGCGTCTGGCAACCTCGCCAAAGCCGTCCTTTTGCCAGGCGCGGTAGGCGGTGTCTGAAAACAGTGCCTCGAGCTGCCGCGCCAGATAGTGCGGCCGCACATACTGGTTGTAGCTTTCCGGCACGACCGGCCGGTCGGCGATAAGGTTGGGCAAAGCAGCGCTCCACACCGTGATCAGGCTCTGCGCCATCAGCATGATCGGATCGAACTTGTAGCAAGAGATCATCGGTACACCCGACAACGCCAGTTCCAGTGACACCGTTCCAGACGCAATCAGCGCCGCATCGGCCTTGCCGAAGGCCTGCCACTTGCGCTCGGGATCGAGGATGATTTCCGGCTCCTGATCCCAGCGCGCCACCGACGTTTTGACCAGTTCGGCGACATGCGGCACCGTCGGCAGCAACAGCCGCAGCCGGTGGCCGCGCGCGCGAAGCGCCGACGCCGTCTCGCCGAACGGACCGATGAGCCGGCTCACCTCGCCGCGCCGCGACCCTGGCAGGACGAGCAGCGTCTTGACGTGATCGGCCGAGAGATCGCGCGGCTGGCCTTGCGCCCTTGCCGCGCCAAGCACACCCGGATCATGCGTGAGGCGGTGTCCGACATAGGTGCCGGGCGGACCGCCGAGGCGGCTCAGTTCCTTCACTTCGAAAGGCAGGATGCACAGTATGTGGTCGACATAGGGCTTCATCGCGGCCGCCCTGCCCGGCCGCCACGCCCAGACGCTCGGGCAGACATAATGGATGATCGGGATCGACGGATCGGCGGCGCGGATCTTTTTGGCGACGCGCAGCGAGAAATCGGGGCTGTCGATGGTGATCAGACAGTCGGGTTTTTCGGCGGCGACAACGCTCGCCGTCTGGCTGATCCGCCGCATCAGGCGCGGCAAGTCACGCAGGATGGCGCTGAGCCCCATCAGCGCGATCTCGGCGCCGTCGAACAGCGGCGCCAGTCCGAGCACCTGCAGATGCCGCCCGCCAGTGCCGACGAGTTGCACCTCGCGCCCGGTCATGCGCTTCAGCGCCTGCACGATGTCGGCGCCCAGCAGGTCGCCGGATTCTTCGCCGGCGACGATGGCAATCTTCAGCGGCTTCTCAGCTGCCATGGACAGACTCCGCAGCCGGCAGGCCGAACACGAACAGGCCGAGCGCATTGGCGCGCGCGACAACGGCGGGGCCTTCGAGGATGAGCGAACGGCCGGCTTCGACGGCAATGCCGGCGAGCCCCGCGGCATGCGCCGCCTCGACGGTCTGGGGGCCAATAGATGGCAGATCGGCACGCAATTCCTGGCCAGGCTTGGCGCATTTGACCAGGACACCGCGCGTCTTGCCGGCCAGCCTGCCATGGCCGCGCAACTGCTGCGTCCGCTCGAGCAGTCCGTGGGTGCCCTCGACGCCTTCCAGGGCAACAGTGCGGCCACCGATGGCAATTGCCGCCTGACCAATGTCGAGCGCGCCGATGGCCTTTGCCGCCGCGTGTGCCGCCTCGATATCGCGCCAGTCCGACTTTCGCGGCACTGCTTTGGTCAGCGGCCCTTCGGCCGCGACGAGCCGGGGCACGACTTCATGCGCACCGACAACCTTGACGCCCCGTGCCTCCAGGCCGCGGGTCAATATCTTCAACAGCCCGTCATCGCCGCGGGCAAGCGCCATGGCGAGCGAGGGTATAAGTGCCAGTAGCCCAAGGCTCGGGCGCATGTCGACCAACCGCGGCCTGCGCCTGATCTCGCCGGCAAGCACAAGATGGGTGATCCGCCGGCGCCTCAGCAACGCAACCAGCGAGCCGATGTCTTCCAGCGCAAGGCTTTCATGCTCATAGATTGTGAGGTCGGACTGACGGTCGGCCTGACCTTCGACCAGGATGATGACGGGCGGATGTCCGGCCTCCGCCAGGCCGGCGGCAACTTCGACCGGCAAGCTACCGCCGCCGGCAATGATGCCGACCCTGGCGTCCGGCGCAAGATCGAGGCCCGTTGAAGTGGCCTCAGCCTTCGTCATCGGCATCGTCGCCGTCGCCACCCTTAAGCGACGGGACGGCAAAATGCCGCTTGCCGCGACTGGTGATGAAATCGATGATTTTCATGGCCGTCGGCGACGACGCAAACTCGGCCTTGGCGAATTCGATGTTCTCGCCGACAGTGCGGGAGCGGTCGAAGATGGTCTTGTAAGCCTTGCGCAGCAGGTAGATTTCGGCGCGCGGCAACCCGGCGCGCTTCAGGCCGATGATGTTGAGTCCACGCAGGCTGGCGCGATTGCCCACCGCAATGGCGTAGGGAATGACATCGCCGACAAAAGCCGAGCAGCCGCCGAGAAAGGCGTTGTCACCAACACGCACGAACTGATGAACGGCGCTGAGGCCGCCGATATAAACGCTGTCACCGACCTCGCAATGGCCGCCCAGGGTCGCGCCATTGGCGAAGGTGGCGTTTTTGCCCACGACGCAATCGTGAGCGATGTGGGCATAGGCAAGGAAATTGCCGTTGTCGCCGACGGTCGTCTCGCCGCGGCTGGAATCGGTGCCGAGATGCATGGTCACGCCTTCGCGGATCGTGCAGTTCTGGCCGATGACCAAAGTGGTGCGGCCGCCCTTGTGCTTGGTGTTCTGCGGCGGTCCGCCCAGTGTCGCCATTGGATAGACCTTGGTCGCGGCGCCAATGGTTGTCGCGCCCAGCACCGAGACATGGCTGACCAGTTCGACGCGGTCACCGATCACGGCGTCAGCGCCGACATAGCAGAAAGGTCCTATGAAGGCGCCTTCGCCGATCTGCGCGCCGGCCTCGATGACGGCCGAGGGGTGGATTGAAGTCTGTATTTTCATGAGCATTTCGAACCGTCAGCCGGTAACCATCATTGCCGAGATCTCGGCTTCGGCGGCCTTTGTGCCCTCCACCATGGCCTCGCAGGCGAATTTGAGCAGGTTGCCGCGCATCTTGATTTTCTTGACGTGGATCTTCAACTGGTCGCCTGGGACGACCGGTTTGCGGAATTTCGCGTTGTCGATGGTCAGGAAATAGACCAGCGACGGCTTTTCCGTGTTGAGGTTACGGATGCAGATCGCGCCGGCGGTCTGCGCCATGGCCTCGACGATGAGCACGCCCGGCATCACCGGCTGGTCCGGGAAATGGCCCTGGAAATGCGGCTCATTGATGGTCACGTTCTTGATGCCGATGGCAGAATCATTGCCGTCGATTTCGATGATGCGATCGATCATCAGGAAGGGATAGCGATGCGGTAAAAGCTTCATCAACCCCAATATATCGACCGCTTCGAGCGTCGCCGGCACCATCTCAGCTACTTCCCCCTTCGCCCTGCTTGCGCGTCCTGGCGAGCTTCCTCAGCATGGCGATCTCGCGCATGGCTTCCGCCATCGGCTGCGCCGGATAGCCTCCCCAGATCTCGCCCGCCGGCACGTTGCTCATGAACCCGCTTCTTGCAGCAAGCTTGGCCCCTGATCCGATGGTCAAATGATCGGCAAGGCCAACGCCGCCGCCCATGGTGACACCGTCGCCGACGGTGACGGAGCCGGAAATACCAGAGAGCCCGGCAATAATGCAATTGCGGCCGATGCGAACGTTATGGGCGATCTGCACCAGATTGTCGATCTTGGTGCCCTGACCGATGACCGTATCCGACATGGCGCCGCGATCGACGGTCGTGTTCGAGCCGATTTCGACATCGTCCTGGATGATGACGCGGCCGACCTGCGGCACACGCTCAGGGCCTTTGGCGCCGCCGACAAAGCCGAAGCCGTCCTGGCCTATCCTGGCGCCGCCATGAATGATGACGCGGTTGCCGATCAGCGCATACTGAACACTGACACCCGGCCCAATGTAGCCGTCACGGCCGATCTGGCATGACGGACCGATAACGGCGTGGGGGGCAATGACCGTTCCGCTGCCGATGGAAGCACGCGGGCCGACGACGGCTCCGGCCTCGATGATCGCGCCTGCCTCGATATGCGCCGTGGTATCGACATGAGCTTGCGGCGAGACCCCGGTTTCGCTGGTCATCGGACCCGGCGTAGCCGCTGTCGGGAACAGCAGCCGGCCGATCATGGCGAAGGCCTGCTGCGGGCGCGGATGCACCAGAACCGCAATGCCGGCCGGCGCCTTGCCGGCGAACTCGGCGGGACAAAACACGGCCGCCGCTTTCAGCGACTGCATCAGCGCGAAATTGCGCTTGCCGTCGACGAAGACGAGCGCACCCTCGCCGCCTTCGTTGGCTGGCGCCAACGCATCGATCGATATGTGGGCAAGATCGGAATCGACAAGCGATGCGCCGGTCAGATTCGCGACTTCGCCGGCCGTATACCGGCGTGATGGCGCGAAGAACACCGGATCGGTCATTCCAGAAGCAATATCCAGCTAGGTCGGATCAATTCTCTTCCGGACCCCAACGGCCCGGAAGCATCGTTACCGCAAGATCAGAAGCGGCTCGACATGCCGAAGTTGAATTCCTGCACGTCGTCGGTCTTTTCCTTCTTGACGGGCATCGCGTAGTCGATGCGGATCGGGCCGAAGGGCGATGACCACAACAAGCCGACACCAACCGACGCGCGCAACTTCATATCAACCGAGGCCTGAGTGACGCCAGGAGTATCAATCTTGCTGCCGTACAGTGTGGCGGCATCAGCAAACACAGCGCCACGCACGCCAAAGCTTTCCGGAATGACCGGTATCGGGAACTGAGCTTCCGCCGAAGCATTGAAATAGGTGGTGCCGCCGAGGTGGTCACCTGTTGCAATATCCACAGGGCCAATGCCACCATACTCGAAGCCGCGGATCATGCGGTCGCTGCTCTTGAACTGATCGAAGATACGCAGTCCATTATCGCCATAGCCCGCGATATGGCCAGCACCGCCGGAGATCAGGCCGACCAGATCCAACTGTTCTGATAGAGTCTGGTAGACGGTGCCGCGACCGGTAACCTTGACGAATTTGGCATCGCCACCAAGGCCGGCCACTTCCACAGTCGTGGTGGCGTAGATGCCTTCATGCGGGCTCTTCATGTCGTCTATGGTGTTGTAGACCAAGCCGAGACTGACGGACGATTTGATCCAAGGGCTTTCATCAATACCCTCTCGAATTGCGGCAGAAACGTCGCATTTCGAGGGATCATAGGTGCCGCTGGTCAAGCAGTCATCATCATATTTATACTTTTCCTGCGCGATATTGTACGCTAGCTGCGTCGAGATATTATCGGTGATCGGCAGGCCGAAGCGAACCGTCGCACCCAGCGTCTCGCTGTCGTAGTCCGAATAATTTCGCGTCTGCTGGAAGATATCGAAACCGGCGGCGATACGGCGCCCGAGGAAATAGGGCTCGGTGAAGGACAGGCTGTAGTCGCGCGAATTCTTGCCGCCGCCGGCCGAGACCTTGATGTACTGGCCGCGACCGAGGAAGTTGCGCTCCGCAACCGATCCCTCGACGGACGGACCGGCAGTCTCGCCACCGGTCGAATAACCGGCGCCGATCGAGAACTCACCAGTCGACTTCTCGACCACGTCGACCACAAGCACGACCTGGTCAGGCTCGGAACCCGGAACAGTCGAAATGTCGACTTTCTCAAAATAATCCAGCGCTTCCAGCCGCTTCTTCGCGCGCTGAATGAGAACCTGGTTGAAGGCGTCGCCTTCGCTGACATCGAATTCGCGCCGAATGACATAGTCGCGCGTGCGGTCGTTGCCGCGGATTTCGATGCGCTCGACATAGGCCTTGGTGCCCTGGTCGATCGTGTAGACGACCGAAATGGTGTGATTCTCGAAGTTACGGTCGCCGCGCGGCGTCACCTGGGCGAAGGCATAACCAGAACCCGCCACCTTCTCGGTCAGCGCGATGATGGTGTCCTCGACATCCTTGGCGTTGTAGACGTCGCCCTTGTGGGTCTGAACCACCGATTCCAGCGCCTTCGAGTCGACTTCGGGAATGGTGCTCTCGACGCTGACGTCGCCGAACGTATAGCGGTCCCCTTCCTGGACGGTGATGGTAACGGTGTATTGGTTGGTCGTGTCGTCGAGCTCGCCGACAGCAGAGACCACCTGGAAGTCAGCATAGCCGTGATTGTAATAGAAGCGGCGAAGCGATTCCTGGTCGGCGCGAAGCTTGTCCTCGTCATAGACGTCGTCACGCAGCACGAAGGACAGGAAGCTTGAGCGCTTGGTGGCGATGACGTCGGACAGGCGGCGACTCGAATAGGCGCTGTTGCCGACGAAATTGACTGCGGCGATCTTGGTGCGGCCGCCTTCGTTGATGTTGAAGACCACGTTCACGCGGTTGTCGCCGAGGTCCATGATCTGCGTCGTCACGGCGGCATCGTCGCGGCCAATTCGCTTGTAGGCAGCTTTCACCGCCTCGACATCGGAGTCCAGCGTTGCCTGCGAGAACGTTCCGCGTGGCTTCAACTGCACGGCGATTGCCAGCGCATTGTCCTTGAGCTTCTTGTTGCCCTGGAACAGAACCTGGTTCACGACCTGATATTCGGCAACCTTGACCACCAGCGTCGAACCGACCTGATTGATCTGAACGTCCGAGAACAGCCCGGTACCAAACAGTGCCTTGACCGCATCGTCGATATCGGCGCTGGAAAACGCCTTGCCCGGCTTGATCGTGATGTAGTTGCGGATGGTGTCGGCGTCTACGCGCTGGTTGCCGTTGACCTCGACTCTCGAGACAACGGCTGCTTGCGCCGCAGATGTGGCAACGAACTGCACGGCGAGCGCACCTGGTACAACCAGAGCGGCGGACATAGCCACCGCGGACGCGGCGCTCAAAAATTTGGATGCTGCCTTCATCGGGCTTTTGTACCTTTTCTCGAAGTCCCCACGGCGAGAAAACCGGACGTGCGGTAATTTCTCCTACCGTATTAACCGGATTTTCCCTACACGCAAGGCTTCAGGTTAATTTGTAATTACTTAACCCTGATGCGTGGCTTTCGCGTCACGCATACCCCCGTGCATGGTAAACGGCGTCTCAACATTGCCGGTGCTGAAGCCAAATTTCTTCATGATTTCAGCACCCAAACAGATCGTTCCAGAAGACGAAGCCCATAAATCCAAGCACCAGAAAGAGGCCGGCCCGGTATCCCATTTCCATCATCCGCTCCGATACCGGACGCCGGAAAACGGCTTCGAGTGCGTAGAACAGGAGGTGGCCGCCGTCGAGGGGGGGAATCGGCAAAAGGTTCAGAATTCCGATCCCGACCGACAGTCCGGCGACGAGTTGCACCAGCCACAGGAAGCCAAGCTTTGCCGCCTGCCCCGACATCTTGGCGATCTTGATGGGGCCGCCCAGCTGGCATTTGTCTTCGCGGCCGACAACGAATCGCTGCAGGAACTGGCCGGTGCGCTGAATGACGTGCCCCGTCTCCTCGACCGCGGCGCCGACTGCTCCGACAGGGCTGTAGGTGATCAGCCTGGGCTGGCCGACATCCTTGTTGTTGACGACGCCGATGACGGCCACCTTGACCTTGTTGCCCAGCGCGTCCAGCTGCTCCATCGGCTCCGGCGTCGCGACGACGGTGACCTCCTTGCCGTCGCGCAACATGGTGAAGGTGATGGCGTCGCCGCCGCGTCCTGAAACCAGGCGTTGGACGTCGGCGAAGGTCTCAACCTTGCTGCCGTCGACGGCGACGAATCGGTCGCCTGGCAAAATGCCGGCCCTTTCGGCTGGACTGCCGGCGGTGACTGCAGCCACCATCGGCTCAAACACAGGGCGGCCGTAGAGGGAAAACAGCACGGCAAAGACGGCAATGGTCAAAAGGAAGTTGAACAGCGGTCCGGCCACCACCGTGGCGGCGCGTTTCCAGATGGGTTGCGTGTGGAAGGCGACCTTGCGTTCAGCGTCAGTCAGCGTTTCCAGATCTTCCGAACTCGGCTGGCTCGACGTGGCGCTCATGTCGCCGACGAATTTGACGTAACCGCCGAGCGGTATGGCGCAGAGCTTCCAGCGCGTGCCGTGGCTGTCGTTGAAGCCGAGAAGTTCGGGGCCGAAGCCGATCGAAAAGGCCTTCACGCCAATGCCGCACCAGCGGCCGACGAGGTAATGTCCCATTTCGTGAATGAAGACGACCACGGTCAGCACGAAGAGAAACGGCACCAGCGTGCCGAGGACAAAGCCTTCCGTGCTGAAAAACGCGTGAAGAATTTCGTTCAAGTCGTGCCCTCAAATTCACCTGCGGCAAAAGGTGTCGCCGCGACTGTGACATCAATCCAGGCGAATCCGTGGCGTGCGCCATTTCTTCGCCGTGAAATATCACTCAAGCCGGAAACAGCCCCTGCGCCGGATGATCGGCGCCCGCCGAAATCCAGCCGATCACGTATAGGGCAAAAGCCGCCGCGACAAGCCCGTCCACCCTGTCCATGACACCGCCATGCCCGGGTATCAACGCGCTTGAATCCTTGCGGCCGTGGCGGCGCTTGACCCAGGATTCGAAGAGATCGCCAGCCTGGGCAACAATCGACAGCACCAGCGCAACCAAGGCGAGGACGCCAAGATTGCCGGCCCCGGCGGCGGCAGCCAGAAGCACGCCGGCGGCCACGCCGCCGACAGCGCCGCCAAGCGCGCCGCTCTGCGTCTTGCCGGGGGATATAGATGGCGCGAGCTTGGGCCCACCGACGGAGCGGCCGACGAAATAGGCGAAGATGTCGGTCGCCCAGACCACGGCGAACAGAAACAGGATTGCGACCAGGCCGGGATGGTCGCCGCCGCGCAGCAGCGCCAGCGATAAGCCGGACAAAGCCGCGTAGGCAAGACCGGCTGCATCCCATTGCGCCGCTCCATGCATACGGGCGCCGACAGCAGCGACCACAACCATGGCCAGGACAAGAGACAGAAGCCACGATGCCGGCACGCCTGCAACCAGGGCGACGACGAAAACCAGAAGCAGCGCTTCGGGAATGAAGCCGAGGGTCGCACCGGCCAAGGGGCGCGACATGCGCGCCCATTCATAGAAGATGACCGCCGATATCCCGGCGCAAAGCAGGCGGAACCACAGCCCTCCCAACCAGGTCAGGCCAAGCGCTATTGCGGCCAGCACCAGCGCCGAGACGATGCGAAGCTGAAGATTGTTCATCCCGCCGCCGATCACGAGGCAGCGACATCTTGAGCGGCAAGCCCGCCAAAACGGCGCTCGCGGCCAGCAAAATCGCGCAATGCGTCGGCCAGGTGTTCGCGGCTGAAGTCAGGCCAGTAGCAAGGCAGAAAAACCAGTTCGCTGTAGGCTGCCTGCCACAGAAGGAAGTTCGACAGCCGAAGCTCGCCACTGGTGCGGATGACCAGCTCCGGATCGGGAATGCCTGCGGTGTCGAGGGCGCCGGCAAAAGTGTCTGCCGTGATCGCCTCTGCGTCGATCTCGCCGCGCGCCACTGCGGCTGCGAGCTTGCGTGCCGTGCGCACGATCTCGTCGCGCCCGCCATAGTTGAAGGCGATGACCAAGGTCAGCGATTCATTGCGCGCAGTCAGCGATTCGGCCTCTTCGAGCAGGCCCCTGATGTCCGGCTGCAGCCCCGCCCTGTCACCGATGATCCTGACGCGCACGCCGTTCTGGTGCAGTTCGGCCAGATCGCGGCGGATGAACAGCTTCAAAAGCCCCATCAGGTCGCTCACTTCGGCCTTGGGCCGCGACCAGTTTTCCGATGAAAAGGCGTAGACGGTCAGGAAGGAAATGCCGAGACCGGGCGCGGCGCGCACCGTCTTGCGCAGCGCTTCGACGCCGGCGCGATGGCCGGCAAGCCGCGGCATGCCGCGCGCCTTGGCCCAGCGTCCGTTTCCATCCATGATGATCGCGACATGCGCCGGCGTTGCCATTGTCTCGCTTTCGGGCCGGTGTGGGCCGACCCTAAACCTGCATGATTTCAGCTTCCTTATCGGAAAGCAGGTGATCGATGGTGCTGATCGTCTCGTCGGTCAGCTTCTGGACCTGATCGGAGCGCTTCCGCTGATCGTCCTCGCTGATGTCGCCGTCCTTTTCCGCCTTCTTCAAGAAGTCCATGCCGTCGCGACGGACATGGCGCACCGCAACGCGGGCGTTCTCGGCGTAGCCATGCGAGATCTTGACCAGTTCCTTGCGGCGCTGCTCGTTGAGCTCGGGCAGCGGAATCCTGAGGTTGGTGCCGTCGACGATCGGATTGAAGCCCAGATTGGATTCTCTGATGGCACGATCGACCGCGCCGACCATCGACTTGTCCCAGACCGAAACCGAAATCATGCGCGGCTCCGGCACCGACACGTTCGCCACCTGGTTGATGGGCATGGTGGTGCCGTAGGCCTGGACCTGGATGGCGTCGAGCAGATTGCTGGAGGCACGGCCGGTGCGCAGCGAAGCCAGATCGTGCTTGAAGGCGGCGATCGCGCCATCCATGCGCCGCTTGAGGTCGTCGAACTCACCACTCATCTTAGTCTCCTCGACCCGTTTGATCCGGGTTCAGTGCTTAGGGCCTATATTCGGACCCGCTTTCGAAAACTGATCCCCTTTTTAGGAGAGTATACTCCGGGTCACTCGTCGGCGACGATCGTGCAACGGCCGCCGCCCCGCAGAATATCGCCGAAACCACCTTTTTCGTGGATCGAATAGACGATTATCGGGATGTTGTTTTCGCGCGCAAGTGCAATTGCGGCGGTATCCATGATCGAAAGGCCCTTGTTGATGACTTCGGCATGGCTGATGCGCTCGAAGCGGGTCGCATTCGGATCCTTCTTGGGATCGGCCGAATAGACGCCGTCGACCTGGGTGCCCTTGAACAACGCGTCGGCGCCGATCTCGGCGGCGCGCAAGGCCGCGGCCGAATCGGTGGTGAAGAACGGATTGCCGGTGCCGCCGGCGAAAATGACGACCTTGCCCTGGTTCATATAGGCGGTGGCCTGGCGCTGGGAAAAACTCTCGCAAAGTTCGGGCATGGCGATGGCCGACAGCACGACGGCATCGACGCCGATCTTGTTCAGCGAGGTGCGCAGCGCCAGCGAGTTGATGACGGTGGCCAGCATGCCCATGTGGTCGCCGGTGACGCGGTCGCCGCCCTTGGATGCCACCGCCACGCCGCGAAAGATATTGCCGCCGCCAATGACGACGCCGACCTCGATGCCAAGTGCGCGGGCTTCGGCGATGTCGGCCGCGATTCGGTCGACCACCGAGACATCGATGCCGAAATGCTGCTCGCCCATCAACGCTTCGCCCGACGCTTTCAGCAGGACACGTCGATAGAGGGGCTTTGCCGTCATCTGGACCTCGTCATTGTTGCGTGTGGCAGCCTGGGCAGGCCGCCCTCGCGCGGGCGCCGCCGCTGGCGCGATGCCGAGTTCCGATACACGAAGGGCGCCGCGAAGTGACCCCGCGCCCCCCCCCCCAATACGCCTACCCCGGGCGGCCCCGCAGTTGGTGGGGGTGCGTACCGCGTCGGCC
>NZ_JAMYPY010000023.1:0-75073 GCF_040320605.1 Mesorhizobium sp. M0659
AACATGCTGGAGCGGCTCAACGAGGAAATCCGCCGGCGCACCTATGTCGTGCGCATCTTCCCCAACACCGAAAGCTGCCTGCGCCTGGTCAGGGCGTTGGCCGTCGAGACCAATGAAAACTGGATGGAGGCCAACCGATACATCAACATGGACGACCTGCGCGAGCACAAGAAGCTCGCTCTGCGCCAAGCCGCATGACCAGCATCATGGCTGCCCCATTTTGCAGAACTTGACGCACACAACCTACCGAGCGGCTCTTCGCTATGTTCAAACGCCTGATCCGAACGGCCCAACGCCCAACCGAAAAACCCTCGAAGTAAATGGCGAAAGCGCGGCGACCTTCTCAAAGTCTTCTCCCCGGCAGAATGCACCAAATATCTCATAAAACACACGATGTTGATTTCGTCGAAATGGAGCATGCTCCCGATTAGATCAAGTCAACCTGCAGCATCTGTAGAACGTCAGGGGTTCGATTTGGGATACTGTATCCAGAAGTATCGCGTGTGGGCAAGATTAAGACTTCGATTGATCAAAGTTGAGAAGCTGTGCCCAGCGGTTTTCGCGGACACGGAAAGTTCGGCGGCGGCACGCCGCTGGCGCGCATGATCTGCTTGGCGACGACCTTGTCATTAGCAAGCGGGCCGTGCCACCGAAGATGGCCTTGCGAGGAACCGATCATATGATCATTTGGTTGACTGCGAATTCCGGCCACCGAGATTCGATTTGAAGCCACTCGGTCTAATCTTGGGTCGTTGGTGTTTGGGGGGTTGTTTCCCACTATGGTGTCGGTGTCCTGCCGGCTCGGCTGCGGCGACCGAAGGACGCCATCCTTGCCAGCTGACCGCATCCGGACAGGGATTCAGAACATACCTCGGCGTTCTCACCAGGCGATCGACATAGCGTCACAAGTCAAATTCCCATGGGAGATGCCGTTCTCGACCGCCTTGTTCATAACGCCTATCGCATCGAACTTTCCGGCGAAAGCATGCGCAAACACAAGGTCCCGCCAGTCCCAGACGCAACTCCCGCTTGACCGAAAACGAGTTCGTCAACAAATGTCGAAAAAGACCCAGAGGGCGCTCTTAGCCGTCCGGCTTCGCCTCCGGAATCGCGTCCGGTATTCTGTCGTTGTCCCAATTTAGTGAAATCCGCAGCCACCTCACTGATTCAAGATTTCAGTAGCTCTAGGCAGTACCTAATCGTGAGTTCCGTAGTCGGAACGAGAAGGCTGTCGGAAGCCCCAAAGGTCGGCGTATGTACGTAGGATTCGTTCCCAGGTTCTCCGCTGCCAAAACAGAAGTAAATTGACGGTACGGCTGCCGAGTAAAAGCCGAAATCATCGCTGCCAGCCCCCTGTGTGCGGTCCAAGAAAGCGTCCCGACCTGCAGCATCCGCCACAACCTGCCGGAAACGTCTTACCATCTCGGCGTCATTAATGATGGGCGGCTCGCCCGTGCTGACGACGCATTCGGCCTGCCCGCGATGCGTTGCTGCAATGCCCTCAGCAATCTCGCAGACGCGCTGAGATAATAGATCTCGGCGCTCCAGGCTTCGGGTTCGGATCGTTCCCTCCATTACCACCTGCGGGCATATGATGTTGGTCGCCTCGCCGCCGTGGATGGTGCCGACCGTGACGACCGCACCGTCGTCGGACGGCATTTCCCGCGAAACAACCTTCTGTACTTCATTGATGAAAGCCGCTGCGATGGCGATCGCATCGACACCTCTGTGGGGCGATGCGCCGTGGGCCATTGTTCCGCTGATGGTGAGCTTAAACTGATCAGCCGACGCGCTCATCGGGCCCTCTCTGGCGCTGAATGTGCCGGCGGGCATGCTAGGATCCACATGAAGGCCGACGGCCCGATCAATCCCGGTGAGCAATTTCTCCTGCTCAACTGTTCGCCCACCAAGCGGCTCCGCCTCCTCAGCCGGCTGGAAAAAGACACGCACGGTGCCGGCGAAATTGTCGCGCATGCGATGGAAAGCGAGCGCTGTACCCAACGCGATCGAAGCGTGCAGGTCATGGCCGCAGGAGTGCATGACGCCGGGCACCTGAGAGCGGTAGGAAAGGTCCTCGCGCGCCTCGTTAATCGGCAATGCATCAATATCGCCACGGACCGCGACTGATCGCTGCGGACCTGACGCTTTGCCTTTAATATCGATGTAGACACCTGTCCTATGAAATGTTTTCGCCCCGCTTAGTCCGAAGCGATCGAGCATCGCCAGGATCCGTTCTTGGGTCTTCCATTCGTGGTTTGAGAGTTCCGGCTCTTGATGCATTGCATGACGTAGCCCAATGACGGCATCTTGTTCCTCATTGGACAGAAAGGAATTGCTACGGGCGCTCATATCAAAGACCTCTTAATGTCGGATTCAATGAAGTTGCTCAATTGCAACTAGCATCGATAGGATGGGAAATTCGTGTGCGCCGGTTGACTGCATCGGGCCGTTGATGAACAGTTTCCCTGCCTAGAAAGCCGCTCTGCCACCTTGTCACCCATATTGGGAAAAACTTGAGCCTGCCGCGCGGTGAGTGCACCGGAATCCAGTTGGGTTACTCATACGGGCACGGTGATTTGTCCGAGCCAGCCGGCACATTTTCAGCAGCGGCGATGCATGTCAAATGTCAAATTGGCATGATCCAATCGGCGCGTTTACGGCCCGCAATTAAGGCGGTTGGTCAATCGCTTCTCGGCGTTAATTGCGGGTAAATAGACCTGAAACCGGACGGACAAGGCACTTCGAAGAACTGCCTCGCGGGGATATTGGGGATTTATTCCAATCGGTGACTCACGATCGGGCACGCCAACGCGGAGCGCCCCGGGCGCGGGCTTGGCCAAGCTGGGCATGGATCGGCTTCGGCTTCTCCGACGTCTTCGGACTCGCAACAGGGTCCTGTGCTGGAACTGTTGCCCACCTGGCAGATAACGCGGCTTGGCTTCGATTCAGAACGTCGAACGATTTCACCAGCGTGCGAGGCGCCTGATAGTGGGTACCACGACGATTCAGCGGATCGAACCCGCGGGCGGCATCCGGCGTCACCCAGCTGTATTTTGCAATAAACCAAGATTGCTATCGGCTGCGCAGTGCCCAATCGAATGCTCACCTGTACACGCGCCTGACACGTCCGCTGCAAAGCAATCGGGCACGACAAACCGTTGTCAAAGACCCAGGTGCAGGCATTTGCCGATGTGCGTACCAACGCCGCCGATACCTTCGTCCTGCCGCCGAATCCAACACGCGCTGCAGCACTAGGATGTGCCTGTCACACATGAACTGCCCTTGGGTGCCAAGCCTCTGCTTTGAGTGCAGGACGTTTTTTGGCGGCATGAGCGTTCGTCGACTACCAGAGATCGTAGTATCGATGTTTGCCCGGAAACTCTATAAGGCATGTAGGTTCGGCACGCCGATCAGGGTGTGTCGGCAAGCAGAATAACGTGATGACCCCGGCGAGTTGCCTGCATCTAAGGCGTTTTGTCGTTGGGAAATCCGCATCACTATGAAGGTCCCGCCCATGCAGCACATTTGCCCGATCACATCGTGCGGTCCGGCCGACCTATAAAGCATAGCCGAGTCAGGCACGCGATCCGCAATTTGGTTCCTGGCCAGACTGAAGGGATGGGGCAGGCGCGTCTCGTCGTACGGACTTTCACAGCTCAGGCACGCAGCTGTTAACCGCGACAAATACGGTGGGCCCGCAGGTGTGCACACGCTCATGCAAGTGGGGCAGACCCAACGTCGAGCTTCGCCATATCGAGCAAGAGTTAAGGACAACCTAGGGTGCCGTCTTTATTCAAGCCCAGACCGCGCGAACCCTGAGAGGTTATCGGTCTCGCATTGACCAATGAGTTCAAGATGGCAACCCAGAGGAGCAGAGCCAATGATGCATCCCGATCTGATGAAGCGTTTTGACCTTACCGGCCGTTCGGCGCTGGTCACCGGTGGCGCTCAAGGCATCGGTTTGGAAGTTGCGCGCACGCTGAGGATGGCCGGTGCCTCGGCCATTCTCGCCGATCTCGATCTCACCGCTACCAGGAAGGCTGCAGCCGCTGTGGGTCCCGACGTCGGTGCCTTCCGCTGCGACGTCAGCGATCCGCAGTCAGTGCGCGACCTAGCTGCAGCGATCGGGCCTTGCCCAGATATTCTCGTTAACAATGCCGGCGTCGGACGCCGCGCGCCAACGAAGGATACAAGTGACGACGACTGGCGGTTCGTGATTTCCGTTAACCTCGACGGAGTGTTCTATTGCTGCAGAACCTTCGGCTCGGCGATGGCCGACCGCGGTTCGGGCAATATCGTCAATATTGGTTCGATGTGTGGTTTCATCGTTACAAAGCCGGAGAACGGCCCAGCCTACCACGCCAGCAAGGCTGGCGTGCACATGCTCACAAAGGCCTTCGCCTGTGAATGGGCAAAATCTGGCATTCGCGTCAATGCGGTCGCTCCAGGATACATCCCCACGAAAATGAACAGTAACCCCGGCAACGACATCGCGACATGGGTGGAACTCACGCCGATGGGCCGCCTTGGCAGCACTGAGGAAATCGCAAATATTGTTCAGTTTCTCGCCAGCGACGCCTCCAGCTACGTGACAGGCGCAGTTTTCAACGCGGATGGAGGGTACACCAGTTGGTGAGTGAAGAATAAGGCCCTGCACTTGTTCCTCGTAGACTCTGCTCGCGTAAGTGGTATCTATTGTTGGGATTGGAGCGTTGTTTGGATCATGCAGTTGAACGATGATCAGAGACTGGAGGCTTATCGACGGATGCTTCGCATCCGTCGATTCGAAGAAGAAGGTATGCGCCAGTACACAGGTGACAATATCCCTGGTTGGTTCCACTCGAGCGTGGGTCAGGAAGCCGCTGTCGTGGGGGCATGCCTCGCTCTTCGGGATGATGACGCCATGACCGGAACGCATCGTTCGCATGGCCATCCGATCGGGAAGGGTGCGCACCTGGATGGGCTCATGGCCGAACTGATGGGAAAGGCAGGTGGCATTTGCAAGGGTCGCGGCGGCTCAATGCACCTCGCAGACAATTCCGTCGGGATCATCAGCGAATCGGCTATCGTCGGAGGAGGCATTCCTCTTGCCACAGGGTGCGCGTTCAGCGTCAAGGTGCGCGGCGTCGATCAGGTTATCCTCTGCTTCTTCGGCGATGGGGCGGTGAACCAGGGCACCTTTCATGAGAGTCTCAACATGGCGTCGCTCTGGAAGCTTCCGGTCATCTATCTTTGCGAGAACAACGGCTATGCAATCACCACCTCGGTGGCGCAAAGCCACGGGCAGCCGGACATAGCGCTTCGCGCTGCGGGCTATGGCATGCCAGGGGTAACGGTTGACGGGCAGGACGTGAGCGCCGTCTACGAAGCTACGGCGGAGGCTGTCACACGAGCCCGCGCGGGCAAGGGACCCACTCTCGTAGTAGCTAACACCTACAGATTCGATGAGCACAATTTCGGCTTGGTGATTCGGGGGGAGCCTTATCGACCAGTTGAAGAAGTCGAGGCTCACAAACGCGACCGCGATCCGATTTTGCTATATCGCACTGTGCTCCTCGAAGAAGGCATAAATGAAAAGAGTCTGAGAGCAATTGAGGACGAAGCTGCCGAAGCCGTCAAGCAGGCTGTGCAATTTGCCTTGGCCAGCCCCATGCCTCGGCCGGAAACCTTGCCTCACTACATGTTCAACTCGCCCCTTGTTGGTCATTCCAGTTCCTGCGCTGGGCTGGAGAGGGAACCAGTCGACGTACCATCCAATGCCGAGAAACTTGCCTCGACAGTTGGCACCCATGTTCAAATGACCTATTCTGAGGCGATCGTGCAGGCGCAGATAGAGGAAATGGAACGTGACGGCAGCGTCGTCCTGATGGGAGAGGACGTCACAGTCTATGGCGGCACCAAACTTATTGAGCGATTCAGGAACCGGATTTGGGATACGCCGATTTCAGAAGGCAGTTTTACTGGCGTAGGAATTGGGGCTGCCATCTACGGATTGCGGCCTATAGTAGACCTCCAATATGCCAGCTTCGCCTATCTCGCCTCGGATCAGATCATCAATCAGGCCTCGAAATTGCGGTATATGACTGGGGGGCAGATCAACATTCCGATCGTCTTTCGTTGCTGCATATACTCGACAGGGTCCAACGCGGCGCAGCATGCCGACCGACCTTATCCGTCTTTCATGAATGTGCCCGGCCTCAAAATCATCAACCCAACCAGCGCCGCTGATATGAAAGGGCTTATGAAATCGGCCATTCGCGACGGCGATCCGGTGCTCGTGTTCGAAGAAAACAAGCTGCGGCCCCTCATCGGCGATGTGCCCACAGATCCGGAACATACGATCCCGATCGGCAAAGCAGACGTGAAGCGCGAGGGAAAAGACGTAACCCTTATCGCTATTGGAGCCGCCATTCAGCCGACGATGGAGGCAGTGGATGCGCTCGCTAGGGAAGGCATTTCGGTCGAAGTGATTGACCCACGTACGTTGAAGCCGCTCGATCATGAGGCATTCAAAACCTCTGTCGCGAAAACCGGAAGGCTTCTCGTCGTTGAGGATGCGCACCGCGTCTGCAACGTCGGAAGTGAAATCGCCGCGGTTATGGCAGAAGAGGCTTCCGATCTGTTGAAGCGACCGATCCTTCGCCTGAGCGCTCCGGACATTCACGTGCCCTTTAGTCCAGCTCTTGAGAAGGATTTCTACCCGACAAAGGATCGCATCATTGCCGCCGTACGGCGAGTGGTCTGACACTCTAAAGCCGTTAAGCAGAACGGAAGCAAAAATGACAGGTTATCTTCCCTCCTTTGGGAGTGGCATTGAGGGTGCTTCGATAGTTAGCCGGGTTTATGCACGGCGCTGAACGTTTGGCGGCCTGAGGCGGTGATCTGGTCGCCGTTTCGGTTCTTTTTGACAAGCTGGTTGGGGCGCCGGCGGTGATCCGTCGTGATGGAAGGCGGGGTTTGCGGGTTGCGGTCGGCGGGTTCGTTTCGGGGCGCGTTGCGCCCCATCGGCT
This sequence comes from Mesorhizobium sp. M0659, assembly GCF_040320605.1. Classification (NCBI taxonomy): domain Bacteria; kingdom Pseudomonadati; phylum Pseudomonadota; class Alphaproteobacteria; order Hyphomicrobiales; family Phyllobacteriaceae; genus Mesorhizobium; species Mesorhizobium sp. M0659. The sequence goes on from NZ_JAMYPY010000023.1 coordinate 7,011, forward strand.
AGGTCACGAGCCGCGGAATGCGGTCGAGGACGATGCGCAGGATGGCCTGGTCGGGACAGGATGTCGGCAGGTGCAGGCGGATTTGGGTCTTCATCTCGACCACCGGTGCAGCAATTCTGAGGAGGCGCAAACGCAGGGTGTCGAACTGCGCGACTGCAAAGCTCGAGCGTTTCGGCATCGCGGCGCGCAGACCCCACATGAGCCAGTAGGCGCCAGCATGCAGGAACAACCGGAACTGGTTGGCCGTCGCTCTGGTGCAGGATGTGCGGTCGGCGGCAAGATGCGTCTTCCACGATGTGGTTCTCGGCCGCTCCGCGCCGACAGTAGAGATCCTCGTAGAGCGCCTTGGCCTTGCCACCGGCAAGGTTGGTGACGATGAAGCGGGTATCGGCGCCTTGGGCGCCGACCTCGACCCGCGCAATGATGCGCTCGACGCGGCTCCAGCTGGCGGCGCCGTCAACGAACTCCTTGAACCTGCGTACGTTGCCCGTCTTCGCCGCGCTTCGAAGCGCGCCGTCGTGCTGGCTTCCAGCTCCATGACATGCTTGCGCAATGTGGTGGTGGGCGCCAGGCCGAAAATGAAGTCGATATCGTTGGCGCGGCACCAGTCGATGATCTGCGGACTGCAGTAGTGGCTGTCGGCCCGGATCAGGATCCGGGTAGTCGGCCAATTGCTCCGGATCGCCCGCACCAGGCGGCGCAGGTGGGGGCGGACTTCTGCCCCACTCGGCCGCTTGGCCGGTCGCAGGATCGCGCTGACGAACCGTCCCGCGCCATCGAACACCACGATCGGCTGGAAGCCGTATTCGTCGTAATGGGCATTGAACAGCCGCAATTGCTGGCCGCCATGCACGGCGTCAAAGGTGTCGTCAATGTCGAGCACGATCCGCTTCGGAACCTGGCGGAAGGAAGCGCAATAAAGGTCGACCATCGCACGGCCCATAGCGACCAGTTCCCGCACGCCGGGCAGGTTCTCCAGCCGGCACAGCGTCGACTGGGAGGCCAGATCCCGACCCGAAGGCAGCGCATCCTGGGCCATCTTGAAGATCGGATCGGAGCGCAGCCGGTTGGCATCATTGCCATCCTCATAACCGGCGGCAATCATCTTCATGCGGAAGCCGATCATATCGGCCAGGGCTGTGGACGACCTGGTCCGGGCAGCGCGGATCATCAATGCAGCGCGCCAGACGGTCGGCCACACGCAGCCGCTTCTCCACCTCGGCCAGAGCCAGAACGCCGCTGTTGGACGACAGCATGCCGCCGTCGAAACGGGCGACGACGGACTTGCCGCCGACAGATGACAAACCGCTCAGCGGCAGCGTAAGATCATTCATGGCGGGTGTGGTCTCCGGGCAATGAGTCGGATCGGCCCTAGCAACCAAATCCTACCCCATTTCAACGGCTTGCACCACACTCGCCAACCCGCCGTGAATTTTTCAGGTTAGATGGTCATAAAGTGTCGGAGACGTTCGGCGTGGAAGTCTCGTGGAAAGGGGTTGTCGCCTTGTTTGGAGCCCAGGCGCGTGGAAGCGCTTGACGCCAGTTGCTCTGCAGCGCCACCAACCTTCGTTTGGCAATGGCGTTGAGGTGACAACGCTCACGCCTCTTCGGTGCCGCTATTCAAGTCGGGCTAGGGGAAAGAATACTCGCGGAAAGCTGGGTCCCCGAATTAAGCTGAGCCAGTACGCAATGCCATATGATATAGCTTCGTCATTGAAATCAAAATGAGAAGAGTGCAGCCCCGGATTTTCACCTGATCGAGCACTTCCAAGCCAGACATAAGCGCCGGGTACCGTTTCCGACATGAATGCGAAAGCTTCAGAGCCCATGCTGGGCCCGGAGTGAACCACCTGCAAACCAGCCGAGCGAGCAGCTTCCTGCGCCCGAGTAGTAGCGAATGCGTCGTTGACAGTGACTGGGTATCGACGCTCGTAACGGACCATCGCTTCGCAACCATGCGCCGACGCGACGTCGGCTGCGATCTTTCGAAGACGCGCTTCTAGCATACTGCTTGCTTCGGTAGAGAACCAGCGCCCGGTACCACGTATCGTGGCATGTTCGGGAATGACGTTATAGGCTTCTCCGGCGTGGATCTGAGTGACAGAAAGAACCGCATTATCAAGCGGCGATACATTGCGGCTGAGGATGCTCTGCAGTGCTGAAACCACGGCACACCCCGCGACAATTGGATCCACGCCCTGATGAGGCATGGCAGCATGTGCCCCTCTGCCCTGAATTACGATGTCGAAGATCGAGAAGGCCGCCATCATCGGACCTACCTCGGCTACTATTTCTTTCAGCGCAAGCTGGGGCCAATTATGTAGCCCAAATACCGCGTCCACTGGCAGGTCGCGAAACAAGCCGTCATGCACCATGCGCTGGGCACCACCTTCGTTTTCCTCCGCTGGTTGGAAAACAAAATGAACCGTGCCATCCAGATCAAGGTCAGTTGCCAGCGATGCAGCACCGAGCAACATTGCCATGTGGCCATCGTGACCACAGGCATGCATTTTGCCGGGCTTAGTTGAGCGATAGGGAAGATCTGCGGTTTCCAGGATTGGGAGAGCATCCATATCTGCACGCAGTCCAATTGCGCGCTTAGACGAGCCTCGGGTCAGGGTGCCGACAACACCCGTCCCAGCATATCCGGACTTTACCTTCAAACCGAACTTCGTGAGCAAATCAGCTACAAAAGCCGAAGTTCGATGCTCGTCGTAAGCTGTTTCCGGTATCGAATGTAGGAACCGCCGCCACTCGATAGCTTCAGTGATCGCTTCCGCGGGTATATGGAAGGGCCGCATAGTATTATCCCTTGATCAGAAAACCCGCCCTGGCTCCTCTCGAACGGAATAAGAGTCGGACATCACAGTCCGAGACGTAGATAGCAACCTGGGCCACGGGCTACGTGGCCAATGCGATCAGTCAAGAATCGACCGCGCGGCCATTTCGATTTGCGTCGGCGAGGGCAGATAGGCGTCCTCTAGAATAGGTGCGAATGGCACCGGTGTGTGGGGACACGTAACTTGCTTAATCGGTGCCTTCAAGAACTTGAAGCCCTTGTCGGCGACAATGCCAGCGATGTCGGCAGCAAGGCTACACCTTGGGGGGCTCTCGTCGACTACCACCAGCCGCCCGGTTTTTTTCACGCTCTCGAGAATCGATTCCTTGTCCAGCGGCGAAGTGGTGCGCGGATCGAGGACTTCTACGCTTATCCCGTCCTTCGCGAGTTCGGCGGCAGCCCTTTCCGCTCGCGGAACCATCGCGCCAAGGGCCACGATGGTCAGGTCCTTGCCTTCACGCAGGATGTTGGCCTCGCCGAAAGGGATGCGATACGGCTCATCCGGCACCTCGCCCTCCATGCCGAACAAGGACTTCGATTCCAGGTAGATGACCGGATCGTCGTCGCGGATCGCCTGGATCAGCAAGCCCTTGGCGTCATAGGGATTGGACGGCATGGCCACCTTCAGGCCAGGCACCATGGTGAAGAGCGGGTGCAGAGTCTGACTGTGCTGGGCGGCCGCCCTCTTGCCGGCCCCGATCGTGGCCCGGATCACCAAGGGAGTGCGCGCATTCCCCCCGAACATATAACGGAACTTGGCGACTTGATTGAATATCTGATCGAAGCAAACGCCCACGAAATCGACGAACATGAGTTCTGCAACCGGCCTAAGTCCGGTCAGCGCCGCGCCTGCGGCGGCCCCGATTATGGCACTCTCCGAAATTGGAGTGTCGATCATTCGATCCGCACCGAACTCCTTGTACAGACCCCTCATCTGGCCAAACGGTCCTCCAGCGCCGCCAACCTCGCCTGTCGCGCCATGGCCGCCAACTAGGTCTTCGCCGATCAATATCACCTTGGAATCCCGGCGCATTTCCTGTCGGAGAGCTTCGTTGATCGCCTGCAGATAGGTCTTTTTGGACATAGGTTCCGATTCCTTCAGGCGTACTTCACATAGACATGTTTGGTGAGATCGGTGGCAGGATCGGGCGCCAAGGCCGCTAGCGCCGATTGCACAGCGATGTCAACGCGGTCTTGCACCGCGGACTCTATCTCATTGAACTCCGCCTCGGACAGAAGTGCAGCTTCCGACACGGCACGGCGGAAGCGCGGGATCGGATCATAGGCGCGCGCCTCAACGAGCTCCTTCTCCGAACGATAAACTTGAGGATCCCCCACGTAGTGGCCGCCGAACCTCTTGCATTGGATCTCCAGCGCATATGGACCCTTGTCGCCCCGCGTGTGTTCAAGGGCCCGCTGCATCGCCTCTCGAACCGGAAAAAAGTCGGTGCCGTCCACCACTTCGCACGGCATGCCGAAGCCCCTAACGCGGTCGGCGATATTAACTCCTCCGCACGCATATGACTGCGTCGTGAACTCACCGTATTCATTGTTCTCAAAGACGAAGATCACGGGCACATGGAGCACCATCGCCATGTTGAGCGCCTCGAAGACCGTGCCTTGATTGGCGCCGCCGTCACCCGAGAACGCCACGGCGACGCGGCCGGTTTTGTTGAGCTTCTGCGTCAGGGCCGCGCCGACCGCGATTGGCGGCGATCCTCCCACGATTGCGTTCGCGCCGAGCATACCTTTCTTCAGATCGGCGATGTGCATCGAGCCGCCCTTTCCGCCGCAGATACCCGAGGCCTTACCCATGATTTCGAGCATCATGCCTTCGACGTCGACCCCTTTGGCTATGCAATGCCCGTGGCCGCGGTGTGTAGAGCCGATATAATCCTCATCGGTGAGTTCGAAGCATACCCCTACGGCACACGCTTCTTGTCCCAAGTACACGTGGGTGAACCCCGGAATGTTTCCTGCTGAAAACTCCTTCTCGACCCGCTCTTCGAAGACGCGAATCAAGAACATCCGTTCGTAGGCTCGTTTCAATTCGTCTCTGCTTAGTTGCATCGGAGCCCTCAAGCGTTTTCGTCTAGGAAGGAAGTCAGCACGTCATTGAACTCGGAAGCCCGTTCTACGTGCGGCATGTGCCCGGCACCGTTCAGCGTAATGACCCGCCAGCTGTCCGGAAGGCCGGCTGTGTTGGGACTTCCAACAATGCGATCATCATCACCGAGCACAACCAGCGTCGGAGGAAGAGCAGCCAGGCTGTGGGCGAGATGGCCAAAGCTCCCATTCGCGACAAGATGGTCTCTGATCACCGAGAGCGACTCTTCAACGCCATCTATGCGCTTATAGCGTGCGACCTCCTCGATTAGCTCTTCACTCACAAGGTCAGGGTTATGGAAAAGCATCTCCAGCCAAGGCTTCAGATCGCGTGCGCGTTGGCCGTCGACGATACCGTCCAGAAAATCTCGATTAACGCTTCCGCCGGGAAGTCCTGCTGGGGCGACGAGGACAAGGCTGCGAAACCGGTCTGGACGATCGAGCGTCAACTGCATCGCGATGGCCCCGCCGAGCGAGTGGCCTACGAGATGAGCGCCGCCTACCGCAAGCGTGTCCAGAGCGGTCCCGACAGCAGTTGCCAGATCGCTCAGGGAGCCCTCGCGGACGTCTTTCGAGGACGCGCCGTGCCCCGGCAGGTCAATCGTGATGACTCGGCCCCGCTGCGCCAATGTCGGCAGGTTGAGATCCCAACTCTGCGAATTGCTCGAGAAGCCATGGATCAGGATGACAGTGTCCCCCTCGCCGGCGATGCCTACCTCTAGCTCATGTCCGCCAGCGTGAATACGACTGCGCGTCAGCGCCACGCTGTCAGACCCGGCATCTGCCTCGGGAACAAAGCTCTCCTGGAAAGCGGAGATGAAGGCGTCGATGTCAGCATCCGAGACGGCCGGCTCTGATGAGACGGCCATCAAACCGCCGACCGACACGGTTTCGCCGACGTCGGCAACGATCCTCCGCAGCATACCTGACAAAGGAGCCTCATAGACATTGTTAACCTTCGCTGTCTCGATGTCGACAAGATCCTCGCCTTCAGCGAACCGGTCGCCGACCGATTTCCACCAATGGACAATTTGGCCCTCCTCCATCGACAGGCCCCATTTAGGCATAAGGATGGGGGTGATGAGTGTGGCTACGGAATGCTCGGCGGCCACGCCGTGTTCTTTCTCAGGCATTGTATCCTCTGAATGCGATTTGCCTTCGGTTGGGACGATGGCGCGCCGGCACGCGGCTGGGACGGTGGCGCATCGGCACGGCTGAAACGATGGCGCGTCGGCATGGCCCCAGTCTCTCAGCAGGGGGCGAGGCATGTCAATTGGCAAATTGGCATGATCCAATCAAGCGCCGAGTCATGCGATGTAACCCGACCCGAGCGAATTATTGGATTTCCGCGCAGCCTTCCAAGAAGCTCCAGCGCGGACGGAAACAAAGCGCCGAAAGCAAGTCGTGCTCTTCGCGCAAAATAAGTCAGGCGAATGGCTGGATTATATTGCAGGTGAACTGGCTTCCAAATCACTCGCAAGGAGGCGCGCAAGCGTCTCCACGCCGCGCTGGAAATCTTCGTCTTCTCGAACGGAGTCCCCGATTGTGAGCCTTACCGCATGCGGATCCGTATCCCGGCCGACGATGAAGGGGTCCGGCCCTGTGATCAGGAGCCCCCTTCGCCTGGCTTCCTCGACAAACGGGCCAGTCCGCCATCGGCCAGGAAGTGGCAGCCACACATGAAGTGAGGCCGGGTGGGAAATCCTCTGAGCGTCTCCCAACTCCCGATCAAGGATACTGTGTCGGCGCGCCAGCTTCCGCCTCTGCCAAGCGATGAGTTCCGCGATCGTTCCATCTGTCAGCCATCTGCAACTGATCTCTGCGACAAATGAATTAGACATCCAGCCTGTCGTTCTTAGACGCGAGATCGCCCGCGACATCAGAATTTCGGGCACCAAGAGATAGCCAGTTCTAAGTGAATGGAGCACGCTCTTGGAAAAGCTCGTCGCATAGCAGCTGCGCTCTGGCGCAAAAGCGGCTATCGGACGAGGTCTCTGGTCCAGGAGGGGACCGAAGACATCGTCCTCAATGATCCATACGTTGAACTCTCTTGCGATCTCGGCAATAGCCCGTCGTCGCTCTTCGTCCATCAAGCTTGCGGTTGGATTGTTAAGGGTAGGCGTAACGCAAATGGCCTTCACACGCTCGCGATTGCAGAGAGCGGCAAAGCCATCCGGAAGAATTCCACTTTCGTCGCTGGCCAAGCCGCGTAGCTGCAGTTTGAGAATCATCGATTCCGTAATAACGCTGCTGTCAACCAGATGATCGGCCGCAACAATATCACCAGGCTCCGTGACCGAAGCGAGAGCCACCCAAAGGCCGTGCTGGCAACCGTTAGTGATCAACATCGTCTCTGGCGACGCTTTTAGATCAAGCGTCTTCAACCAGTCCGCGCCGACCATTCGATGATGGTGCAGGCCCACGATCGGTCTATGGGCAAGAAGCGATTCCAACTCTCGTGACTTCGACAGCGCAGCGAGCATATCCCGCAAGGCCTTAACGTGCTTTTCACCGACGATTGGCGCCATTGTCGAGAAGTCCAGGAGGTCTTCTTCCCTCTTATCAACGATCGACCCGGGCACCTTGTCCGGGTTTGCGTACCGAACGAACGTGCCTCGCCCGATCTCTCCCGACACAAGCCCCCGCCGTTCGAGCTCGGCATAAGCCCGAAATATGGTCTGGACACTCACCGACATTCGGAATGACAGATCGCGCTGGGGAGGAAGCCGTTCCCCGGGCCTAAGCTCGCCGCCGTCGATTGCAGCAGCGATCGCGTCTGCAATCGCCTGGTAGCGTGCACCACCAGAGGACGAAACCTCGGGCTTCCAAGTCCAACGCATCACGCCTACCCCCTGATATTGGAATGATCCAAAACGCTGATTGACATGCTTTCTCCGTGTCGTATCACCTAGCGCCACCAAACGCAAAAGAGAACAGCGATGCCCCGGTTCAAATTAGAAGAGTATGCGCGACGCTTGGCGAGCACCAGGGAAGCAATGCTACAGCGCCAAATCGAGGTGCTTCTGATCACGTCGCCTGAGAATATGAATTATCTGACCGGCTACGATGCTTGGTCGTTCTATACGCATCAAATGGCCGTCATTGCTCTTGATCGTGAGCCGATCTGGATCGGCCGTGGCATCGATGTGCCGTGCGCCACGGCGACAAGCTATTTGCCGCAAGATGACGTGATTGGCTACCCGGACCACTACGTGCAATCGACCGAACGGCACCCGATGGAGTTCATCGCCCAGGAGCTTCAGCGAAGAGGTCTTGGCGGCCGCCTGCTCGGCGTCGAGATGGACAATTACTACTTCACCGCACGTTGCTTCGAGAAGCTCCAGGCCTCGTTGCCCCAGTGCACCTTCAGGGACGCTTCGGATCTGGTGAACTGGGTCCGCATAATCAAGTCCGACGCCGAAATCGAACTGATAAGACAGGCAGGCGTCATCGCGGATCGCGCCATGAAGGCAGGAATCGAGGCTCTTTCGCCGGCCATCCGGCAATGCGACCTGGCCGCACGCATCATGCAGGCACAGATTGCCGGCACTGAATCCTTCGGAGGCGCGGTTCCTGGCGGCTTGGTGATGGGAATAGGCCCCAGAGCCGACGCTCCCCACCTTTCCTGGACTGAGGATCCCGTCGGTTCTGATGTCGTGGCAAACATCGAACTCGGTGGCTGTCGCGCACGGTATCACGCCGGTCTGGCAAGAAGCGTCTATTTGGGCAACCCACCCGGTCAGTTGAGGCACCTCGCAGCCGTCGTTCGTGAAGGTATGGAAGCCGTCTTCTCCACCGTTGCGCCAGGGCGGACGTGCGCGCAACTCGAAGAGGTCTGGCGCAGCGTGATCTCGCGTTTTGGGCTCGCCAAGCCCTCCAGGATCGGGTACTCTATTGGCTTGGGCTATCCGCCGGACTGGGGTGAACACACCGCCAGCCTGCGCCCGGGCGACATGACCGAACTCCAACCCAACATGACCTTCCACGTCATTCTGGGCATGTGGCAGGGTCCCCTGAGCTTTGTCCTCAGCGAAACCATCCTCGTCACCGAAAGAGGTCACGAATCCTTCTGCCGGTTGCCTCGCGAGCTGTTTGTCGTCTCCTAAAGGATGTCGATCTTTGACCTTGATGCCGCCACCCAAGCCGCTGGGCTTGCTTCGCCTCGACGAGCCAGAACCGACGAGCTACCCCTCGCGTTGTCTCGGCGAAACCGGCCTTTTCCCTCAAGGGATGATCGCCGAGGTGGTCGAAGGCGTATCGGTCCCCGATATCCTTCATGATCGCCCTCATGTGCGGGGGGCCTATCTGCGAGCAGCCCGTCGACTGCAACAACGTGGTTGCTCGGGGATTGTCTCCAACTGCGGCTATTCGGTGCTTTACCAGACCGCCATTTCCTCTGCAGTAGACATCCCCACGATCACGTCGAGCCTGCTGCTTCTGCCGCTTCTCGCCGCCGTCACGCCCTCAAACCAGAAGATCGCGATCATCTGCTTCGATTCGACGGCTCTGTCCGACGCGCACTTGAAGGCCGCCTGGCCACAGGTCGACTGTGATAATATCGCCAAGATCGGAATCGAAGGAACGGCGGCCTGGCAAATGATAAATCGGTCCGACGCGGTTTACGATTGGAATCTTATTGGGTCCACGTTGAACGATCTCTGTGACAACTCCTCACTTAGCGAAAACGTTGGGGCCGTCATTGTTGAATGCTGTGCTTTTACGCCGTTTGTGCGCGACGTTCAAAGTAGGCTTCGCTGTCCCACGCTCGACATCTTTTCTACCCTGCGCGCGCTACTATCCCAGCAATAGCGCCGTATGTGCAGCAGTACCTGTGAGGCGCGGGGCGAGGAGTCCGAGGCGATGTTGGCCCAGCATCGTGGTGCCAGTTGATCCCTGAAGACCCGCAGTATTAGGTAGGAAAGAGTGCCGAAAGGAGAGCAAATTATTGTAAATATCGGTATTTTTCCGAATTTCTTTTAAATGTTCGAAGCCATAAGGCGAGTTGAGGCACTCGCGTAGCCTCACAGGTCCAGAAAATATGAAAGATAGGGACTTAACCTTGCAAGCTTGTCATGGAGGGCCCGCGCGCGCTCATTCGATCTGTCGGTGTTCCAATAGAGCCGCAGCCAGCCCTCGCGGCGCCCTTCCGCGGCCAGATGAGCGATCATTGCTTCTGCGATTCCTCGGCGCCGCCAAGGATGATCAACATACAGATCGACCACAAAGCAGAGCATCCGGTCGCTCCATGTGTATGGGTGAACGATATAGTTGAGGAAAGCCAAGGTCACGCCGCTTGCATCAACAGCGACGAGCGCCTTGGTCTTGTCGTCTGGATCCTCGATCCGCTGCCAGATCGTCTCCGACACCTTTGTGGATAAGCCGACTCCCTGGTCGGCGCAGTACCGATTCCAAAGTGATAGCCATTCACCATGATCGGCAGCTCCTGTAAGGCGAATTTCCATGGTGGTCTCCGGCGTGTAAAATGTGCTTGGGGCAACAGCCCTGGGTATTTCAAGCTGAAACGAGGCCCATTCAGTCCCGCGCCAGTGCTGGATATGAGCCGTCGGCATCATGAGTTTCCTTGCCATGAAGGGCGGGGGCAAACACGCAGGCGTTACGCATTTTTGTCTTGGCGCGCAGGATATGCCTGTCGTGCTTGTCCAAGATATAGATCGTCCCCGGACGGATGGGGTGAATCTTGCTATCCGCCAGTGTCTCGACCTCACCCTCGCCCTCCATGCAGAAAACTGCCTCGAAGTGGTTCTTGTACCAGATGCGCGTCTCGGTATTCGGAAACATAGTTGTGATATGAAAAGAGAATCCGACTCCGTCCTGACTTAGGAGAAGGCGAATGCTCTCCCAGTTCTCCGCGGCGACGCGTCGGTCGGACTGCTCCGCCTGCTCTAGTGTCCTGATGATCATGATCGGTTCTCCATGGTTTATTGGTGCACTGGTGTCGGGTAGGCGCTCATGTGCGCAGTTCAGGGCTGTCAGTCCCTCGGGCTATGAGAGCGCTCCGCGTGGCATTTGCCATGTCCAGGGCAGCGATGAAATCTCCCGTCGCTGCCGCATCGCATCTACCGAGCCATAGATCAGACCAATGTCGGAGCGGTAGGACATGCCTTTGAAGCGTATCTTCTCAATATTGGCATAGGCATGGTGGACGGCTTGCGCATAATTGTCACCGATGCCAGTGACGTGCAGCACGCGTCCGCCGGCCGTTACAAGACCGTCCTCGGCATCGCCGCGGACATTGGCGAAGAACAGACGGGAGTTACGGCGGTCCAGCGCCTCAAGTCCAGAAATAGGGAAGCCGCACTCGAAATCTCCGTGCGGCCAGCCCGGGTAGCGGATCTCGCGGCCGACCTCGTCCAATCGCATCGTTGGCCCTTGTGCGGCCACTACATTGCAGTAGCATTTATCGTCTGTCTCGAGGGACATAGAGCCAAGGGTCCCCTGAAGGACGCCTTCGCAAAGCCGGACGAAATTGCTCTGCACTTTGGGCAGGACGGCCTCGGCCTCGGAGTCGCCAAAGCGGACATTGATTTCGATGACTTTGATGCCGTCATCGCATAGCATGGCGCCGATATAGATGAAGCCTGTGTACTTCAAGCCTTCACCCAGAATTGCAGCTCTTAGAGGCTCTAGAAGCGCGGTCTGTATCTCACGGTAAAGCGCCTTGTCCGCGAGCGGATGTGGGGAAAGCGAACCCATACCGTCGCAATTAACGCCCTTGTTGCCATCGTCGGAGCGCTTATAGTCCAGAGCCGCCGGAAACAGCAGAAACTCCTTTCCATCGAAGAGCGCGAAGATCGATATCTCCACCCCGAAGAGGCGCTCCTCAACGACGATGCGGTTTCCGGCATCCTTGTGTGCCCGCGCGAGCATGATGCTCTCGACGGCTTGAAGCGCCGTTGCTTGGTCGCTGCATACATAGGCGCCGTTGCCTTCGCATAGCCCGTCCGCCTTGACGACAACATCATAGTCGAGTCCGCGAATATAGCACTTGGCAGGTTCGGGCCGGTCGAAGACCGCGAAACGTGCCGTCTTCACGTTGTACCGCTGCAGGAGCGACTTCGTGAACGCTTTGCTTGCTTCCAGTCGAGCTGCAGCACGATCTGGGCCAATTGTGGGAATCCCGTTGGTTTTCAAGAAATCCACATAGCCGGTGGAGAGCGCGTCGATGTGAGAGACAAAGACGAAGTCTATTGCACGGGCTTGGCAAAATCGTACTGCAGATCCCGGATCGCTTAGCGAAATATCGGGGACGGTGCAGATGCGCTCGTCAGCAACCGACCGGTTTCCCGGCCCATAGAAGACCTGTACGGAAGGGTCGCTGCGCTGGAAGAGGTCAGCAATCGCGTGCCCTCTTCCTGTCGAGTCGATGAGCAGCACATTGCGGCTGGGATTGGGCATGCCTTCCTCCTTCGTTGTCCGATGATAAGCCCATCCCTCACGTCGCGCCCCAATGGGAACATCCGAGGTTCCGAGTTACTGCCGCCTAACCTATTAGCGCCTGACGCGCGCGCAACTACCTAACCGGGGCGTTGACTTTAGTAGGCGTCGCACTGCGGCGCGAAAATGAAGCTGTGAGCGTTGCGATTTTTAATGCCAAAGTTGCTGACTCAGGAGGTAATGTTCAGTGCCAAAAACGTAAGCGCGTAGGCATCCCCACGTAGCGTGCAGGCGGTTGATCGCTCATTTTCAGCATGAATCATGCGGAGAATCCTGTGAGCGACAGTATGAGCCATCATCGAACATTCGAGATTTTGACGGCGGAGCCTGTGCCGTCCCGACGCAAGCCGCGCCATCGGTCGGACGAAGAGAAGGCACGGCTTGTCGCCGAAGCCTTCTCGCCAGGGGGTAATGTGTCGGCAGTTGCGCGTTCCGAGGGGCTGGACCCCTCGCAGCTCTATGCATGGCGCCGCAAGGCGCTTTCGTCGGGCATGGTTGCGCCACTGACGGAGGCAGCGAGCAAGCCGGCGAAGTTCACGCGCTTTGAAGCAATGGGCAGCGACATGGTGGAAATCGTCATTGGCGATGCAGTGGTGCGCGCCGGCGGCGATGTTGATCCCGATCGCCTGGCGAGGATCATCTGCGCGGTTCGCAAGGCATGATCGCTTCCGGTGTGGTGGTTCACGTGTCGTGCCAGCCTGTCGACTTCCGCAAGGGCGCGGCATCTTTGATGGCGCTGGTCAGGGATGGCGGCCTGGACCCGTTCTCGGGGGCGCTTCACGTGTTCCGCTCGAAGCGTGCGGACCGGGTTCGCATCGTGTGGTGGGACGGCAGCGGGGTTTGTCTTTATTCGAAGACTCTGGAAGATCACAGCTTCTGCTGGTCTGCGATATCGGCCGCGCGCATGCGTCTCGACCACGCCCAGCTGATGGCGCTTCTGGCCGGGTTAGACTGGAAAAAGATCCGTCCGGCCAGGGTCAGGCGGCCGTTATCGACGGGCTGAAACCGGCCTGCGGCAAGATGAATCATGCGGCTGGAACGGTTGGGAAAGCGGCTGTTTTTGTGCTCTGTTGCTTGCCATGGTTCTACCGGGTCTTGCCCTTCCCGACGACGTTGATGCGCTGAAGGCGATGATCCTTTCCATGGCTCGCGAGCAGGCTGCGAGTCAGGCCCGGATCGCAGTCGCCGAAGCTCGGATCGCAGCATCCGAGGCGGAGGTCGCCCGGCTGAAGGCAGTCGAGAGGAGCGCCAACGAGCGGATCGCCAATCTCACGTCGATCCTGAAACTTTTACAGCGCACGCAACATGGCACGCGTTCCGAGCGGCTACGCCTGGCCATCGACGACGAGCAGGCCTCCTTTGCCTTCGAAGAGGTCGAGACCGGCCTTTCTGAAATCCGGAGCGAACTCGACCACGCGGTCGGAAACAAGCCGAAGCGCGCCCCGCGTCCGCGCAAGGGTTTTGCTGCCCACCTCGAACGCATCGAGGAAGTTATCGAGCCGGAAATCCCTGGCGACTGCGAGGGGCTGGAAAAGGTTCTGATCGGTGAGGACCGATCCGAGCGGCTGGACGTCGTGCCGCCGAAGTTCCGGGTCATTGTCACGCGCCGTCCCAAATACGCTTTCCGGGGCCGTGACGGCGTGGTCCAGGCTCTGGCGTCGGCGCACATCGTTGAAAGCGGCCTGCCGACGGAGCGGCTGCTCGCCTACATCGCCGTGTCGAAATACGCCGACGGCCTTCCGCTTTACCGGCAGGAGACGATCTATCTGCGCGACGGTGTCGAGATCAGCCGGTCGCTGAGGGCGCAGTGGATGGGGCATCTGGGCTTCGAGTTGCAGATGCTCGCCGATTACATCCTCGAGCGTGTGAAGGAGGCCGAAAGGGTCTTCGCCGACGAGACGACCTTGCCCACCCTTGCCCCCGGTTCCGGGAAGACCACGAAAGCCTGGCTATGGGCCTACGCACGGGATGATCGACCCTATGGCGGAACCAGTCCGCCAATGGTTGCCTATCGTTTTGAGGACAGCAGAGGCGCAGATTGCGTGGCGCGCCACCTCGCCGGGTTCAGCGGTATCCTGCAAGTGGATGGCTACTCGGCCTATACCAACCTGGTCAAGGCACGGGCCAAAGCCGGCAGCAATGAATCAATCCGGCTCGCCGGGTGCTGGGCTCACCTGCGGCGCAAATTCTACGACCTGCACATCAGCGGGATCTCGCAGGCCGCGACGGTAACGATCATCGCCATGACCGAATTGTGGAAGGTCGAGGACAAGGTTCGCGGCAAGGATGCCGGAAGCCGCGCCGCGCTCCGTCAGGAAAAATCCGTGGCCATTGTCGCGAGCCTCTTCGATCTATGGGAAGCGGAACTGGGGAAGGTCTCCGGAAAAACCAAGACCGCCGAGGCGATCCGCTACGCGCTCACCCGGCGGGAGGCGCTGGAACGCTTTCTGATGGACGGTCGCATCGAAATCGACTCCAATATCGTCGAGCGTGCAATCAGGCCCCAGACGATCACGCGAAAGAATAGTCTATTCGCCGGCAGCCAAGGCGGTGGACGAACCTGGGCGACGGTAGCCACCTTGCTGCAAACCTGCAAAATGAACAGCGTCGATCCGCTCGACTGGCTCTCGCAGACCTTGACCCGCATCGCTCAAGGATGGCCGGCATCCGAGATCGAAATGCTCATGCCTTGGAACTTTAGGCCTGACGTTATCGGCTGACCGCTTACCCAAAAACTGACTGGCTTTTGATTGGAATGGTGCCCGGCTTCAGGTCGGAATCTGGAGGGTTATGTGAGGTCGCATCCGTCTTCGCGGCGAGCTCGAGCGACCTCATATACGATCCCATGGGGGTGGATAGCGACCACCTCAGCAGGCAGACTGAGGATGCATATCCGCTCAACCTGGAGGCGACCAATGTCACTCGATCTCTACCGCGAAGAACCGACGGCTATCCGAACCAATCTTGGTGCCATTTTCGTCTCATTGGAAGTAAGCGCTCATTTCCACGCACGTTGACGGCGCTTACGATCGATCGCTTTTATATGAAGGGGCATCGAGTGGGATTCGGCTAAGCGGTTTTACGGAAGTTGAAGGGCAACAGATCGTCGATATCTGCGTGTTCGGGCCGAACTCGGCGAGGAGTAGCGCAACCACGCTAACGGCTCGACGCCGCAGGCCCGGCAGGTCAACAGATGGCGGCGCTTGCCTTGGCTCCTTCCACTTGTGTCGCTGAACAACCAACTCTTTCTGCCAGTTACAAAAATCCTGATGTCGCGCTCCAGAAGATTGTTGTCGATCGGCATCCTGCCGCCCTCGGTGTAGCGCGTCAGATATTCCCATTGGGTCAGGGAATAGGATACGGCATCGCCGATGGGTTGCACCCTCCAGCGTGCGCCAGGCCGAATAGTCACCGCTCATCAATATGCCGCGGTAACATCGAAACGCAAAGAGTATCTCTGACTATCATGGACCATCCGAATTCCCGTCGCAGGTCCTGAGATGTCGACAGTGGCAGCTGCCAAATACGCCACATTTCCCGCAAGAGTTGTTTCTCGTTTTCGGGGCGGCTGCCGGTCGCTTGTCCAAAGTTCCAAGCAACCATCGCGGCCTCCGGCAAAGATCTTTGCTCCTAAGAAACTGTGCCCCGAAACCTGCAGCGGACCGGAAGATCATTCGAGAAGTGATAGGGATTAGATGTTCTATAAGATCGTGTTGCAACAGCTCGTTCGAAACCGGCGCGCCGTCGTATCCGAGTATGCGGCCTCGACAGACGCGGTTTCGGGGCCACACTGGTCGCCAGCCATCCTGTACTCGAAGGACACCGGCGATACCGGATCGATCCTGCTCATCGACAGGGAGCGGGTCGCCAAGCGACGAGGAAGGCCACCCGGGCCATTTTTCTTTCACCGCCATTGTATAAGTATCTTGAGCATCTTTGCGTTATGGTCGTCCAGTTTGGCGCCTCGATTTTTCATCGACGCCTTCTCCAGTGTGCCTACGATTGCCTTGCGCGATAGAGCTGATCTGGATCAGTACGAAATGCTCATTGGATCGGGGTGCTCTCGCAGGAGGGCGGCAATTCGTTCAAGACCCTCCTTGAAGTCCTGGTCATTTCTATTGGTGCCGCCAAGTGCCAACCGTACTGCATGGGGTTCGACTGCTCGTCCGATGATGAATGGATCGGGGGGGCCGACAAGGAGCCCCAGAGATCGCGCATGATCCACAAAATGGCGCGATCGCCAGTGTTCAGGCAGAGTCAGCCAAGCATGCATGGCGTGTGGCTCCGCTTCATAGCTAAATGCCCCGAGTATGTGGATCAGGATCTCATATCTTGTCTTGAGTTTCTGTCGCTGCCATTCGATCAACCGATCAATCGTCCCGTCCTGCAGCCAGCGAGCAGCAACGTCAGCTGTCCAGATGTTTGCACTCCATCCGGTGGCTCGAACGCGTGAAATTAGACGAGGTATTGCCGGGAGCGGACCTGCAAGAAATCCTGTCCGTAAAGAGGGCATCACGCACTTCGTAAAGCTCGTCGCGTAGTATGTGCGCTCGGGAGCGAACCACCACATGGGCTTCGGTCGCTTAGGTATTAGAGGACCGAAGACATCGTCCTCGATGATCGCCACGTCATGCCGCCGCGCAATTTCTGCAATCCGTTCGCGACGCGCCTCATCCATGAGGGAGACCGTGGGAGCACTGTAGCAGGGCGTAATACACAAAACCTTGATGTTTTCGTGTGCACAGGCCTCTTCAAAGGACTCGGGAATAATACCGTTCTGATCGATCGCTAGACCTCGGAGCCTGATCTTGAGGATTGAGGCATTAATGGTAATTGAGGTGCCCACAAGTGCTTCGGTGGCGACCACATCACCAGGCTCGGTTATGCTAGCCATTGCTGTCCAGATTCCGTGAGCGACACCGTTCGTTACAATTAGGCTGTCGGCACTCACCGTCACCCCATTGCGCTCAAGCCAGTCGATGCCAGCCTCGCGATGCTGCACTATGCCCTGGGTTGACCGACACTCGAGCATGCGCTGGATGGCGCCGTCTTTGGCTGACTCGACCATCGCCTCCCTGAGTGCCGCAATATGGATTTCGGAGAGCACCGGCATGATGTTTAAGAAATCCCGTGCGTTTGGCACTTCGCTATCAGCGAAATACCGCGCACGCTGTTCCGGCTTGAAATACTGAACAAACGTTCCTCGGCCAACTTCGCCCGAGAGCAGTCCTTTGCGTTCCGCCTCGGCGTAAGCGCGAGCTACGGTCTGTACGCTGACGCCGAGCCTTTCTGCGAGTTCGCGGTGCGTCGGCAAACGATCACCCGGATATAGGCATTTCGAAGCAATGGCTCGCTCAAGCGCGTCGATGATTGCCTTGTATCGCGGACCGACCGAATTGGACAGGTCTGGGATCCACATTGACATGTTCCAAAATTACTATTGAACCGGATATAGGCCTTGAAGCGGCCGAGACCTCGCCAGGTACATCGGTAAACACCTCTGAGATAGGAGCTGCCAGCCTCGATGCCGGCTTAGAAGTTTATTAGCTTGCGATAAATCCAGCGACTGCGGACCATGTCGTCGATCCTGGGCGCCCTCTCTTACGGTAACCGTCGGGCTGGGCCGCGGAAAGAAGGCGAAGGTTGCCGTCGCTCGCTAAATGGCTGTCATCCTTCACCGGACCTGGCCCGAGGACGCCGAGACCAGCCAGAGATGCGCTCCGCAAGAAGCAGTTTCATCCCAGATCCGCTTCGGCGGAACAAGCGTCCTTCCGGGATGACGGGGTTCGTAATCTCGAAGTCATCCCTGCGGGCTCTGCCCACCGCTGTTGAACGCCATTATGCGCCGCTCCATAGAGACGACCGCGGAAGGAACCATGAACCCGGCAGCAATTATTTCATCTAGCTGGGGTTGACAGCGTGCGCGCGATTCAAAGAGACGTCCCTCAGCTTGCACGACTACTCACTACGCTGCCCAGCCCACGCCACACCGACCAGTACGATCGCCCAATCAAGATTTCCACCTGGCTTTGTTTGAGCTAGGTAGTTTTTTGAGCGGCCTCGCAAAAAGCCTTGCATCCAGAAGCGAGTTTCATGTGTCGATCTCCATATTGAGCCCGTCATCGTCTGGAGGGCAGCTCGACCGTTTCCCGCCCTAGTGCAACCCCAACTCAAACACCCGCTACATGGTTGGGCAAGCTACCCAATCAAGTAGTGCTAAAGTGCGTAAGGGGCGTGGTGGAAGGTCGCCGCTGCCAGCGACCGCGAAAGTGGATGGCCCTCCGCTCGTAGCGACCGTCGCAGCCGGTGGCCGACCGATTGGGACGCAACTCGTTGGTAACCGTCCGTCATGCCATCCTCTACCTGCTCGTACACAATGCCTATTGCATCGAACTTAGCGGCGAGAGCATGCGAAAACAGAAAGCCGAGCCCCTCTTGTGACCGGGCCGAAAACGGCGAAATCAATCATCCGTGAACGCACAAGGCATCCGAGGATCGACGGCGCCACACTGTCCCGGCATTACTCAACAATCGCATCGAACAGGAGCACAGCGGGTCAAGCGCGGCGTCGGGACCATGCGAGGCTTCAAGTCACCGGCTTTCAGTCACATCACTCTGTTCGGTATCAAAATGCTCCACATGATGTGCAACCGGCAGGCGAGCTACGCCTTCAATCCGAACCCGCCCCTGACCGAACAATTCGAAATCCTCGCCGCCTGACCGCAGCTACATAATCTCTCCCTGCGTCCCAATTCCGCCGTTGCAACAGAGCCAATCACTGTGTCCTGAATCTAACATTGGCCCCGCAATCCTTGTGCTTTGCGGAAAAGGATTGGCTCTCACCTCGTTGGATGATTTAAGGAAAACGGTTGCAGATCAGTTACCTAGCTGGAAGTGGTCTCAGTCGGCACGTCCCTTGCGTTGAGAAGCATATACATCAAATGCCAAACAGAAGGAGCCCAGAATGCCGCGTCCGATGAAGTTTGAGTTTCTCGTGGCGGGGTCAACTTGCCATCATCATGCCATGTGGCGCCATCCGCAAACAGAGAACAGAGTCTCGACCGGGCGTTTTGGGAAACGCTGGCGCGAACGCTCGAGGCCGCGAGATTTGACGGATTATTTCTCGCCGATGTTCTCTGTTTCTACAACGAAGCCACTATGGCGCTAGGCGGCCAGATGCAGGCCGGATCGTCGCCGCGCGGTCGCGATTTTGCGGCGAGCCACGCCGAGCTGTCTTTACGCTTCAGCATTCCTTGCCGGACATGCAGGAATTTTATGCCGAGATGAAGGATCGCGTCGGCAAGGCGGGGCGGAATCCAGACGACTACGCCATTCTCGTCTCGGTGGACCCGATCGTCGGCGAAACAGAATCGGTTGCCCGCGAAAAACAGGCTTACGTCGATGACTTGGTCGACCCTCGCCCCGGCATCCCCTTCATGTCGGCCCGTACTGGGCTCGATCTGTCGCAGTATCCGATAAGCAAGGATCGCAGATAAGTTAGAATACCTTTCGCATCTCCGCTTATCGCAGCTGCTCTTCGATCGCGTGCGACGCTTCTTCCAACGACCGCTTTGTTCGCGTTGACGAAAACATAGCGACATTTTCCTCCGAGCAGCGGGCGTTTGATCTCTCTGTGTTGGCAAATATCCGGCGCCGGGGTCCAAGAGAGTGTCGGCGGCTAGGAAGCAGTCGGATCCACCGGCGGTGGCAATCACGCGGGTTGCCTGAGTTATGAGGGCGCAGGACGGTGTGCCCGGAGTGGTAACTTCAACGCTGTCGCCAGCGCGAGGCATCGCTATGTATGCTGGGGGTGTGTTCATCCTCTGCGTCACGGACGCCATGATCAAATGGCTGTCGACTGACTATTCGATCGCTCAGATCGTGTTTTACCGAGCAGTCATAGGGTTTGTTCCGACGTTGGCCATGCTATTGAGGCCACCCGGGCTGTTGTCGCTGAAAACCCGTAGGGCTGGAGCGCATCTGCTGCGCGGTCTTGCCAGCCTAGTTGGCACGTTTGGCTTTTGCTGGGCCCTGGCGGTGATGCCGTTGGGCGCCGCCTATGCTATCGTTTTTGCCGCGCCGATGTTTATGACTGCCATGTCGGTCCCAATTCTGAACGAGAGCGTGGGGTTAAAGCGCTGGCTGGGCGTGCTTGTAGGGTTTGCTGGCGTCCTTGTCATGATCCGACCAGGCATCGATGGCGCTTTCGGCGGGGGCGCCATAGCGCTTGTTGCTACCGCTTCGTACGCCCTGTCGATGGTGCTGGTCCGCCTTCACAGTCGCACCGAGAGCAACGTTGCGATGATCACGGCAGCATTGTCGTCATAGCGGCAACTGGCATTCAAATGCCTTTCGTCTGGATCACGCCGGGGGGTCGGACGGCGGTCTTCTTGTCCTGGTGGGACTCCTTGGTGGCGTCGGCACTCTTATGTTAGCCCAGGCCTTTCGCATGGCGACGCCATCAATCGTTGTGCCGTTCGAGTATACTGGCATGATATGGGGCATTGGGCTCAGCTTCTTTGTCTGGGGCGATAAGCCTGACCTGTGGACTTGGATCGGATCGCTCGTGGTCATCGGCAGTGGCCTTTACATCCTGCACCGGGAGATAAAAGCCAGACCTCTGCCGTCGCCGCCCGTGAATTTCGTTGACTCGCCCGGCGAAAGTGGGGTTCAGCCTCCATGAACGAGCTACAGAATTTGCGCCTCGCCCTCGGAAGCAAGACCGGACAGAATAAATTACGCCGTGAAGGCCATTTGAGCGATAACTAGCAGAGATACGCAGTGGAGTAAATTCGAATGATCATCGTAACAGGTGCTACGCACGGTATAGGGCGGGCCTGCGTGGAGAAACTTGCGTCTGCGGGTTCCAGAGTGGTGGCGACCGGCCGAGATGCAGAAGCGGGCGCTACGCTCGAACGCACCAATCGCGTCACGTTCGTCGCTGGTGATGTCATCCGTGAGGACCATTGCCGCCGTGTTATCGACCGTGCGCTTGAACTCGGCGACGGCCGGCTCGCGGGGCTCGTGAACAATGCCGGCATATCGAAGCGCATTGCCTTCGCCTCCGCCACCCAGGACGATTGGGACGAGATCCTGGCGATTAATGCACGCAGCGCCTTTTTCTACATCCGTCATGCGCTGGAAGGCTTGCGGCACGGGAGGGGTTCCGTCGTCAACATCGCCAGCATTGCCGGAAAGATCGGCGAAGAAGGGCTCGCCGCCTACTGCGCCTCGAAGGCCGCGGTCATCGGCCTGACGCAGGCGCTCGCGCTGGAGTTCGGCGAGGAGATCCGCTTCAACGCTGTCTGCCCAGGCCAGATCGAAACGCGCATGATGGGCGAGATCATGGGCGATGCACTACGCAAGAAGCAGCTCGAAATGCGGATCCCTGCGAACCGCTTCGGTGCCCCTGAAGAGGTCGCAGATGTCGTCGCTTGGTTGCTTTCGGATCAATCGACCTATGTCAACGGCACGGTGGTGACTGTAGACGGCGGGGAAACCGCCGGCCTGCGCACGCCGCGCGTAGCGCAGGTCGATGGGGCTTAGAGGGCGCACTCAGTTGGAACCGCGCTCCTCGAAAAGGCGCAGAAGACTAGGCGAGCCCCGACTGATGTCGTTCTCGATCGCCTCGCGGGCTTCCTTCTTGTTGCCAGTCCTCAAGGCCTCGATGAGATGTTCATGTTCTTCTCCGCCGGTATGACTGCTATGAATTTCCCGGTGGTAGACGTTGAGGATTGGACCCATCGAGGCCCACATGGTTTCGATCTGTCCGATCAGCATCGGCATGCGCGACAGGCGGTAGACGCCGAAATGGAAAGCGCGATTGGAGAATCGCGCTTCCTTGAGATTGCCGGTTTTTTCGCTTTTTACGAATGAGGTGCGGAAGCTCTCAAGCTGTTCGAGATCGGCGGGGGTAACATGGTCGGCAGCGTGTTCTGTCGCTAGCCCTTCAAGCGCCATGCGGATCAACTTGATCTGGATGTAGCGGGCCCGGCTGAGGTCTGGCACCGTGACGAACCTGCCGGAGCGCAATTCGAGCGCCTGCTCGCTGACGAGCCGCAGACAAGCTTCGCGTACCGGCGTGATGCTGGTTCCGAGCTGCTCCGCAAGATCCTGCATGAGGAGGCGATCACCCGGTGTGAAATCGCCGATGATTAGGGCTTCCCGCACCTTATTGTAAACCCGGGCGGACAGGCTACCCATTTCACCGGGCTGCATCTCCATAACGCCCATGGCAGTTCTCCTCGTCTCTGTTACAGCTCGCCAATGGCTACATGCTTATGGGTCTACAGCGCAAATAGAAACCCGAGCGGACGCTTAAAATTATGAAATACATGTCGGTATTATGCAATTATAAACATTTGATTATTTTTTGTGACGGGTAATTAAAAGAGTTAACAGTACTTTCACTTGAGTTTTCGAGCCCGTTATTCAAATGATTACGGCAGCCGGGCGTTGGCGCCGTGCGCGCGCGCTGTGAAGCAGTTCTCAGCGCGCCGAAACACGGTTTCCCAACAGGAGATTGAAATGGACTATGTGCAATATTTCGCCGAACGAATCGAGCAACTCAAAGGCTGCGGCGACTATCGTGAATTTGCGGATCTGGAGCGCCAGTCTGGCAACTTCCCTAAGGCCTGGCTCAATGGGCCTGATGGCCGAAAAGAGGTAACCATTTGGTGCACTAACGATTACCTCGGCATGGGGCAACACCCCAAAGTGCTATCTGCAATGAAGCGCGCCATCGATGCCAACGGCGCGGGATCGGGTGGATCCCGCAACATTGGGGGCACCAACCATTATCATGTCTTGCTGGAGCGCGAGCTTGCGGATTTTCACAATAAGGAAGCAGGATTGATTTTTGTTTCAGGCTTCAGCTCGAACGATTCATCATTGAGTACATTAGCATCGTTGATGCCGAACACAGTTATATTTTCCGACGCGCACAACCATGCATCGATTGTCAGTGGATGCCGCAACAGCCGGGCGGAAAAGCGCGTCTTCCGGCATAACGATGTTGCGCATTTGCGGGAACTTTTGGGCAGCGTAGATCCTTCAGGGCCCAAGATTGTTGTTTTTGAATCAATATATTCAATGGACGGTGACATTTCGCCGATCAAAGATATCTGTGACGTCGCGGACGAATTTGGTGCAATCACGTTTCTGGATGAAGTTCATGCATCGGGAATGTACGGTCCGAAAGGAGCCGGCATTGCTGCGGAACGTGGCATCATGAATCGTCCAACCATCATCGAAGGGACGCTGGGTAAAGCGTTCGGTACGATGGGAGGTTACGTGACCGGACCGGCTTCCATTGTTGACAGCATACGAAGCTTCTCGACCGCTTTTATTTTCACCACGGCGCTTCCACCGGCTGTGGTGGCGGGCGCGCTGGCTGCGCTCCGCCATCTTCGCGGTTCAGATTCAGAACGAATTGCTCTGCGCCGGCAAACGAACCTTTTAATCGGATTGCTGAAAGAGGCGGGCGTCCCGGTCATGCCGACTGAAAGCCACATAATTCCTGTGCTGATCGGTGATCCATCCCGTTGCAAGGAAGCGTCCCGTCAGCTTTTGGATCAGCATGGGATATACGTTCAGCCAATACTGGCGCCGAGTGTTCCAGCGGGAACCGAGCGGTTCAGAGTGACGGTTACGCCCGCCCATAGCACGACAGAAATTCGTACGTTTGTCGATGCGCTCAGGCAGGTTCTGCTGCGCACGGCTGAAAAGTCAACGCCGATGCTGATTGACGCTCCGACGGCCGCATAGCACGCAACATAGGAGTAAACAGCCATGGCAAGAAGAGCGCTCATCCTAATAGAAGTTAGTCCATGGGACACTGGTCCGCTATACACCCAAGCGGCCCAGCGTCTTGGTCTTCATTCAATTATCCTCTCGGCTGATCCAGCTCGGTACAACTGTCTTGAGGCCGAAAGTATTAAGGCAGTCCGTGTCGATATAGACAATCTTGACGCTCTGATCCACGAATGTTCCCGGCTACGTGCGATCTATGACATTGCTGGGATTACGAGCACCGGGGACTCGTTCTATGCGACAGTTGGCAAGCTCTGCCGGTATTTCGATCTACCGGGACCGAACCCCGCATCCATTGAACGATGCTGCGACAAATTCCTTCAACGTCAGCTCCTCGCAGAAGCCGGCGTTCCAATACCTGCCTATCGCTTGGCAGCGAATGCGACGGACGTAGAACGCTCTGCCGCAGAGATCGGCCTGCCGGTGATTCTTAAGCCAGCCGTAGGCAGTTCTGGCTACGGTGTCCGTTTGTGCCGTACCGTCGATGAATTAGCCGAACATACGACCTATCTGTTGGGCGGGAAGCACATATGGCGGTCTTCGCCGAGGATATTGGTCGAAGAATTCGCACAAGGCCCCCTTTATTGGGCCGACATAATGGGAGATCAGATCATCGGAATTGGCATCGCTGACACCGGCCCCTTACCGCATTTCGTCGGTCGGAAGTGGACCTTTCCGGCCCCGCTGACTGATGACGACGACAAGCGCATTGTCGACGTGTCGCTGAGCTGTTTGCGAGCTCTCGGCCTTGGCTGGGGGCCAAAGGGTATTGAACTCCGGTGGACGAAGCGTGGCCCTGTCGTTATTGAAGTCAATCCCCGTCTTCATTGCACACCCACTCCCCAACTGATTCAGGCGGCTTACGGTGTCGATGTCGTCACCGAGCATATCAAGCTTGCCATCGGCGACGAATGGGATTTGCACAAAAGGCAATCGCACTCTGCAGCCGCGCGGATCCTTGTTCCAGATCGCGATGGCACCATTGATTCGATCGTTGGGGAGGGTCGGGCGGCCGCTATACCCGGTGTCGCTGAGGTCAAAATCTATGTTGAACCCAAGACGCCGATTGTCAGGAAAGGCGATCCCCGAGACTGGATTGGCCATGTCATCGCCGCTTCACCCAGCTATGCTCAGACCGAGGCGATACTTGACTGTGCCGTCGACCTAATCGATTGGTCGATCATACCGTTTTCGACCCCTGGCGAACAGGAACAACCCGAGGCCCCTCACGCAATACGGCAGCCAAGTCGTCGGGATGGCTCACCACCTTGATCTCGCGGCAAATCCTGCCTGAGTCAACTACGATGCAAATGGACGTCTGAAATGAGGTTCGAATCGAACACCCCGCCTGCCCGCTTACTCGCGACAGAACCCCTCACCCACTTGGGTACCGGAGCTGGTCGAGAACCCAGGCCATGCGAAATGCCGCTTCCTCGGCGACGCTAGGCCCATGTGAACCGCCGCTGTGGCCGCCTACCATCCGCGTGCGGAAGACAACCTGTGGATCGCGATCAGCCGTGCAGGACCGCCGCTGTGCCACGTAGCGAGCGGGCTGGTAATAGAGCACCTGGCCATCGTCGAGCGCAGCATCAATGTAGGTCGGCGGAAGTGGGTGATCGGCGCTGAGGTTGTAGTACGGGTCATAGCTACGCAAGCACCGATATTCGTGTGCTATGTGGGGATCTCCGTACTCTGCCGTTTCCTGTAGCGCGTACGGCATCGTGAAGTCCAGTTCGGTATCCAAGATATCTGCGACTGGAACCTGGGCGAGCACGGCACGGAACAAGTCAGGCCGCAAGACCGCTGTGGCAAGTACGGTACCCCCGCCCCCGCTTTGTCCCTCAATGATGATGCCGTCGCGTGTGGCGAACCCCTGCTTAACGAGCCCCTCTGCAGCGGCGATCAAATCTGTGTAGGTAACGCGCTTTCGATCGCGGGTGGCAGCCTCATGCCATGGGCTTCCAAGCTCGCCGCCCCCTCGTGCGTGTACGATGCCGAAAGCAACGCCGCGATCGAGCAGGCTCAACCGTGCGGTCATGAACGAGGGCCACGCGAAGAACGAGGGCCACCTCGTTACTCCGTAACAGCCGTAGACGTTCAAAAACACCGGCCCGGGGCTCGTTCGATCACGCCGTGCGACTAACGAGATTGGGACCTGCACCCCGTCGTCTGCCTCCGCCATGACGACCGTCGCCACATATCGAGCCGCGTCATACCCCGGAATGCGGACTTGATAGCGAACTGCCGATTTTTCGTCGGCGAAATCATGCTCGACGACGGTATCCGGCCTCACGAACGAGCTGATTTTGTACATCAGGCTCGAGCCTCGGAACGCATGCCTTGCGACCGAATAGTGCCCCCCTGCCGACAGGCCGACCGTTAAGCTACAACTGGGCTCGTCAGGAACGATCGCCGCTCCAAGCCGCCCGCTTTCGTCGCGTGAGACCAGGCGAGGACGGAGGCCATCTCGCTCCAGGAGAACCAGGTGGTGTTCGAGTACGTGGACCTCCTCGAGCATCACACCGTCCCGATGCGGTATGACCTCTTCCCAACCCGAGAGTGAGGCATCGTCAATCGGCGCACGCACGAGCCGCCAATACGGTCCCGCATCATCGACGTGGAAAAGGAACTTGTCTTTCCAGTGCTCAACATTGACCTGGTGACCAAATTCACGCGTCACTAAACGGCGCCATCCAACGTCCGGCTGGTCGGCGGGAAGGCACCACACTTCCACCGCCCCTCGACGAACGCCCTTTACATCCAGGAACAGCCAGGCGCCGCTATCTGAGCGCCTTATCCCCACGTTCAGTCGCTCGTCCGCCTCCTCGAACACTACCGCCGAGGTCCCAGTTGCGACGTCCAAGCGGATAAGCTTGTGACATTGTCGCCGCAGGTCAGGGCGTTCCCGCGTGAAAAACAGAGTCTGACCATCGGCGGCCCAAGCTACCATCGCAGCCCATCGCGAGCCCTGCCAGACGTCACGGCCGGTCTCTGTGTCCCGCACCCGAAGCTCGTAGTTCTCGTTACCGATGACATCGAAACTGAAGGCCACGTAACGCCCGTCGTCACTCGGCTCGAAGACACCGAGCCGGTAAAAGACCTCGGCCCCTTCGAGCGCGTTCGGATCCATAACGAGCTCGGCCGTATCTGCGGCTAGCGGCCGCCGCCACCACTGCGTATGTAGCAGGCCCGGCTCGGATCTTTGGAAGTACTCGAAAGGTCCAACCTGGAAAGCAGGTGGGGCGCCCTCGCAAGGCTGACGCCCGTCGATCTCGGCGATCAGCTTCGCCTTGAGCCCTGTTAGGTGAGCTGTCGCTTGGTCCGCGTAGCTGTTCTCGGCTTCTAAATACGCACGGACCTCAGGATTTTCCCGATCGCGAAGCCAAGCATAGCAATCCAACGTGACGTCGTCATGAAGCACCCTGATCCGTGGCTCGGCTGGGGGAAGCGGCGGTTGCACGCGTTTGTCTCGCATCATACTGCCCTCAGGTAAGCCACAAGATCAGCTAGGTACGTCATGGGCCACAGGGCGCAATGAGAACCGCAAATACCATCGCAATGCGCCGTACGAGATAGCCGGCAGCACGCGGTAGCACTCGCCGAACGGCAAGGTTGATGCATCAATGTTCCTCCCGGGATAACGAGAAAGGCCGTATCGAGCGACGCCGAACGAGATTTCCAGTTTTTTCGGCGAAACCGCGTTCGGCACATGGGATCCCAGCCGTAGCAACAAAAACCGCCGACTTTCACTTCGCCAACCAGCACGCGGACATGTGCTGCGGCCCGACTTCGATGGCCGGCGGCTCCTCTTTCTTACAGCGATCGAAGGCCAGCGGGCAGCGAGGATGGAAACGACAGCCTTTCGGCACTCGGGCGGCGTTTGGAACCTCGCCCTGCAGGGCCGTAAGCTGGGCGCGACCTACATTGGTGCCACTCTGCGGGGTAGCGTTGCGCAAGGCGACGGTATAGGGGTGGCGGGGGTTGAATGTGATCTCGTCGGCGCTACCGATCTCGACCAATTTTCCAAGATACAAGACGGCGACCCTATCGGCGATCAGCCATGCGAGCGGCAGGTCGTGGGTGATGAACAGCAGCGCCATGTTGTGCTTGTCGCGTAGGTCAATCAGGACCTGAAGAATCTGTGCGCGTATCGAGACATCGAGCATCGAGACAGGCTCGTCAGCAACGATGAGCTCCGGCCTGACGGCAAGTGCTCCAGCAATCACGACGCGCTGGCGCTGCCCGCCAGACAGCTCGTGCGGGAAGCGAGCGAGGAAGTCATCGGGAGGATTGAGCCCTGCGGCTGCAAGGGCTTCGCTCACCCGCTCGGTAAGTTGGGTACTGTTTTCAACAAGCCGCAGTGACCGCAATGGCTCCGCCACAATATCGAACACGGTGTGTCGCGGGTTGAGCGCCTGATAGGCGTCCTGGAAGATCATTTGCACGCGACGCCGGTAGGGGCGCAAAGCCGAGAAGCTTTCTACCGACGTCATGTCGCGGCCCTCGAACAGCAACCTGCCGCCTGTCGGCTGGGCGAGCTTGGTGATGACGCGGCCCACCGTCGTCTTGCCGCTTCCCGATTCTCCGACCAGGGCCACGATCTCACCCTGTCCGACATTGAGGTCGATCCCGTCCACCGCGCGTACGGCGCCGGCAGGTCGGCCCAAGACACGGTCGAACAGTCCCCCCTGGATAGGAAAATGGACCTTCAGGCTCTCGAGACGCAGGAGATCGGCGGTGTCAGGCATGAGCTGCGACCTTGTCTTCTTGCGAGGACCGGTGAAGGTGACAGGCGACGCGTCCCCGCCCGAACTTATCGAGGCTGGGGATTTCGGTCGTGCAAACCCTCATGGCCGACGGGCAACGCGGATGGAAGGCGCAGCCCGAGGGTCGATTCACCAAGTTGGGGGGATCACCGGGGATGGGTCGAATGATCCGTTTGCCGCTCGCTGGGTTCGGGATCGAGTCGATCAGCAGTCTGGTGTACGGGTGCTTAGGTCTGGCGAAGATCTCAGCGACAGTGCCATCCTCGACGATGCGGCCCGCGTACATGATCATGACGCGATCACAACACTCAGCCACCACAGAAAGGTCGTGGGTGATCAAAATGAGGGCAAGGCTAAACTGGGATCGCAACTCACCCAGCAGCTTCAGGATCTGAGCCTGTGTGATAACGTCGAGCGCCGTGGTCGGCTCGTCGCCGATGACAATCGAGGGTCGACACGCGAGAGCCATGGCAATCATCACCCTTTGACGCATACCGCCCGACAACTCGTGGGGATAGGCGGAACCGCGATCGGCCGGAATGCCGACAAGTCCGAGCAGCTCCTTTGCCCGGGCGATTGCGTCAGCCTTCGACATCCCGAGCTTCAGCATGCATGGCTCGGCGATTTGCCTGATGATGCGGTGAACGGGATTGAGCGCATTCATCGCGCCCTGAAAGACGACGGACGTCTCGCTCCAGCGGTGTGGCCGCATCGCCGCATCATCATCGATCGGCAGTCGGTTACCGCGATAACGCACCTCGCCGCTGCTGACCCGCGCGTTGGGTGACAGTAGACCCGCGATGGCCATTGCAGTGGTGGTCTTCCCGCTGCCCGATTCTCCGACGAGCCCAACGGCCTCTCCAGCCCGGAGCGCGAAGCTCACGCTGTCGATCGCACGCGAAGAAACGCCCTTGAGCCCATAGTCGACAGAGAGCCCGTTGACTTCCAGAAGCGGAGCTTTCTCCTGGGAGGAGTTTGTCATGGAATAACCCTCCGCCGTGGATTGAACGTGTCGTCCAGAGCATTGCCAATCAGGACGAAGCTCAGGGAAATCGTGAGGACGCACACTCCGGGGGCACCGAGATACCACCAAGCTCCCGCACTGGCCGCACCGGCGCGCTGGGCGAGCGAAAGCAAAGTGCCCCATGAAGGCTGCAACGGATCGCCAAGCCCGAGGAACGATAGCGATGTCTCGACATAAATTGCGCCAGCGACGACCAGAGCACCATTGGCTGCGATTTGCGGCACGAGATTTGGCAGGATGTGCCGCACCATTATGCTAAGATTGCTGCTGCCCGCAACGCGCGCGCGGTCAACAAATGTTCGCTCCTTAAGCGACAGTGTCTGGCTGCGAACGATACGTGCGACGAACGCCCAGCTTGTCATGCCGATAACGACAAGGATCACAAAAAGAGAAGGACGGAAGCCGAGGATTTCTCCGCCCCGCCCCATCACCTCGAGAACTACGGGTGTGATGACCAGTGCCAGAACGAAGGACGGCATGACGAAAAAGAAGTCCGTCAAGCGCATCAGCCAAACGTCCACCCAGCCACCAAAGTAGCCCGCTGTCATACCGATCGTAGTCCCGACGACGAGGCTGATCATAGTCGCCAATAGCGCAATCATAAGCGAGATCCGGGCACCATGGACGACCAGATTGAGCACGTCTCGACCCACCTCGTCCGTCCCCAGAAGATGCTGGCCTGATGGGGGTACGAGGAAATCGCCGGTTGCATTCATCGCAGTCTGAAGCGGCCCCACCAGAATATTGGGGACTGCCGCCACAACAAGAAAAAATACCAGACATACGAGGCCCACTTGAGCGCCGCCGTAGCTGAGAAATTGACGCAGAAAGCCTTTTATCGCGCGCGCCCGGCCTCGTGGCGAATATTGCACGATACTTTTGCTCATTACCGAACTCTTGGATCGAGGAGGCCGTAGGCAAGATCTGCCACGAGGTTCGCGACAACGATCGACGCACCAAGCAACAGGAATATGCCTTGAAGGACTGGGTAGTCACGTGCGTTGAGCGCTTCCACTGTCAGGCCTCCGACGCCCGGCCAGGCGAATACCGCTTCGACGGTAATGGCACCGGCAACCACGTAGCCAAGGTTAAGGGCAATCAGGGTTACGACCGGCAGCATTGCATTGCGAAATGCATGACGCATCAGCATTTGACCGTTCGTCAGCCCTTTGGCCCGTGCGGTTACCATGTAATCTTCGGTGACAACGTCACTCATCGCAGCGCGAGCAACCACGACGTATTGGCCGATTAGCCCAAGCGCCACCGCGGCGACCGGAAGCGTCAGATGCCGCAGGTAGTCGAGGAACGAACCAAGAGAGCCCGTGAGCGCGCCGGGCGAGTACGCACCGTAGCCCGGAAGCCAACCCAATGCCGTGCTGAAGATTACCACCAGGAGCATGCCGAGCCAGAACGAGGGCGTAGAGTAGAGCGCCAGAGAGGTTCCAGTGACGATATGATCAACGGCCCCTCCTCTCCGCCACCCCGCATATAGGCCAAGCATGACCCCGCATAGGATGGCGATGAATTGGGCTAGACCGACCAGGGCGATGGTGGCGGGCAATCGCTCCAGGATCAGGTCAGCGACATGCCTGCCCCTGAACTTGAAGCTGTAACCGAAATCGCCACGGAGAGTTGCCGACAAGTAGTCGACTACCTGGTCCGGGAACAGCGGCCGATCGAGGCCCCAGTTCTGGCGCTGCGCTTCCATCTGCTCGGCTGTCACGCTGGCGCGTGCCCCGCCGAGCAGAAGCCTGGCGGGGTCGCCGGGAATGACCCTGAACAAGATCAAATTCAGGGTCGCCACCATCAGAAGCGTCACGACCGCCCTGAGAAGGATGCTGGCAACGCGCCGGCTCGCCCCTCGCTGCCCACTTGCAACCATCTTAAACCGGCCTCAAGCGATCGAAGGGAAAGTAGCTCCACTGCGACATGATGTCGTGCTTTCCCCATCCTTCGAAGCAATCCTTCCGACGGGCTTCTAGTACGAAGGGGTAACAGAGAAGGATATAGGGTGCTTCTGTGTAAATGAGGCGCGACGCCTGATCGACCAATTCCTGCGTCTTCTTAAGATCAGCGGTGACGTCGACCTCCGATAGCAGCGCATCGAAATTTTCATTCTTCCAGTAGGCAATGTTGCCTGAGCCAATGAGGTTGATGCTACCCAGTCTAAGCAGGCTGTGGGGCGAGGGCGACGCCCAATCTGCAACAATGGCCAGATCCCAGCGTCCGCCGCTGTTCGTGGGGACTGCCGTGCGGGCTCCGAGCGCGCCGGAGTCGAGCTGGGTAACCGATACGGGAATGCCGATTTGTCCCAACCAGCCCGCGACCAGCTGTACGGCGGCGATTGGTATCTCGAGAGTACCAGAGACGGTTCCGGTAATTAGCTCAAGCTGGAAGCGATTTCCTTCCTTGTCCTCCCGCACGCCGTCACCGTTCGTGTCCCGGTATCCTGCGGCATCGAGCCGACGGCCCGCTTCAGCAAGATCGAAGTGGCGCCTGATGTCGGCCAGCTCTGAATAGTAATCGAGCGCTACTGGCATGGCCAATCCCACGCCCGGATCGGCATGCCCGCGGAAGGCGCGGTCGACGATGGTCTTCTGGTCGATCGCGTAGCCGATCGCATCGCGAAACGCCGGATCTTGCAGCGCCTTTGTGCTACCCGCGCCGTCTCCGGAGAGAGTGTTGAAAGCCAAAAAGTTTCGCTGCTCAACGCGCGATTCTCCGACCACGATGTCGGGATCCTTCGAGAGGTCGGCCCACTGGGCGGCCGTCAGGCTGACGCCATAGTCAAGGCTGCCGCTCTTCAGACCTTGAGCGATGGGATCGGCTGTATCGAAGATGTGAAAGATCAAGCCAGCCAGTCCCGGTTGCCCCGTACGAAAGTACGGGTTCGGTGTTAACCGAGCAAACTGGCCCTGCTGGAATTCCGCAACAATCATCGGACCCGTGCCCACCAGCGGCGGCTTGTTTTGAAAGGTGCCGCGCGCATCGGCGTAGGAGACATCCTTCCAGATGTGCTCAGGGACCATCATTATATAATTGTCGATTGGCCAGCGGGTTGGAGCCCTAGTCACAATTTGGAAAGTCTCGTCATCGACCGCCTTGATGGACTCGACGTTCTCCAAACCGTTGGTATTATTCCAGCCAACGTTCAATTCGTCGGGTTTGCCTATGGATCCGCGCAAATAGTTATAAGTAAACGCCGCATCTCTGGCCGTAGCAGGCTGGCCGTCCGACCACTTCATGCCGGGCCAGATCTTGAAGGTCCAAGTGAGATTGTCGTCAGCAACTGACCACTCCTTGGCAAATCCCTTCCGATCGGGATGGCGCTGGGCGTCCACGCCGACCAGAAAGTCATATGTGAAGACCGTCGGCCAGAACGCGCCCCACGTGGCAAATGGGTTCATTGTGTCCGGTGCAACTATTCCCGCAAAGCGCACGATGTGATCGTCGCACGACGAGGCGGCAAACGCCGTTGAACGCATAATCCAAGTCGCGGCTGATCCAGCCAGGATTGCCTTCATCGCGGCGCGGCGACTAAGAGTACACTTATCCATTCTTTCCTCCTCTTGCAGGTTTGATGAAATACGAATGGCACAATTCCCTGTCCGGCGGCGCAATGCTTTCCAATGTCTTCATCGGGAGACACACACCCAGGTTCCGACGGCGCACGGCCGGCTTGCAATGCCGGATGCTTCCGTCTCTATGACAGGACAGTGAAAGCTTATAGATTATAAGATATAAGATGCAAGCGATTTTGATGATGGGAACGCCGGCGTGGTGATCAGCCCTTCATAAACCCCGTACTGAACCGTCCGTCCACCAAGCCCAGTTATGCGAACCAAGCCTGGGGTGCCATCGGTACGGATGTCTCGAAGTCGATTTCGTGAGTGGCGACGAGTCTGGCGCCCTCTGTCTGCTCAATCGTCTCCACGGTATCCCATGTTGACATGAATGCATCTGGACTCCAGGCAATCGCCGGGACAGAGCGCGTCCTCATCTTGGAAACCAGATAGGTGGCGTCGCCCAGTAGGAACACTGGTTGCGAGCGAAGCCGCACCAGCAGCGACTGATGACCTCTGGTGTGCCCCGGTGTAGGGATGATCCGCAGCAGTCCATCACCGAAGATATCGCACTCGCCGTCGAGTTCGATCCATTGAATAGGGTGATTGAAGTCCTTCTCGACAAAGATCTCCCGCTGATAGCGTGGCGGGTGCCTGGCGAAGGCGAGTTCCTCCCGCTGAACGTAGACCTTCGCGCGGGTCAGCCATTCCAGACCGCCGGCGTGGTCGAAGTGCAGGTGCGACTGAACCACATGGGAGATGTCGGTGGGTATCATGCCGAGAGTTGCCAGCCTCGGCACCAGCCAATCATCTTCGGTCATCACCACCTGGAAAGAGTCGGCAGAGGCGCCCAGCCGAGAATGCGGGTCGGTGCGCAGATCGGGATGGGGACCACTGTCGAACAGAACGTTGCCGTCTGGGTGGGTGGCCACGTAAATGAAATACGGGTTGAACACCTTGGTGCCAACGCGCGCGTCGAACGGGTCGAAGATCGCCCAGTCGGTCATGTCACCGCCGCAATAGAGCGGATAGACCCTCATCTCGCCAACATCCTTGTAAGCGAACCCATTCATGACACGCTCCCTTGAACGTGACGGCAAGCGCCTGACCGGCCAGCGGTCTCATCAAGCGCAGCCCGAACGCCGTCAACCAGGGCGTCGATCTCTTTAGGGGCGATGACGTAGGGCGGGCAGATTGCCAGCACGTCGCCCATGTTGCGGATCATGACTCCGTGCTCGCGGCACCGCCGCTCGACATCGGTGCCAATTCGCAGCTGCGGCGCAAAGGCGCGACGGGTGGCGCGATCCTCGACGATCTGGATCCCCGCTATAAAACCGCGGCCGCGGACCTCGCCGACCAGTGTATGGTCGTTGAGCGCGTCCGCGAGCGCTGCATGCAGATAATCGCCGAGACGGCGCGCCTGGCTCACGAGATCGATCTCGCGGTAGATCCTGATCGCCTCGGCGGCGACGGCGGCTGTCACCGGATGGCCGGAATAGGTGAAACCGTGGCCGAACACGCCGACCTTGTGGGCCTCATCGGCGACGCACTGGTAGACCTTGTCGGAGATAATGACGCCGCCAATGGGCAGATGACCGGATGAAAGCCCCTTGGCGACCGACAGCATGTCCGGTTCCATGCCAAAAGTCTGGCTACCGAACCAGTTTCCGGTGCGTCCGAAGCCGCAGACCACTTCGTCGGACAGCATGAGGATGTCGTATTTGCGCAGCACCGCCTGAACCTTTGGAAAATAACCCTCCGGCGGTACCAGCACGCCGCCGGCGCCCATGATCGGCTCGGCGATCATCGCGGCGATGGTCTCTGGCCCCTCACAAAGGATCAGGGCCTCAAGTTCCCGGGCCAGGCGCGTGGCGTAGTCATGCTCCGCCTCGCCCGGCAGACCATCGAGATAATGGAATGGTCGCGCCGCGAATATGACGGGAAGCGGCGGCAGGTTGAAGGACTTGTGCATGTGCGGCAGGCCACTCAGCGCCGCGCCCATGATTGTACTGCCGTGGAAGGCGCCAAACCTACTGATGATCTTGCGTTTCTCCGGACGCCCCCGCGCCGCCTGGTAATACCAGGCGAGCTTGATCATCGTATCATTGGCTTCCGAACCGGAGCCGACCAGAAAGACGCGCGCGTGGTCGAACGGCGCCAACGCGGTAAGCTGCTCGACGAGTTCGACGGTGGGCTCGTTCGAGCGGTGGTTGAAGGTGTGGTAGACGGCGAGCTTGCGCATCTGGCGGTCAGCAGCGACAGCCAGCCGGCTGTCGCTGAAGCCAAGCGAGGCGCACCAGAGTCCGCCCATGCCCTCGATGTAGCGGTTGCCCGCGTCATCCGTGACGGTCGCGCCTTCGCCGGCCACGATCGTCAACGGACCATGATCCTCATGCAGGCGTGGATCGGTTTGGGAATGAAAGTGCCTGGCCATGTCCAGCACGCGCGATTCGTTGTTCATCAAAATTCTCCTTGCGACCAGATAGGCGGTTGCTTCGGCGAGGAATATCTTATAACTTATAAGTTGTCGAGAAAAAATGATCCCGAGAGTGACGCCCAATGGCCAACCCGCCCACTCCTTCAAACAACGCCCTGCCGCCCGACGCGGAGCGGATCGCCCTGTTGCGCGACAGGGCAGAGTTCGTACGGCTCGAGACGCTGCGCCTCATCCAGATCGCCAAGGTTGGGCATTATTCGTCAGTGTTTTCCTGTGCGGAAATATTCGCCACGCTCTACTACGATGCGATGCGGCTCAGGCGCGGCGAGCCGCAATGGCCGGACCGCGACCGCTTCCTTATGGGCAAGGGACACGCGGCAGTCGGCCTTTACCCTTTGCTGGTCGACTGGGGCTTCTTCTCCAAGGACGTCCTCGATGGCTACACCCGGCTCGGTAATCCGCTCGGGGATCATCCCGACATGCGCAAAGTGCCCGGCGTCGACTTCAGCTCCGGATCGATCGGCCATGCCTTGTCTGGCGGTCTCGGCATGGTGCTCGGCGCCCGTGCCACCGACCGGCGCTTCGATGTCTATGTCCTTCTTGGCGACGGCGAGATGCAGGAGGGCCAGGTCTGGGAAGCGGCGCTGTCTGCCGCCCACCATAAGGCCGGCAATCTGATCGCCATCGTCGATCGTAACGGATACCAGCTCGACGGGCAGGTCGACGACATCATCGGCATCGAACCGTTGGCCGACAAATGGGCGGCGTTCGGCTGGCGGGTTCACGAGGTCGATGGGCACGACGTCGTCGCTCTCGCGACGTTGCTGCGACAGTTGAAGGCCGAGGCAGATCGCACCCGGCCCGTCTGCATCATTGCCAAGACCTCCAAAGGCAAGGGCGTTGGTTACATGGAAACCGAACCCGGCTGGCATCTGGGCTATCTCGCGCCATCGGACGAGGCCCTGGCCGCCGAAGAGATCAAGCGTGGAGGCAAAACACAATGAACGGCCCGATCGATACCAACTCGTGGCAGTACCGCCAGATCAACGCGCGCGCGCCTGGCCTGAGTTACCTGGCCAATGCGCTCATTGATCTGGTCGAAGAGGGTTATCCGGTCGTGGCCGGTACGGCAGACCTGCAATATTCCAACGGGCTGGTGCGGTTCGCGCAGCGCTTTCCCGAACGCTTCACGCAATTTGGCATTTCCGAACAGAACATGGTTTCGGCTGCTGCCGGCATGGCCAGCACAGGCGCCATGCCGTTCGTCGCTACATTCGCTTCTTTCCTGGCGCTGCTGTGCTGCGAACAGATCAGAACCGACGTCGCCTATTCGGCTCTGCCGGTGCGGCTGATCGGTCATCATGCCGGTATTTCACTCGGCTTCTACGGCACCTCCCACCATGCGACGGAGGATCTTGCCATCATGCGAAGCATCGCCGACCTCACCGTCGTCGCGCCGGCCGACGGCCCGCAACTGGCGGCCGCCGTCAAGGCGTCTGTCAATCATGCTCAGCCAATCTACTTCCGCATTGGCCGCGGCCAGGAACCGGTGGTCTATGAAGACGACGTTGACTTCCAGTTCGGCAAGGCGATCGTTCACGGCGAAGGATCGGACCTGACCATCATCGCCTGTGGCTCGATGGTCCATCCCTCAAGGGAGGCTTACCGCGCGCTGCGCGCGGCGGGCAAATCCGTCGGGCTGATCGACATGCATACGATCAAGCCGCTGGATACCAAGGCAGTGCTTTCGGCCGCGGCTCACTCCCGCTTCATTCTGACGATCGAGGAACACAATATCCTCGGCGGTCTGGGCGGCGCGGTGGCGGAAATCCTGGCGGAGGCGGGCAGCCCGGCACGGCTGATACGCCATGGCATCCGTGACGAATACAGCCTCATCGCGCCGCCGACGCATCTCTATAAGCACTACCGTTTGGATGCGGCGGGAATCGAGGCCACCGTCCTCGAAGCGCTCGGTTGAGCCGACGGACTATCACAGCCAAGCACGGATTTTCAGATGATCGATCAGGCCACGTCACTCATCGAGCGCGCCAGCGCAGTGATGACCTGCGGACTGCTGAGGCCGAGCCGCAGGCTCGGCGCGCCGCATGTTTTCGCATTGCGGCTTCGGCCATCGTGTTTGGCCATTGTGATGCGGCGGTGCGGGAACGCATCGCGGCGGTCTCCGAGGACATCGATCTCGTCGGCGCGGGAACAATGCGGCCGGAGATCGAGGTGTCGGAGGCGCCAGCCGACGCATCCGGTATGCGGATCTCGTCGTCTTCTCCAACTCGGGATCGGAGGCGACCAATCACGTCCTGCGCCTTGCCCGTGCCGCCACCGGTCGCAAGCGGCTCATCAAGTTTCAAGGCGGCTATCATGGCTGGCACGACTACGTCGCCGTACAGTGGCACGCGCAGGCGATCGGCAAGTACGATCCTATCAGCGCCGGCATCCTCGAGGACGCCGCTCGTCACACCGTTGTGCTGCCTTACTATGGGCCCGAGGTCGTCGAGATTATCTCAATGCGAATCCGGCGAGGTTGCGGCGATCATCAATCGAGCCAATCGCGCATAATATGGGATCGTGATCGCATCGGTGACGGACCCGGCAGCGCCGGGTTCGTTTTCACGTCAGCCTGGACGCCTGCCATGAATTCCTACCGCAACTCCGATCCGCGGCCGCCGATCATGCAGGGGTCGCCGCCCGGACTGGCGCTTCCCAGGCTTGACTGGGACAGGGGTCCCTCGAACCGCTGGGCGTTCCAGCACGTCCGCGAATTCCTGCCGACCGCCGAAATCTGGCGCGGCCAAGGCCATCGCCGCCGCCTCGAACTGGCCGAGGTCGATCTCGACGCACTGCCGGTGGAGGACAGCACCGGTGCGGCAACGACACTCGCCGGACTGCTCGACGAGACCTATACGGACGGCTTCCTCGTGCTCAAGGACGGCAAGATGGCCTATGAGCGCTACTTCAACGGCCTGACCGACCGCACGCTGCACTTGTCGCAGTCGATGGCGAAGTCGGTCACCGGCTCAGTGTTCGGCATATTGATCGGGCGCGGCCTGATCAATCCGGCCTTGCCGGTGACGACCTACCTGCCGGAACTGAGCGAAACCGGATGGGCCGACGCCAGCGTGCAGCATGTGCTCGACATGACGAGCGGCGTGCGCTTTTCCGAGGAATACACCAACCCCTATTCCGACATTGGCCAGGTCGATGTCGCCACCGGCTGGAAGCCGGCGCCGCCGGGCAGCGATCCGGCTTTCCGGTGGCCGTCGCATATGTTCGAGCTGATCCTGGGGCTCAAGGAGCAAAGCCGGCCGCATGGCGCCGCGTTCGAATACCGCTCGATCGAGACCGACGTGCTCGCCTTCATCATGGAACGGGTGAGCGGCAAACGGCTGGCGCAACTGGTTTCCGAAGAACTCTGGCAAAAGCTTGGCGCCGACGAAAGCGCCTGCTTCACCGTCGACAGTGCCGGATATGCGGTGGCCGACGGCGGCTTCAACGCCACGCTGCGCGACTATGGCCGCTTCGGCCAACTGATCCTCGACAATGGCGGTGGCGTGGTGCCGGCCGACTGGATCGAGGCGACCCGCAACGGCAGGCACGGCCCCGATTTCAATCCCAGCCTGCCGGAAGGCAGCTACCGCAACCAGTTCTGGATCGAGGATCCGCGTTCGCGCGCACTGATGTGCCGGGGCGTGTTCGGGCAGCTGATCCATATCGACTGGAACACGAGAATGGTCGTGGTGAAGCTTTCGACGTATCCGGATTTCACCAACATCGCCTATTCGGTGGCGACGCTGAAGGCTGTCCACGCCATCGCTGCTGCCTTGGCCTGAGCAGCAATCAAAGACAACGCGGGCGTTCGATCCGGAAGCGCCTGTCATCAGCTACATACCGGAAACCAAGGGCTCGGCCTACGGCGACGCGAGCGTGCTCGACATGAGCGTCAGCCTCGACTTCGAGGAGCCCTATCTCGATCCCGAAAGCGCCTTTGCTCGCTATCGCCGCGCCACGCTGTGGAATCCGGGCGGCGGCACGGAAAGCCTGCGGGAATTCATCCTGACGCTGCAGCGTTTGGCCGAGCCGCATGGCCAGACATTCCGCTGCCGTCCGCCCAATTCCGACCAGCTCGGCATGCTGCTCGAGCGCGCCTCCGGCGAGCGTCTAGCCCGATCTTCTGCGCGAGAAATTGTGGTTGCCGCTCGGTGCGGCGAGCGAAGTCTCTGTCACTGTCGACATGGAAGGTACGGCGCGCTCGGGGGCGGCATTTCGGTGATGCCGCGCGACTTGGCGCGCGTCGGCGAAATGATGCGGCAGGGCGGCATGGCCAACGGCCGGCGCGTCGTGCCTGACGCCTGGGTGCTCGACACGGTTGTTACCGGCGGCAGCTACGAGGCCTAGCAGCGCGGCACGATGGCGTTGGCGCGCCATGCGCGCGAGTACGGACCGGGGGCTGGACATGAATGTCTCGTGCGTCTGGTTCAGGGCACGGTGTGCAAGATCCTCGGCCAAGAGGAAATCAAGCCGCACAAGGTGCGCTACAACCTGGAACGCCGCGACGCCGACTTCGAGCAGAGGATGGCGCAGGTCTTGTGTGTCTA
This sequence comes from Mesorhizobium sp. M0659, assembly GCF_040320605.1. Lineage (NCBI taxonomy): Bacteria > Pseudomonadati > Pseudomonadota > Alphaproteobacteria > Hyphomicrobiales > Phyllobacteriaceae > Mesorhizobium > Mesorhizobium sp. M0659. The sequence continues at coordinate 47,622 of NZ_JAMYPY010000023.1, forward strand.
CCGCGAGGTCCAGATCCTGAAAAAGGCCGCCGCCAAGTCGAAGAAATCGGGCAAGCCGGTGGCGATCGTCTCCTACGATGAGAAGCCGGGGATCCAAGCCATCGCAACGACGGCGTCGGATTTGCCGCCCGTGCCTGGCGCCTACGCCACCTTCGCGCGCTCATGAGTACAAGCGCCATGGCACGCTAACTTTTGGCGGGGATCGATCTGCTCACCGGGAAGGTCCACGCCTTGGTTAAGGAGCGTCATCGCCGCCGCGAGTTCATCGAATTCCTCAAACTTCTCGACGCAGCTTATCCGGCCAATACGGCGATCAAGCTGATCCTCGACAATCATTCGGCACATCTCCCAAGAGACCAAAACCTAGCTCGCCGCCCAACCGGCCGGCCGCTTCGAGTTTACCTTCACGCCACGGAAACGCTCAACTAGGGTTGGCTCGCTCTGGCTAATCTATTTCCTCAGCGGTCCCTACCGAGACTACCAGGATCTGCTGCGCAACGAAGATGCCCTTCGAACTCGCATTCCGCAGGGAGATGGTAGCGAACCAGCTGATCGGTCAGCCGCTCCCGCTCAAGCGTCTCTACCTTTCCGGACATGACCGAGCGACGGCCGAGAAGTCGCTGGATGTCATCGAGACGATCCTGCGCAAGCTCTCCGCTGGGAGAACCGCCCGCTCCTAGCCATATCTCGCAACCGGACTTATAGGATATAAGAGCTTCTCGTACCCTTATCCGTCGCCGATTCGGTGCGGCCCAACATTGCAGCGGTGATCCATGAACACAATGCAGCCAATCGAGCAAGGGAGTCTGTCGGCGAGAACCTATATCTCGCTGCGCGAGGCGCTGATCGCGGGCAATTTCCGGCCGGGCGAAAGGCTCTTAATGCAGAATCTGGCGCAACGGCTGGGCACCAGCGTCACGCCTGTGCGGGAGGCCTGTTTCCGGCTCGTCAGCGAGCAGGCGTTGGAGCTGCGTTCGGGGCGGTTCGTCACCGTTCCAGAACTGACCCGGTCGCGTTACTGGCAGGTCAGGCTCATTCGTATCGCGCTCGAGGGACTAGCGGCCGAACTTGCCGTCGAGCATGTCTCGGACGCGGACATTGAAAAGCTTGTCGACATTCATCGGGATTTCGTGGCCGGCGAAACGTCCGGCGATGCCGAACGCGCCCGCCGCGCCAATCGCGAATTTCACTTCGGCGTCTACCGCCTTTCCAAGATGGACATGCTGATCGCGCAGATCGAAAGTCTGTGGGTATCGATGGGCCCGATTCTCAATGTGTATTATCAGCAGGCCGAGAACGACTACATCGGCGCGGACGAGCATGAGACGCTGATCGAAGCGTTCCGAGCCCGTAACAAGAAGGGGGCGCGGAAGGCGATTGAACGCGACATCGTGCGCGGCGGAATGAACCTGTTGCGGTATTTCGACGAGCAACACGCGACCGCCAAGCGGTCGTGACCGAAGGTCTCAGGGTGCCCCGAGCCGAATGCAAGGCCTGGGGTATCATCGCGGAGGTTCCTGTGCATTGCAGCGCTGTGTAGTGATGTGCAATCCGAAAGTTCGGGAAGGAGACTTGACCACGGAGCCCAAGGCCCTTCGGACGCCGGGAGCCCTTTGCTGTCCTTTTGCGTGTTCCGCCGTCTCAGACCGTGAGGCTCACGTTGTAATCGGTCAGGAAATCCTGGAGGGCTAGGATACGCTCTACCCCCCTTAGGTTGTCGGTCGCATCGAGCGCGCGGGACCTGTCGACGGACAGCAGCGGCGCCACTGCCGCATTGCGGTCATTCAGCAGCTCGGTGAACCGCGTGCGCAGTATTCTGTCATAGGTTGGATCCTGGATAGCCGGATACGCGCTCTTGACCCGCCGCACGACCGACTGCGGCAGCAGGTCCGCGGTGGCGGCCCGCAGCAGACTCTTCTCGCGCCCGTCGAAAGTCTTGTGGGCCCATGGGGTGCCGAACACGTACTCAACGAGGCGATGGTCGCAGAATGGGACCCGCACCTCGAGACCCAAGGCCATGCTCATCCGGTCCTTGCGGTCGAGCAGCGTCGGCAGGTTACGCGTTAGAAAGAGGTAGCAGACCTCGCGCATGCGACGCTCGTGCGGATCGGCCGAGGCGCGGGCCGGTCAGGGCGGGTACTTCCGCAAGTGCCTTGCGGTACTGCTCGTCGAGGTAGCCGGGGAGGTCGAGTTTCTCGACCAGTTCGGGGTCTAGGGACCGCCGTACGATATCGTCACTGTCTTCGATCCAGGGAAACGTGTCGGCCTGAACTTGCGCTGGATCGTGGAACGACGAGTAGCCGCCGAAAAGCTCGTCGGCGGACTCCCCAGACAAGGCCACCGTCGAGTGTTTTCGGACAGCCCGGAACAGCAGGTAAAGCGAGCTATCTTCGTTGCCTAACGTCAAAGGCAGGTCGCGGGCGTGGAGGGTGGCGGCCTGCACGTTCGGGTTCATGAGCTCGTGCGCGGACAACGTGATGTCGGTGTGGTCGGTACCAACGTATTTCGCGACCTCCTGCACGTACGGCCCGTCGGGTGTGGGGCGGTCCGGGCCGGGGGTAAAGTTGTCGGTGTAGCCGACGAAGTCGACGGCGAAGGACCGGATCCGTTCGTCGCTGAAGCGCGCGGCCAGTGCGGTCATGGCCGAGGAATCAAGCCCGCCCGACAAGAGTGTGCACAGCGGGACGTCGGTGATGAGCTGCCGCTGCATCGTGTCCTCGAGCAAGTCGCGGACGCGCCGAACGGTGGTAGGCACGTCGTCGCTGTGCCCGCTTTCGGTGAGACGCCAGTAGCTCGTCTCCTTGATGCCGTCGCGGGTCACGCGCACGATGTGGCCGGGCCGTACCTCACGCATCCCGCGGAACACGGTGCGGTCGGGGTCGGGGATGGAGCATAACGTGCGACGAAGCCCGTCGGCGTCCATGGCCCGCTCGGCGAGACTATTGGCGAGGATCGCCTTTGGCTCCGAGCCGAATAACACTCCGTGCTCGGTAGGGTAGTAGTAAAGCGGCTTGATGCCCAGCCGGTCGCGTATGAGAAGCAGTTCGCGCTTGGCGGTGTCCCACAGTGCGTAGGCGAACATCCCGTTGAGTTCGCTCACTGCGGTGCGAGGGTCGCGGTAGCCCCATTCGCCGTGGGCGCGCAGCACCACCTCGGTGTCACTGCTCGTGTCAAACCGATGGCCTAGGGCGACAAGCCGTTGACGCAGCTCGCGGTAGTTGTAAGTCTCGCCCGTGTAGACGAGCACCAACGCGGGTCGGCCGTCCTCCTGGAGCGTCATCGGCTGGCGACCGCCCTGGACATCGATGATCGCCAGGCGACGGTGTCCCAGCGCCGCAGGCCCGTCGATCCAAGTCCCCTCGTCGTCCGGACCACGATTGGCCATGGTGGCCGTCATGTCGGCAAGTTCCCTTCGCGCGTCGGGACTTCCTAGGTCACGATCGAAATCAATCCATCCACAGATGCCGCACATATTTTGACTCCTTGCCTTGGGTAACTGTCGCGCATCCGGGACACCGCACCCGTAAATACGCAATATCCTTGTGCCGCCTCATCGGCTCAACTCGAGTAGCTCGATCGATCGTGACCGTGCGTTTCGCGCCGCGAGGGCGGAACACTTGCGCGTCAGGATGTCGGGTGTTCGAATATTGGTTTGGCCCAGATAAGCGCGGAATGTCGTAATTGAAGTCCCGCAGATGGCCCCAAGCGCCGAGCATGGCGCTTTGCAGCAGGTAAGCGGAGCGTGGGCCGTTGGAGGCGCGGTCGCGGTGGGGACAGGCGGAGGGCCTAATACTCTCGATAGTCGACGCCCGCTGGCCTTCTCTGTGGCGACATCAGATCGCCTCGGAATCCAGAGGATAGGCACCGGTCTCATCATGCACCTCGCTGCCGGCCAACGGAGGGTTGAAGACGCAGACTAGGATCAATTCGGTCTCGGCGCACAGCAGGTGAGCATCATGCTTGTCGAGCGCGTAAATGATTCCCGGTCGCACGACATGGACCTCCTCTGCCTGCAAATCCTCGATAGAGCCCATTCCAGAGATGCAGTAGACCGCCTCGAGGTGGTTCCGATAGTGCATCTTGAGCCGGGCGCCCGAAATGGATCGTGGTTATGGAAGGAGAAGCCCATCCCATCGTTCTTGAGGAGCAACCGCACGCTTTCCCAGCTCGACGTTTCGACACGTCGGGCTGTCAGTTTCTCCTCATTGAAATCCCTGACGATCATGATTTACCTCTCAAGCTGCCGTATTCACTGCGCTGCAGATCACGCTAGCGATAGCGTCCTCGAGGATGTCGAGGCCTTGGCTAAGCTGATCCTCTCCAATGACAAGAGGTGGCAGACACTTCACGACCTCGTCTTTGGGACCAGCGGTCGCGACAATGAGGCCCATCTGGAAAGCGTTGCTGATGACCTGCCCGGCAACCTCGCCGGACTTCAGATCTATGCCACGCATCATGCCACGACCCTTGGCTGACGCTCGGCTTGGGTCATATTTCTGCGCGATCTGCTCAAGGCGGCTTTTCAGCAGATTGCCTTTCTGGCTGACGGACGCTGCCAAGCTGTCCGTTCGCCAGAAGTGCTCCAGGGCTGCCCGGGCGGTGACGAAAGCATGGCAATTGCCGCGGAACGTTCCGTTGTGCTCTCCAGGCTCCCACTTGTCGAGTTGTCGATCAATAAGGACCAGGGCCATAGGCAGGCCATAGCCCGATATCGATTTGGCAATTGTGACGATGTCCGGACGGAGCCCCTCTGCTTCGAAGCTGAAGAACCCATCGGTCCGGCCAACACCCGCCTGAATGTCATCGACGATCAGCAGAGCTCCGTGCCTTCGCGCAATGGCTGCTACCTTGCGCAGCCACTCCGTGCCGGCGACATTGAGGCCGCCTTCGCCCTGAACAGTCTCGACAATCACCGCCGCCGGCGCGTCTACGCCGCTGGAGGGGTCCGAGAGCAGGCGATCAAGGTAATCGGCGGTGTCTACAGCGGATCCAAGATAGCCGTCATAGGGTAGTCGCGTGACGCCGCTGAGCAGCTGGCCGGCAGCAGCACGGTGATATCGGTTGCCGGTGCAGGATAGAGCGCCGAGGCTCGCGCCATGAAAGCCGTTGGTGAAGGCTATGATGTTGGGCCGACCAGTGATCTTGCGTGATAGCTTGAGAGCAGCCTCGACCGCGTTGGCGCCGGTTGGACCGGGAAACTGCACGACGTAGTCTAATTGTCGCGGCCTAAGGATCGTCTCGTGGAATTCTCGCAGAAAAGATTCCTTGGCTTCGTTATACAGATCGAGGCCATGGGTGATGCCGTCACCCTCAATGTAGTCTGCGAGCGCGGACTTCAGCTCGGGGGGATTGTGCCCATAGTTTAAACTCGAGCAGCCCATGAGAAAGTCGAGATAGGCCGTCCCATCTCGCGCAAATAGCTCAGCCCCTCGCGCCCTCGCGAAAACTACGGGAAAGCTGCGGGCGTAGCTGCGCACTTCGGACTCAAAATAGTTGAAGATAGCAAATTCGTCCCCGCCATTTGGTGCACTTCGGTCAGTCATCGTTGCCTCCTTATTTGCGTATTGGCTTGGCAGGTCGGCGGATATGCTGCAAATGGGGTTTCGTGGTCGAACGAGGGAGCTTGCCGGATTGACGCATTCCTGAGCCACATCTGCGACGAGCAACTTGGACGAACACCTGTGCCGCCTCGCGTCGCGTTTCACGAAGAGGATTCTCAAAAGTCATGCCAATTGCCCCTGGGGAGCCTTAGTTTTTCCGAGTTTAATTCAATGACTTGACCCGGTGTGTAGCAGGCATCAGGCCGAAACCAATGTGTCGTGGATTCGACAAACGACAGTAGGTGTCGGTTGCCCGGCGTTTTCCAGGAATGGCGACGGGGTTTAACAACGGGACTGGGAGCGGATCATATGGCGATCGGAGCTGACGACGGAGAATGCTACAGGCTGGAAGTTGGACTGATATAAGTGCGTCAAATGGATACTTTAGCATGGCGTTCCTAAGACTCGACGCAATCGACCTCAAAATCCTCGACGCGATCCAGCGCGACGGACGCATCACCAAGCTGGCGCTGGCCGGCAAGGTCGGTCTGTCGCCGACGCCGTGTTGGATGCGGCTGCGCAAGCTGGAAAAGGCCGGCATCGTTTCGGGCTATCACGCCAGCATCGCCATGCGTTTGATCGCGCCTGTCGCCACCGTGCTGATGGAGGTGACGCTGGCCAGCCACCGCCAGGCCGATTTCGATCGCTTTGAACGCGTCATCCGCGACATCCCGGAGGTGGTTGCCTGCTGGTCGGTGGGCGGCGGCGTCGACTATGTTCTGAAGGTGATGGCGCGCGACATCGACGCCTATCAGCGGCTGGTCGACGCCTTGCTCGATCGCGAGATCGGCATCGACCGTTACTTCACCTACGTTGTCACCAAGACGGTGAAGGACGAGAGCGCCTTGCCGGTAGCCGACCTGCTGCCGCTGCAATCCTAACAAGGCCACAGAGATATCCTCTTCCCGCGGTGCACAATAGAGAGACTCTCTCCACGGGCAGGCATCCAAACAGCCTCTCTGCCTGCCCATGTCGAATAGTCTTCCTGTATCAGTCCGACCCGGGAGGCCTCAAACATGTCCGCGCACTTTGCCCGCACGATCCGCCATGACGCACTCGACCGCCTCGCCGACCGTCGGCTGCTGCGCGAGCTTGCCTATGTTGGAGCGGGTCGCCAACGACCAGTCTCTGCCGGAAGTGGCCCGCGAGCTATTCGCTATGCATGGTGAGGAATATCGCGAACTACTTGCCGAGATCAAAACCGTCGACGAAAAACTAATGGCCTTGCATCGTGCTGATGAATGCAGCAAACGCCTGGCTGAGATTCCCGGTGTGGGCCCGATAGGTGCATCGCTTCTGATGATGAAGACCCCGGACCCGAGGATGTTCAAATCCGGGCGTGATTTTGCCGCCTGGATCGGTGTGACGCCCAGAGATCATTCGACTGCCGGAAAAGTCAGGCTTGGTGTGATCACCCGCGCTGGCGATGAAATGTTGCGAAGCGTGCTCGTGGTGGGTGCCACTGCTCTTCTTAAGCAGATTCGGATAAGTCGAAGTAAGCACGTCTCCCGATGGCTCATTGAGCTCCTCCACCGCAAGAAGCCGAAGCTGGTTGCGGTGGCGCTGGCCAACAAAATCGCTCGGATCGCCTGGAAACTGATGACCAGCGGAGAAGCATACCGAAGCCCCCAAGACACCCCGCAGGCCACAAACCTTGCGGCATAAGAGATTGGCCATCACGGTGAGCAGAGAATGAATGCTACCGAGTTGCGCTGATGCTGTGAACTTGCAAGAGAAAGGCAGATGGTGCGATCGATCGATCCAAGACGCGTGAGACTCCGTTGCATCAAATGGCCATTTAAGGTCGTCATCTTGTTTGGAACTCGCGTCGCGGAAACCATCTTGGCCAGTGGTCATGTGCGACCGCATTCAGAGGCCGTACATATGGAAGCAAGCGATCCGATCCAAATACCTGCAGAAATGACTTGCAAGCGCGAGCCGTCCACATATGGATGCATGGCCCAGCGGCGCTTCGTCGACGCACTCAAAGCGAGAAAGAAGGGTGGCGGGCCGCCGGAACAGGCACTCCGGTTCTTCGAACAGCTCTACGGGTTGTAAAGGCAGGCGCGGAACGAAATCCCCGATGACGGCGAAGCGCGAGATCACTGCATTCGCCGCTTCCGCCAGCAACATAGTGTACCTCCTCCATGCTCTCAAGGCATGGCTCGACGAGATCGCTCCAAAGGTCTTGCCTGACAGCAAGCTTGGCGATGCCGTGTCCTATACCCTAAACCAGTGGGAACACTGACACGCTACGCCGGGGACGGCAGCATGCCGATCGACAACAATCTTCTCGAGCGCGACATCAGGATTTTTGCAACTGGCAGGAAGAGTTGGTTGTTCAGCGATACCGTCGACGGAGCCAAGGCCAGCGCCGTCATCTACAGCCTGATGTTGACCTGCCGCGCCTGTGGCGTCGAGCCGTTAGCGTCGTTGCGCCACGCACTCACCGAATTGCCTCAACGCAACGAGGACGCTGACATCTACGATCTGCTGCCCTTCAACTTCGCCAAAGCAACAGCAGCCTGATCAGACCAGATACCGTTCCCAATTCGAAGGCCATCCGTCAAAAACGCCGGCGTCAACGTGCGGGGAAAATAGCGCTTACTCCGCTAGGCTTCGTAAGCCTTTTGAAGATTCTCGAAAAAAGCGAGCAGTCAGCTGACGCATTCAAGGCGGCTGGATAAACTTCTATGAGCTCACTCAGAAACATTTCGATGTAATTGTTGCCCGTGGCGGTCTGGCGGGGATTTCCATTTCCCTTGGGCTGAGACTGCGTGGCCTTGATGCGCTCGTGCTTGATGGCTGCGATGACGACATCGTGCCGCACGGGGTAATTTCGGCCTCATTTAAGTCCAGACCAAGGGCCGCCACACTTTCCAACCGTATGCGCAGCTTTGGGCGAACTGGCGCCCCCTGAACATCGGAACCCCAGAAATTCATCGAGACGGTCCGTGCCAAACGCCGGTAACCAGAACGTTGCAACAGATCCTTCAACTAAGTTTACAGAACCTTTGCAACTGCAAATCGCTGACGATGGTATCTATCGCAAGTCTGAGTTCAGGCGCGAATAAAAAGCCGACGCGTCTTTGCCCTCAGACCGCCGCAAAGCACGCAACGGAGGGTAAACGCCAATGGCAAGAAGAGCACTCATCCTGGTTGAAGGCGGTCCATGGGGCTGTGGTCTGCTATACGTCCAAGCGGCCCAGCGTCTTTGCCTCTCCCATTATGTCGGCCCAATAAAGGGGGCCTTCTGTAGATTCTTTGACGAGCACTCTCGGCGAGGACTGCCATTTGCGCTGTGTTGGCCAAGGCACCCGTATGTGCTTTCCGCCAACAGATAGGCCGTGCTTCGGCTAACTCACCGACGTTATGGCACAATCCGCGGCAGCGCTTTCAACCTCCGTCGCATTCACTGCCACGCGATAAGCAGGCATTGGAACGCCGGCCCCCGCAAGGAGTTCACGTTGGGTGAATTTATCGCAGCATCGTTCAATGGATGCGGGGTTCGGTCCCGGCAGATTGAAATGCCGGCAGAGCTTGCCGACTGTCGCATAGACCTCCTCTTCCTGGCTCGTGATGCCAGCAATGCCATAGGCCTCACGTAGTTGGGAACATTCGCGGATCAGCGCATCGAGATCATCTGTATCGACACGGATTGTCTCAGTCCTTTCCGACGCAAAATTGTCGTACTGGGTGGACGCTGGATCAGCCGACAGGATAATCGGACGACCTTTGAAAATATTAAGCTGAAGTCAATGTAGTACAAGGCAAATATGATGACAGATCACAGTAGTTCTACGCCGCCGACAAATGATATTAATTCATACTTCGGAGAAGACTACTTATATTTTGGAGACGTTGTCCATCGCCCGGAAATAAGTGACAGACAAGCAGAAGCGATCTGGGACTTTCTTTCTCTTAAGCAGGGCGGCCCGGTTCTTGAGCTTGGATGCGGTTATGGGCGGATTGCCAACCGGTTGGCGGAAAAAGGCGCACAGGTGACCGGAGTGGATATCTCACCCACCTTGCTAAAAAAAGCCGAAGCGGACGCTGATGAGCGCAGACTAAATGTTGAGTATGTTCTGGGCGACATGCGCTCACTTCCCTGGCGAGATCGATTCGATGCGGCTTTTCTGTGGTACACAACGTTTGGCTATTTCAATGACGAGGACAATGAGAGAGTTCTGAGTGAGGCCGCTTCTTCGCTTCGAAAGGGCGGGCGTCTGCTAATCGATCACCCCAATCGGCTCGATCTTCTGGATCATAAATCGCCCGTCTGCCACGTTGCGCGGCGTGACGACGATATGAGAATCGATCTATTTACTTATGATGTTCTAAGTGATCGTTCAAACCTCGAAAGGATTGTCGTCCGCGATGGATGCGTTAGAAGAGCGCACCTTTCTTTCAGGCAGTATGGGGTTTCGGAATATACTCGGATGTTGAAAAGAGCCGGGTTCGAGACCATTGAAGCTTATGGGCAGGAAGCCGAAGCGTTTACGTCCGCCAGTTCGCGCCTCGTGGTTGTTGCAAACAAATAATCCAACGATCTGGAGGCTTTTGTGGCTTTTTTGGCTCGGCAAACCATAAGTTCCGAGTGTTTGCGATAGACAAGCAACTCGGTCAGTGCTCCCGGATCGGACTTCACTTTCCCTTGGAAGACAGACCTTCAATCATTATCGATGACGCAAACGCTGGTCTCTCGCCGACATATTGCTTCACTGCGGCCTCCTCGATCTCAATGGTCGGCGGCTTTTGCCGTCCGCCGAGTCTTCGTTCAAAGGAGCGACGGTAACAATTACGTCATCGTGTGCAAAATTAGACGCCGATCTGGGGATCTTCCGCATATTTGGTGCAGGGGCGGCGTTCCCGTGGTTGCCCCGTTTGTTTCTACGGTCGCTAGGCGGCTGCCAGTTCCTCAGCAGCGGATACCCGGAGCGCCCATACATCTGGCGCTTGATGGTCTTGGGACGGTTGATCTGTCCCTCGACGGGACTGGTGCTCCAGGGCTGGATGAGTGCGCAGCCGCGATGTCACGGCCGATGCCTGCTGCAAGGGAAGCCAGTTCGCTGTCCGTGGCGTCCTCGATCCGTTGCTCGAGGCCGGCATCATCGTCGCCGCGTGTCAGTGCAGCGAAACGTCGAGCCAGGTCACCCGCCTTCAAGAGCTCCGGCGCGCAGTCATAGAGATGGCCCAAGAATTGCTCGGTTTGCTCATCGAGCAAAGTCGGGTCTTCGCTCAGCAGCCATGCACAGTTTCGGCCCGACGGCGGCCGTCATCGCGCATTTGGCGGAGCGGTCGATGAGCACTGCTGGCGGGCGGCGGTCCACCTGTAGACGGTCGCCTTGCCTGCAAAGCCGCGGCGCTTGATTTCGCTCCACAGGTTGCAACGCGTTGCGTTGGCCTTCCTGCCAGCGTCCTTCGAGATACTCCTGGAAGGATCCATGAGAACCGAGCGCGCGGCCGGCCGCCGGTGCTCGGGCTCCCCGCCCGCTGCAAGCCAGCGCTCGACCGTTCTCACGCTCATGCCGGTTCGGGGCGCGATCTGTCGCGGCGACAGCATAGAGTTCACTGCGCTGGTTGCGGCGCGACCGGCATGCGGGCATCGTATTCGGCCTGGAAGTCTCGCGACTAGCTCGCAAGTAGCAGGTGGGATAAAGTCGAGGTGTTGCCGCACGCCGGATTTGAGCTCTTGTATTGCGGCGATTGTTGCAGCGGCATCTGGGAACAGAACGCGTTTGTGATGGGCGTTTTGGTGGATACTGATCACGCCATTGCGGATTCGATGCCGGATCCAGGAGCGAGAAACGTCCGCTGCCATCGCTAGTTCAGACACCGTTAGCCACCCGGGAATGTTGTGAGAGCGGGCTGGTGTAGACTGCCTCAATACGCGATGGCGTTGTCGGACGATCTGGACTGTGCGCACAGGAACGTAGCTGCGGCGCGGTGAGCGGAAGCCTTCCTTAGTCAGTTTGGTCGCTATCGCCGCGTCGTCGAGTCCTTGATGAGCCAGTTCGAGCAGCCGGACCTCCATCTCGGCGCCGCGAGACAGGGCGCTCAAGGCATGAACTCTCGGCTCCACCGCGTGTCAGGTTTCGTCGGTATTCCGCGTGATTGTCGCTCAGCGTGGTCTGGATCCGCTCGTAACGCTCCCAATCGAGATAAGCAGGATAACGTCTTTAACTACGATTTTCCACTCTGCCATTGGCCGGCGTCGCGAGATGATCTTACCACTTGCATATCTGGTGTGACAGGACTGGGTGCGGCCATAGACGAACGCGCCGGCATAGGCCGGGTTCTTCAACATCCCGGCAAGCATGCTTGCAGTTGGGACGCGCCAGACAACGTCGCCAAATCGATTTCGCCGCGGTATGGGTGAGCGCACGATCCCGCAAGGAACGGATGACTTTTCCGACGGTGCCCAACTCCCAAAATGCAGAGAATATCAGGGCAATCCGGTCCTGCACTTCCTGGTTTGAATCCTTCATCACGACACCATTGGCGTCCCGCTCCAACCCGGCTGGTAACAGCAATGCCAGCTCGCCCCGCTCAGCCTTGCTGAGCAAACCGGCTGTCAGGCGGCCACGAAGCGTGTGCAATTCCACTTCCGAGATCGTACCCTTCAAGCCAAGCAACAGGCGCCCGTTGGCCGAGCCCGGGTCGTAAATTCCGTCGCGGTCGCCGATGAGGCATTGCCGATAGCCGCATAAATCGAGGAGTGGGTACCAATCGGAACAATTGCGGGCAAGCCGTGTCACTTCATACGAAAGAACGATGCCAACTTCACCCAATGTGACGCGTCCAAGGAGATCTTTGAAGCCGGCGCGGTGAGCCGCCGCAGCTCCACTCTGGCCAAGGTCCGCGTCGATCACTTCGATATTGGTGTCGGCCCAGCCGAGTCTCCCGCACGCTGATGCAATGCATATTGCAGCCGCAGGCTTTCCTGGTTGTTGACCATCTGGTGTGGTGTCGATTGCCGGATGTAAATCACGGCTTTTCGGCACAAATGCTGGGTCGTTATCAGATCCGACATCATGGCTCGCCCCTCCAGAGAACCATGCGATTCCGATAGGGGTGATTCGGTTTCTGACGTCAGGCAATCATGCTCAGGTATATCGACGGAACTTTGCTGCGCCTTCGCCTTTGCAGAGCAGACAAGGCGAATAAAATCGCGAACGCTCGTAGTTGAAAGCTTGGCTGACATCTGGTGCCGATGGATACAGATGGTGGCCGAGATCGGAATCTTCAGGAGAACATCATCGCGGTAAAAGACAAGAAGCTGCCGATAGAGGTCGGCGCCGCTCGGTCTGCCCGCTAAAATGAAATCGCGTCCATAAAGAGGATGCCTGGGATCAGTAACTGTTATTCGTTGATCATCCCCAAATCTAATTGGGGCAGCAAAATGTCTTCAACGATCGGCTGCTAAGCGAGGCGGAATTGCATGTGCTAAAATCGAGACTTCAGGGCGCCATCCTCAACAAAGCACGGCGTGGCGAACTTGAGATGCCGCCACCCGTAGGGCTGGTTTACGGGGACGATGGACGCCTCTGCTTTGATCCAGATCGCCAGATACAGGACCCCTGCGATTGCTGTTCGACGCATTCCGCGAGGCTGGTTCCGCGTGCGCGGTAGTGCGTCGCATGAATGCACAGCACATTCTGTTCCCTCGGCGGATCCGCTGCAGCATTGGCAAGGGTGAGGTTTTATGGAGAGCGATGAGCCACTCCCGGATCTTGCAGATTCAGCATAATCCTATGTCGGCGCATTCGTATATGGCCGCACCCGCGGTTCCTACAATGCCGATCTCAAGCTGGTGCATTTTGCGGGTCAAGAAGGAAGACTGGCAGGTCCTGATTCCGGACGCCCATTCCGGGTACATTACCTGGGACGAATTCGAGCGCAACCAGGTAACTCTGAAGCGAAACGCGGGCGGCTTTTCCTCAGAGCTGCGCGGCACTGTACCGCGAGGGCGGTGCCCTGCTGCAGGGGCGCGTGCTCTGTGGTCGTTGCGGATTGCGTATGCGGGTGAACTATGGCTTTGCCGACGGAGAACAACGACCCTATTATAATTGCAACGAGGGCGTTGTGCGACGCGGCGAGAGCCGGCTAAGTGATCGCGATAGGCTGTCGCCGCATATTGGGCTATCGGAATGATGCACGCAGTCGGGTGGCGGTTTGGGTGCTTCGACTGCGGCCGCGACGCACCCGAATCGAACTACCCGGTTGAGTCGCAAACAGCACTATTTGGAACGCGACTATGTGAATTCGCATAAAGCCCCGCAATTCGCGGCTCTTTATGCTGGGACTTCCGCAGACTCCAGGCCGAGTTCGACGGGATAAGGGTCGACGCGAAATGTCGAGATAGTTCCGCCGTTTCATTGGCGACGGTTGGCAATTCGACTTTCTGAGAAACCTCTCTGATTGGGGTGGTTGAGGTCAAGGTGCTCCTGTACTTTTTTCCTGGGCCGTCCCGCAGGTCACTCGCTTCTCTTCGCGGTCGGCGCCTTGGCCGCCGCATGATGGGGTCAGGAGAGCGAGGTGTCTCAATCTGTTTCACGACCTTGCCGGGTTTAGCGGCAGGTTCGGGTCTCTCAACGAGATCGCCTCGCCCATCGTCCCCACGGGACGATCTGGACATCGCCCGTTCGGGCGAAAGCTCCTTTCCTTACTCCTTCAATGTTTGCGGCGGGTTCACGCCGCCGGGGTGGCAATTTCCTTTCCAAAGCGGAATTCGGTCGCGTCTGCCCAAATCCGGTGCAGGATGACCGCCAGCTTACGGGCCACCGCCACACGCCCCCGCGCCATGCTACGGCGCTTGGCGACATTCATGCCCCATGCCCTCAGGCTCGACCATTTCTTCGAGCGTACGAGCAGCGAATGCGCTGCCTGGTAGAGGGCCGTGCGGGCGAGTTCGTCGCCGCAGCGACTGATCCTGCCCTGGATGTATTGGTAGCGCGCGGGCGTCAGCCCCAGATGCACCCCAACCGCTTGGCTGGAGCCGAACCGCTCCGGCCGGTCGATGGTAGCGCGGAAGGTGAGCGACGTGATCGGGCCGACGCCAGGCGCCGACATCAGCCGCCGGCAGACCTCCTCCTTGCGGACGATGTCGAGAACCTGCCTGGTCAGCCGGACGAACTCCTTGAGCATGGCGCCGAGGATCGCAAGCAGCGGCTCGACCATCGCCATCACTTCGGCGTCGGCGCCGACCAGCTCGCGCACTCGCCCGGCAAAGGCGGACCGCGACGGCAGGCCCAGCTTGACGCCGGCTTCGCGCAGCATGGCACGCACCACGTTCTCGATCGTGCGCATTTCGTTGAGAACCGTCCGGCGGGCGACCAGCAACGAGCGCCACAGCCGGCATTGTCTGCTCTTCACATGCACCTGCCGGTACCAGCCGGTGCGCATGATCTGCGCCAGCGCGCGGGCATCGTTCCTGTCGGTCTTGTTCGGCATCGTCTTCATGGCCCCATTGGCAGCCCGCGTCTCGATGCAGATCGCCGGCAGCCCTTCGGCGCGCAATCCGTCGTGAAGCCATGCCGTCAGTGAACAGGCTTCCAGCCCGACGCGCTCCAGCACCAGGTCGACTTTACGCAATGCCTCGGCCAAAGCCTGCGGCTCGCTCGCCGCTCGAGCCTCCTTCATGATGCGACCGCTCTCATCGACGACGCAGATCGCGGTCTCTTCCAAAGACACGTCCAGTCCGGCAAAGTACTTCATGGCTGCTCTTCCCGATGTTTGTGGCGATTCCACATCGACCACGTTCTCACATCACGACAGGAGCAGCCGCCCTCTTCCGGCGTCGGCCGAGACCCCAATCACCCCATCTGTTTCCTTGAGGCGTTCAGGCGTTCAGCGCCTTACGTCTTCCTGTTCGATCGAAACAGAGGCGCATATCAATTTCGAGGTAGCCGCAAAACGTTTGATATTAGCGGGTATTTGGGGCGCTGCTATTGTTAGACCGAGTGCGGAGATGGTGACCGCGTGCGCAGGGCAAGGATTTCAACGCATTTTCGGAGAGTTGGGTCGTCGGACCCGGAGCGCAAATACACGCCGTTTTCTGTGGCATCAAGGAAAGCGGCTACGGTTACGAAGGCATGGAGAGTTTCCTTCATTGCAAGTTGGTGAACTCCTTCATTACAAAGGTGGATGAGCTATCTATCAGTCACGACCTGAGCGCCGTTCGACACCGCTACGCATGGCTCCATAATATGACCTTGAAATCAACTTTAGGGGAACCGACTTTTTGACATCCAATCCCAGTTCATTCGCTTGAACCGTTGATAAGCGCGCTGGGCAGGTAGGCGTGAAGTCGAGATCCTGACGCTGAAGGCGCTGTAATAGCTCCGTTCCTCAGGCTGTCGAGAAAACGTCGGCTCTGTCTAAGGATGACCCCGGCCATTCCCATCGTGTCCATTGTTGAACGTACGGCGAGCAAATGGAAATCACGCGCGAGCCGGTTTGTAGCTTCTAGGCTAGCAGGCTGTTGAAAAACTGTTTTGTTCACGGAACGTGGCAGAATCAGACCAAGCACAAATCAGATTCAAAACTGGTATCTCCGAGCCTTTTTCATCAGCCTGCTAGCCATTGACACTAGCGCCGGGCCACGGCCCAAGCACGCCAAGTACTTTTTGGATGCGACAAGAGGACGACTTATTGCGAGGAGTTTGTATGAGCCACTATTCCGCCCTTTCGATTCTGCGCAATGGACTGTCGGGGAACAAACACTGGTCGCGCGCATGGCGCGACCCGGCGCCGAAGCCAAGTTACGACGTCGTGATCGTGGGTGGTGGTGGTCACGGCCTTGCTACCGCATACTACCTCGCCAAGGAGCATGGGGTACGAAACGTCGCCGTCCTTGAGAAGGGGTGGCTTGGCGGTGGCAATACGGGCCGTAACACGACCATTGTCCGCTCGAACTATATGATGCCTGGCAACACGATGTTCTATGAACGCTCCATGCAGCTGTGGGAGAACCTAAGCCAGGAACTGAACTATAACGTCATGATGTCTCGGCGTGGTTATTACTATCTATTCCACTCACCGGGGCAAGGAGACACCGCGCGTCGCCGCACCAACATCATGCGCGCCAACGGCATCGACGCGGAACTGTTCGATCGTGCTGAGGTCATGAGGCGGCTCCCTTACCTGGATTACTCAGAAAATGCGCGCTTTCCGATATACGGCGCAGCATACCAGGGGCGCGCTGGCACGGCGCGCCATGACGCAGTTGCGTGGGGCTACGCGCGGGGCGCAGACAAACAAGGTGTCGATCTTATCCAGCAGTGTGAGGTAACTGGCTATCTATGGGACGAGGGAAAGATCGTCGGGGTTGAGACAACTCACGGCTCGATCCGGGCAAAAAAGGTGGTGCTCGCCGTTGCCGGCCACACTAGCCACCTTGCAGCCAAAGCAGGGCTCCGTTTGCCGATTGAAACCCACGTCCTTCAGGCGTTTGTCACCGAACCACTGAAGCCTCTTGTTGATCACGTGATCATTTTCGGAGCGGAGCACTTCTACATCAGCCAGTCTGACAAGGGCGGGCTCGTGCTAGGGGGCGACGTTGATGGGTTCAATTCATATGCGCAGCGCGGTGGGCTCCCGATCATTGAGCACACGCTGCAAAGCGCAAAAGCACTGATGCCGTCGCTGTCGCGACTAAGGCTTCTGCGCCATTGGGCGGGCGCCATGGATATGACAATGGATGGTTCTCCCATCATCGGCAAGATGCCCATTGAGGGCCTTTGGCTGAACGGCGGCTGGTGCTACGGCGGCTTCAAGGCGATACCCGCCTCCGGATATTGCTTCGCCTGGACTATCGCCAGGGGAGAACCGCACCCAGACATTGCTGAGTTCACGCTGGAACGCTTCGAGCGCGGGTACCAGATCGACGAGACGGGCGCCGGCCCGTATCCAAAGGCGCATTGAGGTTCAATCATGCTGAGAATTCATTGCCCGGTTTGCGGGCTGCGGGACGAAACCGAGTTCACTTACGGCGAAGACGCAACCTTTCGCCGCCCCGATATGAACGAAGCGGATTTCAAGATTTGGCACGACTACGTTTTCATCCGCGATAACCCTCGCGGTCCGCATAAGGAATACTGGCATCACGTCGCCGGGTGCAGACAATGGATCCGGGTTGAACGCGATACTCTGACCCACGAAATGTTTGGTTCTTTCCTGGCCCGTGAGGTCGCAGTATGACCGCGCGGCGGCTCCCAACCGGAGGACGGATCGATCGCTCTCGCAGGGTCGGCATTCAATTTGAGGGTCGGTCTTTCCCGGCACATCCCGGCGATACGTTGGCATCAGCCCTGCTTGCTGCCGGCCTGCAGATTTTCGGGCGCAGCTTCAAATATCACCGGCCTCGCGGTTTAGTTGCAGCGGGTGTCGAAGAGACAAACGCTCTCGTCCACCTTCGAGATGGTGATCGCCATGAACCCAATGCGCAGGCGACGATGGTGGAAGTCTTCGACGGTTTGACGTCGACGCCGCAAAACGCCTGGCCCAGTCTGCAATTCGATATTGGAGCGGCCACCGGGCTCATGTCCCGCTTCTTCGGCGCGGGTTTCTACTACAAGACTTTCATCGGCCCCTTCAGCGGAACGAAGTTCTGGATGTTCTGCGAGGGTTTCATCCGAAAGGCGGCCGGCATGGGGCGGGCGACGACGCTCCCTGATCCCGACCACTATGAGAAAATCAATGCATTCTGCGATGTCCTGATCGTTGGCGCCGGTCCTGCGGGAATTGCCGCTGCTCTTGCAGCGAGCCGGAAGGGCGACAACGTCATACTGGTCGAGCAGGACCAAGCTCTTGGCGGTTCGCTTCTTAGCGAACCGGCCGGTACGCCCTCCGATGCCTGGCTCGCTCAGGCCCATAGCGAACTTAACGATCTTCCCAACGTTCGTGTTCTGACGCGCACGACTGCATTCGGTGCCTACGACTGTGAGGTGTTCGGCCTCGTGGAGCGGGTGCAGGACCACGTCCTCGCGCCTGCGGAGGGACTGCCGCGGCAGCACTATTGGGTTGTGCGAACCAAAAGGACGGTCCTGGCGACCGGAGCAATCGAACGACCCATGGTTTTCGCCGGCAATGATTTGCCCGGGGTTATGCTCACCTCAGCTGTGCGAAGCTACCTGAACCGATATGCTGTGCTTGCCGGTGAGCGGATCGTTGTGGCAACAAACAATGACAGCGCCTACACCGCCGCCATCGAACTTTCAAACTCCGGTGCCAAGGTAACAATCTGCGATATACGCCGCGACATCCCGGTACAACTGAGTGAGAACGCGAAGAATGCGGGGATCGACTTGCGGCTCGGACACGCAGTCCTAAAAGCGGTGGGTGGCAAACGCGTAAAAGCTGCACATGTTGTACCCGTTACTCCGGAAGGTAAAGCAGCGGGCAGAGGCGTACGGGTTCCTTGTGATCTTGTCGCCGTATCCGGTGGCTGGACACCAACGCTGCACCTGTGGAGCCAGCGCTTCGGAAGACCACAATATGAGAAGGAACTGGACGCGTTTCTGCCGCCGGCAGAGAAAGGAGCCTTCACGTGTATCGGCTCGCTCGTCGGTTCCCCATCGCTCAGGGATTCTCTCTCGCAGGGCCACAAAGCTGGTGGAAGCACTGGGAAGGAACCCGCACTGTTTGGCCAGACCGATTTCTGGGGTCGCAATCTTATGCCGGTGGCCGTCATCACCAGGGCGGACGGAAGCACTCCCGGCAAGGCGTTTGTGGACTTTCAGCACGACGTAAAGCTGGCTGATATTGATCAGGCCCACCTTGAAGGCTTCGTCTCCGTCGAACATCTCAAGCGTTATACCACCTCCGGCATGGCAGCCGACCAAGGAAAGACGTCGAACCTCAACGCCCTTGCCCGTATGGCCGAATTGCGCGGCCTTACCATCCCGTCGGTCGGCACCACCACATTCCGCCCCCCCTATACCCCGGTCACGATTGGCGCCATCGTTGGTCATGACCACGGTCTTAATTTCCGCCCGACTAGGCTTTCAACCATCCATGGCTGGCATGAGGAAAATGGCGCCGAGATGATCGACGCCGGTGTGTGGCTGCGGCCATGGTACTATCCAGCCATGGGCGAAGACATCAACGACGCCTATGTTCGCGAAGCCGCGCACGTGCGCGAGCATGTCGGCATCGTCGATGTCTCCACGCTCGGCAAAATCGCTGTGCAGGGACCCGATGCCGCGGAATTCCTCAACCGCGTTTATGTGAATGGCTTCAAGACACTGCCGATTGGCAGGCTGCGCTATGGCATAATGCTACGCGAGGATGGCTTCGTGTTCGACGATGGCGCAACGGCGCGTCTCGGCGATAACGACTACTTCATGACGACCACGACGGCGAACGCCGCGAAGGTGCTGGCCAGGGCGGAGTATCTCCTTCAGACCGCTTGGCGCGATCTCAAGGTGCATGTCACGTCGGTCACTGACCAGTGGGCTGCAATCGCGATTGCAGGTCCCAAATCTCGCAGTGTTCTGAGCACCCTGACAGGTGCCGAGCTGGGCAACGAGACACTGCCCAACAATCACTTCACTCATGTCACGATCGCAGAAGTGGCCTGCCGCTTGCACCGCATGAGCTACTCAGGTGAACTGGCGTATGAGCTCTACGTGCCGGCCAAGCGTGGCCGCGCGATTTGGGAGGCTCTTATCGCAACCGGTGCTCCGTATCATCTCAAGCCGTACGGTCTCGAGGCGATGGGCGCCCTGCGCATTGAGAAAGGCCACATCGCCGGTTCGGAAATCGAAGGGCGTACTACCCTGAAGGACCTAGGCCTAGAGCGGTTTGCTTCCAGCATGAAGCCGTTTGTCGGCTCCGTCCTGCGCAAGCGCCCCGTTCTCGAAGACCCGAAGCGCCCTTCGCTGGTGGGGCTGGAAATCATTGGCGATTCTGGCGCCAGGGCAGGCTCCCTTCTTTTCGCGCTCAACGCTCCCACCAAGGGCCACGGTGAAGGATGGGTGTCGGCCGTGACTTACTCTCCGGCGCTCAAACGGCATATTGCCTTAGCACTTCTGTCGCGTGGCGCTGAGCGATTTGGTGAAACAATCCAGGTGATAGACTTCGTCGGCTATCAAACATTGAAGGCAAAAGTCGTCCCGCATCATTTCTTTGATCCGGAAGGACACCGTCAGAATGGCTAAAAAGCATCCTTTGCCGGTACGCGGCACAACCAGTGACGGCCTGGCTGTCGCCATCGATCAAGTAGACTCTGGCTATCTGACGCAGCTTGCCGGCTGGGGAGATTTCAACAGGAAGGCAGACGATGCGCTCCAGGCAGAGGGGCTGGCGCTGCCAGGTGAGTTCTGTGCATCGGTCCGGCGCGGGCCGACCACAGTCTGGCGCATTGCGCCTGGCCGGGCGCTGGTTCGGTCGGACACCGCTCTTGGCTTTGAAAGCGCAATTGATCTTTCCGTCCTCGATCTCTCGGACGCGCGTGTGTGCCTGACGCTCGAAGGACCCGGCGTCAGTGGGCTTTTCAGTCGTGTAACCGCTCTCGACTTTGCCGACGCAGCCTTCCCTGTTGGACATTTCGCCCAGACGGCCATTCACCATGTCAGCGTCCTTATCGACCGCCATGGCCGCGACCAGTTCACAGTCCTCATCCCCACGACGTTTGCAACGTCGCTTACCAGCTTCTTGGCTGATCATCTCACGGCCGAGATGGCAACCAAGCCAGCAAACGGGCTAAGCTCACGAAAGGAGTGACGCTTCAATGGTCCTCTATCTCGCTGCCTCGGTCGGCACGACCGAGCCGGTAGCGCTACCTTCCGGGAAACTCATCGGATCATGGATGATGCTGCACGATTCCGGCCTTGTGACCGGCCTTGATCTGGTCGAACTCAACCCCTTCCTCGACGAGCGCGGCCGCACCGCGATCCTCATGGTCGATCTTGTCGCGAGCCTGATGGGCCGCCGCATCATGGACCGCCCCACAAGGAGCTATTGAACTCATGCAAGAAAAACTCGATGTCGTCCCCTTCGTCAGCGTCGACCACATGATGAAGCTGGTACTGGCGACCGGTGTCGAACGCTTCCTCATCGAGCTTGCCGCCTACATCGAAGAGGACTTCCGGCGCTGGGAGTGCTTCGACAAAACGCCGCGCGTTGCCTCCCATAGTGCCGAGGGTGTCATCGAGTTGATGCCGACCAGCGACGGCGAAACCTACGGCTTCAAATACGTCAACGGCCATCCCAAGAACACGCGCTCCGGCCGCCAGACGGTGACTGCGTCTGGTGTACTCGCAGATGTCGGCAACGGCTATCCGATGTTGCTGACCGAGATAACAATTCTCACAGCACCGCGGACCGCGGCCATGTCGGCTGTCGCGGCAAAGTATCCTGCGCCAAACGGCGCGCGTACTATGGCGATGATTGGCAACGGCGCCCAATCGGAATTCCAGGCGATCGCATTCAAAGCCATCCTCGGCGTCGACAAACTTCGCCTCTACGACATCGATCCGTCCGCTACGATGCGCTGCCAGAAGAACCTTGCCAGCATAGGCTTCGAGATCAACGCTTGCTCCTCCTCGCAGGAGGCAGTTGAAGGCGCTGAGATTGTCACCACAGTCACCGCCGACAAGCAGTATGCGACGATCCTGACCGACAGCATGATCGGCCCCGGCGTTCATATCAACGCCGTAGGGGGCGACTGCCCCGGTAAGACGGAACTTCATCGAGACATTCTCCTTCGCTCGGAGTACCCGCCTCAGACACACATCGAAGGCGAAATCCAGCAACTCGACCGCCGCCACCCGGTTATTGAGCTCTGGCAGGTCATCGCCGGCAAAGCGCCCGGTCGCTCCGGTGAACGTCAGATCACGCTGTTCGATTCTGTCGGCATCGCCATCGAGGATTTCTCGGCGCTACGATATGTCCGCGACCGCCTTGACACCGGCCTCTATGAGGAGCTTGATCTCCTTGCCAATCCCGATGAGCCGCGCGATCTCTTCGGCATGATCCTGCGCGCTGCGAAGGCCGCTCCCATGCCTCAGAAGATCGGAGCGCTGTGATGAGCAGGCAGTCCGTACAGGCCCCCAAGGGTGTCGTGATGATCCGGCCGCGTCACTTCACACCGAACCCGATGACCGCCGCCGACAACTCGTTTCAATCCAGTGACGAGAAGCATGCCGCCGCAGCGATCGCGAGCGCGGCATACGACGAGGTGACTCGTATGGCGGAAGGTCTCTCCGCTGCTGGCGTCATCGTCCATGTCTTCGAGGATAGGGCGGTCACAACGCCCGATTCTGTATTCCCCAATAACTGGTTTTCAACCCACTCGGGCGGACATGTCGCCGTCTATCCGATGTACTCGGCCAATCGGCAAAAAGAGCGTCGCGGTGACGTGATCGAGATGCTGAAGAACGAATATCGGGTCCAGGACGTCATCGACTACTCAGGCCTTGAGAAAGACTATGTCTATCTCGAGGGCACTGGCGCCATGGTTCTCGATCACGTCGGTCGGGTTGCGTATGCCATACGTTCAAACCGCACCAACGAAGTGGCGCTCGAACGGTTTTGCACGCACTTCAACTTTGAGCCGATGGTCTTCGACGCCGGCGATCGCAGCGGCAAGCCGATCTATCACACGAACGTGCTGATGTGCATCGGTACCGAGTTCGTCCTACTGGGGACGCAGATGATTCCCGATCTTCGGCGCCGGCAGGAGATCGTCGCCAGGCTGGAGGAAACCGGTCGCGAAGTCATCGAGCTTTCAATCGGGCAGATCGAGAACTTCGCCGGCAATGCCATGGAGCTAGAGGGCAGCGAGGGCCACGTCCTCGCGCTTTCGGCCCGTGCCCACGCGGCCTTGAACCAGGAGCAGATAGCGGCAATTGAGCGCTCCGCAATGCTGCTGCCGTTCGACGTCTCGACGATCGAGCTCGCCGGAGGCTCAGTGCGGTGCATGCTCGCCGGAATTCACCTGTCACGGCGCACACCGCACACCTTGTCGTTGGGACTGAATAAGTGCCCCAATCAAACATCGTAACTATAGGATAGCCAACGATGTCGCAGATGCGCAAGCCGGCGGCATTGCAAGGAGGTCAGGATGGCGTGGTGTTTGACGTCGAGGACACAACCGAGGAACCGCTGAACTTCCTCGGGACTGAGGATGATCGGCAGCTTCTGCGGCTTCTTGGGAAGCGGGGGGACCTCTTCAGGCACCCAATCGCGCTCGAGCGTCACTTGTAAATTCTCGTTGGCCAGATAGACCTGATAGGTCCGAATATCCTCTCGCCTGAGCAAGTCCGGCGACTTGCCGAAGTGACGCGCAAACAGCGAGACCTGCTAGGAGAGCTGAGTGGTGAGCGCGAAATTGCGCACTTCCATGTCCTCGCTCATGCGCTGGCGGAGGTGAGTCATGACAAGCTCCAATGAAAGAACTCAAGGGCAGAATCAGCAAATTTTGCCGTTTTTTCCCGAGTTCGGTTGCGTTTGACCAGCATTTCTTCCGATCTGCAAAACTATCCCGTTCGCAGGGCGGCAAAGCCTGCCCTGCGGTTCTGAACCAATCTCCAATCCGTGACCCTGATGCCGCTTCGCTTTCGGCTTCGGTCACATAGAGGCGTTCGGCTCCCGGCTACCCATTCTCCTTTAGGAGCGCAGCCCGGCGTGCCGGGCTCGCTAGTTTGTCATCAGGCCAGCCGGGATATCATTGACGATGCGCCTTCCTCGATGTTGGATGTTAGCGCCGCGTCGCTCGAAGGGCGCCGGTCGCGCAGGATCTCGAAGGCGATCGTCAAAAGCTTGCGCGCGATCGCAACGCGCGCTTTGTTCGTTCCCCTGAACTTCAGGTGCTCGTACTGGGCCCGAAACTGCGGGTCGGTGGCGACAGCCGGCGCGACCGCCTCGACAAAGGCCCAACGCAGCCATTTGTTGCCCTGCTTGATAATCTTACCGTGTAAAAGTTTAAACTTTATCTGACAGACGGTGTCTTAGGCTGAAGCTTGAGCCGAGGCCGGGCGCGGAGTGGGCAGGGTTCGCAGCGCCCGGCCTCGGCGTCAGAAAGGACACTGACATGACCAAGGACCAAAAGATCATCCGCGCCAAGGTGGGGCTGCTGGAGCTGGCCAAACAGCTCGGCAATGTCAGCCAGGCCTGCAAGATGATGGGCTATTCGCGCGACAGCTTCTACCGCTTCAAGGAGCTTTATGAGACCGGCGGCGAACTGGCGCTGCAGGAACTGACGCGCAGGAAGCCGCTGTTGGCCAACCGCACGCCACCGCAGATCGAGGCGAGCATCCTCGAGCTGACGCTGGAATATCCCGCCTATGGATAAACCCCCAGCGCCAATGAAATGCGCAAGCTCGGCCACTCGGTCTCGCCGTCGGGCGTGCGCGGGGTGTGGCAGCGTCCCCATCTGGAGACGATGAAGAAGCGGCTGAAGGCGCTGGAGGCGAAGGGGGCCCAGCACGGTATCGTGCTCACCGAGAGCCAATTGGCGGCGCTGGAAAGGCCAAGCTGGACAAGGAGGCGCATGGTGAGTTCGAGAGTGAATGCCCGGGCTATTGCGGCGGCCAGGACAACATGAAGGGGGTGGGACGCATCTATCAGCAGACCTTCCTCGACACCTATTCGAAGGTCGCCTTCGCCAAGCTCTATGACCGCAAGACGCCGATCACCGCCGCCGATCTCCTCAACGACCGCGTGGTGCCGTTCTTCGACGCCCACGACGTGAAGCTAAGCGGGGTGCTGACCGACCGCGGCACCGAATATTGCGGCAATCCCGAACATCACGAATACGAGCTCTATCTGGCGCTCGAGGATGTGGATCATTCCCGCACCAAGACCAAGAACCCGCAGACCAATGGCATCGTTGAACGGTTCCACAAAAAAGACGGTGCTGGACGAGTTCTACCGGGTCGCCTTCAGGAAGAAGATCTACGGCTCGATCGAGGAGCTGCAGGCCGATCTGGATGAATGGGTCAGAAGTTACAATGAGGAGCGCCCACATCAGGGCCGCTGGTGCTTCGGCAAGACGCCCATGCAGACCTTCCTTGACACGGCCCCGCTGGCAAAGGAGAAAATGATCGCTGCCTGATCCCATCGGCAGGCAAAACGGACCATTCTCAGACGCCAACTGTCCGATCCAAGTGCAAACTTCTACATCTTATTGCCTCCGCTCGAATAGGTCGAGGGGACAAGCCCGGCATAGGCGGCCAGCTTCTTTGGGCTACGGAAGCGGCTGATATCGTCGATCTCGGCGTCGATCAGCCGGGCGAAGACATCACCGATGCCAGGGATAGTCTTCAGCAGCTTTACATTGGCGTTGGTCCCGGTCATTGCCCGGATGGTGGCTTCCGACTGCCTGATCCGCCCGTCGATGTCGCTGATGAAGTCGAGGCCACGATCGATCTGGATGCGGTCGATCTCCGACACGCTGAGCGCCGCGACCTGCTGGCGGCCGGCCTTGCCGGACAGATCGCCCAGCTTCCGCAACTGCACCGTTTGCTCCGGATAGCGGTCGAACACGGTAACGATCCGGTTTTTCACCATCGTGCGCAGCCGCAGGTAGAACATGCGCTCGCGAAGTGCGATGCGCAGTTCTCGAGCCTTCTCTCCGGGAGCCACGCCTCGGGAACCAGATCGGCCCGAAGAAGGTGCGCCAGCACTGGAGCGTCGATCTTGTCCGTCTTGATCTTGGCGTCGGCGATCGCCTTCACCTTCAAGGGATGGGCCAGCAGGACGTCGTCGCAGATGTCGTCGAGCCAATAGTACATCACCATCCAGTTGCGGGTCGCTTCCACGACCGCATGTGAGTTCTGCCCACATCGCTGCAGAAACGAACCCAGCGACTGGCGATCGTTCTTCACCCGACCCGACCGCAACGTCTTGCCGGCCGAGTCCTGCACCACCAGGTGGCTGTAGCTTTTATGGTAATCAAGGCCGATGTGATAGTCATAGGATGCAGTCACGCCTTGCTCTCCTTCCTTGAGTTCTTCCAAACCCGAGAAACTTAAGCCAAACGACGCAAGGTGTGACTGGCCCACGATCATCTGCATTTCAGTGATCCGTTAGGCGGTGCGCTGCTGTTCCATCCATCTGCTATGCACGCTCTACGAGCGCACCAGCGTCGTCATCACCGCCAGTCTCAGCTTCACCGAATGGGCAACAGACGGAACTGCTCGATCGGCTCACCCATCACTGCCATATCCTGGAGACCGGAAACGACAGCTTCCGCTTCAAGAACAGCTCGACCGAGACCACTGCCACAAAGAAGGAGAAGCATCCACCTTGACCAAAGCCTGAAACCGAAACATACAGGCGGGTCACTTCTCGGCGAATATCCTGGGTCAGCTCTCAGCGGAAATCAACAGGCGCCCGCCAGACTGATGGCGCGACGTGGATTCGACATTGAAGGTGATGTCGGCGGGCCATCTCCTGTCGGTTTCTCGCCGACGCCGGAGAAGATAAGCCAAGTTGGGCAGGCCGGCTGTGCGGTCCATCCATGGTGAAGATTAGCACCCGCTATGTCAGCCACGCTGGGCGAACTGGCGTCCCCTGAACATCGGAACCCCAGAAATTCATCGAGACGGTCCGTGCCAAACCGCCGGTAACCAGAACGTTGCAACAGATCCTTCAACTAAGTTTACAGAACCTTTGCAACTGCAAATCGCTGACGATGGTATCCATCGCAACTCTGAGTTCAGGCGCGAATAAAAGGCCGACGCGTCTTTGCCCTCAGACCGCCGCAAAGCACGCAACGGAGGGTAAACGCCAATGGCAAGAAGAGCACTCATCCTGGTTGAAGGCGGTCCATGGGGCTGTGGTCTGCTATACGTCCAGGCGGCCCAGCGTCTTGGTCTTCGTCCGATTATCCTGTCGGCTGATCCA
>NZ_JAMYPY010000024.1:0-71554 GCF_040320605.1 Mesorhizobium sp. M0659
CCCCCCCCCCCCCGCCCAGAGGGGGGTGTGCCGAAGCGCTTGCATCGAGGATTGGCCTTAGCCCTATCCATGTTCGTTTCGACTTGCTCCCCCGCCGACGCCGATCCCCTGCCCGCCGGCTTCGTCCGCCTGGCCGATGTCGATCCCTCGATCCGCCAGGACATCCGCTATGCCGGCCTGGAAAATTTCCTGCATCGCAAGGCCGATGGCTACGACGCCCCAATCTGCATCCTCACGAAGCAAGCTGCGCATGCGCTGTCCGGTGTGCAGAAAGCGCTCGCCGCCGATGGCCTGACGCTGGTCGTCTTCGACTGCTACCGCCCAGCCCGCGCCGTTGCCGACATGGGCAAATGGACCAGAGAGGGCGGCCCGCCCGATCCGCAATGGCACCCTCAGGTGCAGCGCGGCGACCTCATCGCCAAGGGCTATATCGGCGAATTGTCCACCCATTCGCGCGGCTCGACCGTCGATGTCGCCATCGCCCGCAGCGACGGCAAGAACAAGTCATCCGCCGCTTGCGGCGCGGCCGGCGCCGGCACGCTCGGTTTCGGCACCAGCTTCGACTGTTTCGACCCGGCAAGCGAAACCGCACATCGCCCATTGGCGGCAGAAGCGGCGGCAAACCGCAAAAGGCTGCTCGACGCCATGCGCGCCGGCGGCTTCAAGAATTATGCGCGCGAGTGGTGGCACTACACGCTTCGGGATGAGCCGTTTCCAAAACTGCGCTTCGATTTTCCCATCACTGCGGGCTGAAGTGCCCGGTGCTACAGCGAGCCTTCCCTCGCTCGGCCTTGCTTCTGCGCTGTCAGCTCCTAGATAGCGTCAAACCGGCCGGATTCGGGTTAGACCAATATGAGGAAAATATTTCCTTCCGAAACCCAATATCGGCGAAAATTTCCTTCGAGCGGACAAAAAATGCATCGTTGAATGCATCTAATTTCTATCAATTCGATAGAGTTCAGCCGTCATCAACGGAGGCGGAAATGACCAAACCTCATTTCAAGAAACTGCTCGGCGCACTGGTCGCCACATCGATCCAGTTCGGCACGCTCGGTTTCGCGTTTGCCGATACGACCATTCTGAACGTGTCCTACGACCCGACACGCGAACTCTACAAGGCCTATGACGAAGCCTTCGTCGCACACTGGAAGGCCGAGACCGGCGAGACGGTTACCATCCAGCAATCGCATGGCGGATCGGGCGCCCAGGCCCGCGCCGTGATCGACGGCCTCGATGCCGATGTGGTCACGCTGGCGCTGGAGGGCGACATCAACGCCATCGTCACCAAGTCGAAGAAGATCAATCCGGACTGGCGCAAGAAATTCGAAAACAATTCGGCGCCTTACACCTCGACCATCATCTTCCTGGTCCGCAAGGGCAACCCGAAGGGCATCCACGACTGGAGCGATCTGGTCAAGGACGGCGTCCAGGTGATCACGCCGAACCCCAAGACCTCCGGCGGTGCCCGCTGGAACTACCTTGCCGCCTGGGCCTATGCCAACGCCAATGATGGCGGCGACGAAGCCAAGAACAAGGAATTCGTCGGCAAGCTCTACGCCAATGCTCCGGTGCTCGACACCGGTGCGCGCGGCTCGACGGTCACCTTCGCGCAAAAGGGCATCGGCGACGTGCTGATCGGCTGGGAAAACGACGCCTATCTGGCGCTCAATGAATTCGGAGCCGACAATTTCGAGATCGTCTATCCCCCGACCTCGATCCTGGCCGAGCCGCCGGTGGCGATCGTCGACGCCAATGTCGATGCCAAGGGCACCCGCAAGGTCGCCGAAGCCTATCTCGGCTGGCTCTATTCCAAGGAAGCCCAGACGATCATCGCCAAGAACCACTATCGTCCGGCCAAGCCCGAGCTGGTGGATGCGGCTGACATTCCGAAGACGCCCGAAATCAAGCTGATCTCCATCGACGATCCGCTTTTTGGCGGCTGGAAGAAGGCACAGCCTTATCATTTCGGCGATGGTGGTATATTCGACCAGATCTACAAGCCGGCCCAGTAGGATTTAGATCAGGACGACATGACCATAGCACCCGCCAAGGCGGGGTGGCGATTCAGACAGCCGAGTGTCATTCCGGGTTTCGGATTGACGCTCGGCTTCTCGCTTGCCTACCTCACGCTCATCATCCTCATCCCCCTGTCGGGCCTGATCTGGCGCTCGGCAGCCCTCGGCTGGACCGATTTCTGGGCGATCGCCACCGACCGCCGGACCATCAACGCACTCGAAATCAGCTTCGGCACAGCCTTCATCGCAGCCGCCGTCAACGTCGTCTTCGGCACGCTCGTCGCCTGGGTGCTGGTGCGCTACCGCTTCCCCGGCCGCCGCGTCGTCGACGCCATGGTCGACCTGCCCTTCGCGCTGCCGACCGCGGTCGCGGGCATTGCGCTGACCACTCTTTATGCGCCCAATGGCTGGATCGGCCATCTCCTGGCGCCGCTCGGCATCAAGGTCGCCTACACGCCGCTCGGCATTGTCGTGGCGCTTGTCTTCATCGGCCTGCCGTTCGTCGTGCGCACCGTGCAGCCGATCATGGAGGAGATCGACAAGGAAGTGGAGGAGGCCGCCGCGACGCTCGGCGCCAACCGCTTCCAGATCATCACCCGCATCCTGTTTCCGGGCCTGGCGCCGGCCATCATCACCGGCTTTTCGCTCGCCTTCGCGCGCGGGGTCGGCGAATACGGCTCGGTCATCTTCATCGCGGGCAACCTGCCCTACAAGTCGGAGATCGCACCGCTTCTGATCGTCATCCGGCTTGAGGAATATAATTATCCGGCGGCGACCGCGATCGCGGCGATCATGCTTTTGCTGTCGTTCGTGATGCTGCTGGTCATCAACCTCGCTCAGTCCTGGAGCCGCAAGCGCTATGGCTGACCCAGAGATCAAATCCTACGAACCGCATCACGAGAGCCGGTCGGCGGCGGTGACCGAAAGCCGGCCGGTGCGGCTGCTGCTGATGGCGGTGGCCTTCGCCTTCCTCGCCGTCTTCCTGCTGCTGCCGCTGATCATCGTCTTCCACGAGGCGCTGGCGAAAGGCATTGGCGCCTACGCGGAATCGCTGTCCAATCCCGATACGCGCTCGGCGATCCGGCTGACGCTGCTGGTGGCGGTGATCGCCGTGCCGCTCAACGTCGTCTTCGGCATTTCGGCTGCGTGGGCGATCGCCAAGTTCGAGTTCAAGGGCAAGGCTTTTCTAACCACGCTGATCGACCTGCCCTTCTCGGTCTCGCCGGTCATTTCCGGCCTGGTCTATGTGCTTTTGTTTGGCGCTCAGGGACTGTTCGGTGAATGGCTGAAGGCGCACGGCATCCAGATCTTGTTCGCCGTGCCCGGCATCGTGCTCGCGACCATCTTCGTCACCTTCCCCTTCGTTGCCCGCGAACTGATCCCGCTGATGCAGGAACAGGGCAACGGCGACGAGGAAGCCGCGCTCTCTCTGGGCGCCAATGGCTGGCAGACCTTCTGGTACGTGACGCTGCCCAACGTCAAATGGGGATTGCTCTACGGCGTGCTTTTATGCAACGCCCGCTCGATGGGCGAATTCGGCGCGGTCTCGGTCGTGTCGGGCCACATACGCGGGCTGACCAACACCATGCCGTTGCATGTCGAAATCCTCTACAACGAGTACAACGCCGTCGGCGCGTTTGCCGTCGCTTCGCTGCTTGCCGGCCTGGCGCTGGTCACGCTGGTCTTGAAAACACTTCTAGAGATGCGCTACGGCGCCGAGATCGCCGCGACGCGCGGGCACTGACTAAATGCATGTCGCCCAAGACTGGGAACCGGTTTTGCGACAACGACATGCACCAAATTACTGAGGGATCTACATGGAAGTTCGCGTTGCCAACGTACGCAAGGAGTTTGACCGGTTTCCGGCCCTCCATGACGTATCGCTTGACATCAAGTCGGGTGAGCTGATCGCGCTGCTTGGGCCATCCGGCTCCGGCAAGACGACGCTGCTGAGGCTTATCGCCGGCCTGGAGCGGCCGACGCGCGGAAAGATCTTCTTCGGCGACGAGGACGCCTCGCACCGCTCGATCCAGGAGCGCAATGTCGGCTTCGTCTTCCAGCACTATGCGCTCTTCCGGCACATGACGGTCGCCGACAATATAGGCTTCGGCCTCAAGGTCCGGCATGGACCGTCGCGACCACCGGCGGCCGAAATCCGCCGACGCGCCTCCGAACTGCTCGATCTCGTTCAGCTTTCCGGCCTGGAAAGGCGCTATCCGGCGCAACTTTCCGGTGGCCAGCGCCAGCGCGTGGCGCTCGCCCGGGCCATGGCCATCGAGCCCAAGGTGCTGTTGCTCGACGAGCCGTTCGGCGCGCTCGATGCGCAGGTGCGCCGGGAACTCCGCCGCTGGCTGCGCGAGATCCATGACCGTACCGGCCACACCACCGTCTTCGTCACCCACGACCAGGAAGAGGCGCTCGAGCTTGCCGACCGCGTCGTGGTGATGAGCCAGGGCCGCATCGAGCAGGTCGGCTCCGCCGACGAGATCTACGACACGCCGAACTCGCCCTTCGTCTACTCCTTCATCGGCGAATCGAGCATGCTGCCGGTCAAGGTTGAGAATGGCGAGATCTGGCTCGCCGACCGTCCGATCGGCGTGTCGGCGCCGCACGCAGCCGAGGGCGATGCGACGCTGTATTTCCGCCCGCACGATATCGAACTGCTCGACGGCTGCAGCGGCTGCATCGCCGGCACGGTCGCCGCCAGCCGCCGCGTCGCCGGCACAAGACGCGTCGAACTGGAAATCGGCGGCGAGCGCCAGCGCGTCGAGATCGAACTGCCTGTGGACCATCCTGCGGCGCAGAAGAGCCGGGTGGCGTTCAGGCCGAGGCGCTGGAAGCTTTTCCCGGCGGCATAGACATCGATCCGGCGCTACTCCAGCCAGTTCTCGACCGTCAGGCCCTTGATCCGACGGAACTCAGCGGTGTTGGCCGTCACCAGTGTCGTCCCCAACACACAGGCATGGGCAGCAATGAAAAGATCATTGTGGCCGATTGGCTGGCCTCTGGCCTCCAGCTCGGCACGAAGTGCTCCGTATTCGTTATCCATCGGCACATCGAGCGGCAACACAGGAATCTCGGCGAGCAATTCCTCCACCTTGGCGAGCAGCTTGGCCGATCTCTTCCGGGCGCAGCCATAACGCAGCTCCGAGGCGACAACGATGCTGGTGCACAGGGCACCGTCTCCCGCGCGAACCGCCGTACTGGCAGCCTTGCCGGCAGGGTTTCGGATCATGTCGCTGAGAATGTTGGTGTCCAGCATGAACCGCATCAAAAGATATCCTCAGGCCCGACGGGCGCATCACGGATATCCGGAAAATCGTCTTCGGGGCCAAGCGGCGGCTCTTTCGCCCATTGGGCAAGGAGCGCGACGAGGCCGGGTTTGCGGACCGGCTCGATGATCAGCCGGTCGCCATCGCGGCTGATCAGGACCTTCTCGCCAGGCAGCTCGAATTCGACAGGAATGCGAACCGCCTGACTGCGGTTGTTGCGAAACAACTTCGCCTCCCTGGGCGGTGGTATTGAGTGACGGTGCTGCGGCATGGCAGCCTCCCTATCTGTTCCACTTGTATATGCCATTTGTATATGCCACTCGGCTTCGAATTGCAAACCACGGAAAACCCCAACGCATCGGCATTTCGGCTGGAATGAAATTTCGCCGATAACCTGCTTCAGCGATTTCTTTTTCGCTGCAATGCCATACGTCTGCCCCGTGTGCCTGGCAGTACACCCTCCGGCCCGGCTATGTTCTGGCAACGCATTGCACATCGGAGCCTGTTTTCATGAAGCGTTTTTTGCTCAGCGTAGCCGCCGCCGGCCTGATCCTCGCCTCTTCGCAGGCCTGGTCGGCCGACAAATTGCTCAACGCTTCCTATGATGTCGGCCGCGAATTGTTCGCCCAGGTGAACAAGGCTTTCGTCGCCGGCCATCCGGGCGTCACCGTCGACCAATCGCACGCCGGCACCTCGGCGCAGGCGCGCGCCATTGCCGAAGGCCTCGGCGCCGATGTCGTCACCTTCAACCAGGTCACCGACATCGACTTTCTGGTCAAGAAAGGCCTCGTCTCCGCCGACTGGCAGAAGGATTTCCCCGACAACGCCTCGCCCTTCTATTCGCTCCCATCCTTTCTCGTCCGCGCGGGCAACCCCAAGCACATCAAGGACTGGAACGACCTCGTGCGCGACGACGTGCAGGTGATCTTCCCCAACCCCAAGACCTCGGGCAATGCGCGCTACACCTATCTGGCCGCAACCGCCTACGCCAAGGAAGCCTTCAAGGGCGACGACGCCAAGGTGAAGGAGTTCGTCACCAAGCTGTTCAACAACGTGCCGATCTTCGACACCGGCGGGCGCGCCGCCACCACCACCTTCGTGCAACGCGAGATCGGCGACGTGCTGATCACCTTCGAGTCGGAAACGCGCGGCATCCGCAAGGAGTATGGCAACGACAAGTTCGAACAGGTCACGCCAACGGTCAGCCTGCTCGCCGAATTCCCGGTGGCGATCGTCGACAAGGTCGCCGACGAGCACGGCAGCCGTGACCTCGCCAAGACCTATCTCGATTTCCTCTACACGCCCGAGGGCCAGACCATCGCGGCTGAAAATGGCCTGCGCGCCCGCAACGCTGAAGTCGCGGCAAAATACAAGGCCGACTTCCCCGATGTCCGCCTGCTGACTGTGGAAGACGTCTTCGGCGGCTGGGACAAGGTACAGAAGGAGCACTTCGCCGCCGGCGGTCTGCTCGACCAGACCTATGGCAGCCGCTGATATCAGCAGCGTTCGACCTCACCTCACAAGAAAGCCGGCGCTTTGCCGCCTTTTTCGTTTTCGCGCGCCGACAAACGGCTTCAGGGGGAATCTGTCGCGATCGGTGAAAACGTTACAAAGAATCAACGCCTTTGTGCCCAACGTGCAATCGGGCGGCTTGTTCTACGCGAAACCGGGTTGTTCAGGCGAAACGTCATGATTTGCACACAAACAACCGCCAGATGCGGGTGGTTGGGGTTTTCATGAACTGAAGCGGGCATGCTTACCAAAAAAGGCAAATACGGCCTCAAGGCCCTCGTGCATCTTTCCGGCCTGCCGGTCGGCCAGCTTGCATTCGTCAACGACATCGCGATCGCCAACAACATCCCGAAGAAATTCCTGGATGCCATTCTGGGCGAGCTGCGCAATGCCGGTTTCGTCCTCAGTCGCAAGGGCAAGGAAGGCGGTTATCGCCTCGCCCGGCCGGCTTCCGAAATCAAGATCGGCCACGTCGTGCGCGTGCTGGACGGCCCGCTCGCTCCCATACCCTGCGCCAGCCGCACGCAATACCAGCGCTGCGAGGATTGCGACGAGGCGACCTGCCAGGTCCGGCACATGATGCTGGAAGTGCGCCAGGCGATCGCCGAAGTGCTGGACAATCGCAGCCTCGCCGCCATGCGCGACGCCGACAATGATGATTTTCCGGTCGAGCTGACGTCGCAGATCTAAATTCGAGCATGATCCCGAAAAGTGGGAACCGGTTCGGACAAGATCATGCTCAAATGAGAGTCCTCAGACCAGGCCGAGCTTGCCGGCCAGGCCGACGCGCTGGATCTTGCCTGTGGGACCCTTGGGTATCTCCTGGAGAAACAGGATGTGGCGCGGCACCTTGAACTCGATGATCCGGCTGCGCGCGAAATCACGAATCTGCTCGGCATCGGCGATGGCGCCCTCGGCCAGCACGATGGCCGCACCCACCTCTTCGCCGAGCATGGCGTGCGGCACGGCGAAGGTCACCGCCTGCGCCACCAGCGGATGATCGAGCAGCACATTGTCGACCTCGAGCGGCGAGATCTTTTCGCCGCCGCGATTGATGATCTCCTTCAGCCGCCCGGTGATCTTCAGATCGCCATCCTCGTCGATGAGGCCCTGGTCGCCGGTGCGGAACCAGCCATCGCTGAAGGCAGCTTCATTGGCCACCGGATTGTCGAGATAGCCATCATGGATGTTGGCGCCGCGCACCGCGATCTCGCCCTTTTCACCCGCCGGCAGGATCGTCCCCTTGTCGTCCAGGATCGTCACCTGCGGACCCGCAGGCAGGCCGACCGAGCCTGGCTTGCGGCGTGCCGGCGGCAGGCCGTTGGATGTCATCTGGTGCGCCGCCTCGGTCATGCCATAGGCCTCGACCACCGGACAGCCGAAGACGCGCTCGAGGTCGCGGAACACGGTGTCGGGAAGCGCTGCCGAAGACGAGCGGATGAAGCGCAGCCGCGCAGCCGCGATGGTTTCGCCATTGCGGGCGGCGCGCGCCAGGATCGCCTGATGCATGGTCGGCACCGCGCTGTACCAGCTCGGCCGGAAATCGCCCAGCCAGCCGTAGAATTTGAGCGGGTTGAAGCCCGGCGTGCAGACAACAGCGCCGCCGACTGCCAGCTGTGCGCTGAGCGCCGCCATCAGCCCGTGAATGTGGAACAGCGGCATCACGTTGAGACACATATCGTTTGCCGACAGCGCCAGGGTGCTGGCGATGTTGGCCATCGATGCCTGCAGATTGCGCTGCCGCAAGCCGACGATCTTCGGTCGCGCCGTGGTTCCCGATGTGTGCAGGACAAGCGCGAAATCGTCGGGTCCGTTGAACTGCATATCGTCGAGGCGAGCCTCGCTGGCAGCCTCCACCTCGGCGTCGCCCGCCAGCAGAAACTCGCCGGCCTTGGCGCCGTCAGTCACGACGACGTCGAGCACGGCAATGCCGAGCCCTTTTGCGGCGTTGCGCGCGGCATCGCCCATGCCTTGTCCGCACAGCAGCAGCTTCACATCGAGATCGCCGAGATAGAAGCGGAATTCGTCTTCGCCGTAAGCCGGATTGAGCGGCGCCGCCGTCGCCAACGCCGAGACCGCCAGGAAACAGGCCGCCATTTCCGGGCCGTTGGGCAAGACGATGCCGACGGCCGTGCCGCGGGCAACGCCACGCCTGGCGAGATCGCCGCAGAGCTTGTCGACAAGATTGGCGAGGCCGGCAAAGCTCAGGGACGGCCGGTCCGGCGCCATCAGCGCCACCGCAGCCGGCCGCCAGGGCGCCAGTTGGGGAAGTGCTACCGATAGGGCCTGTTTCAAGTTCGAACCCTGAATGGCGTTCACCATGGCCTTGCCGGCGCCGATTGCGCGCCCGTGGCAGACGCAGTAAAGCGATTTCCGGACGCACGCAAGAACAGGTGGACACCGATCGGATGAGGCTGCCGTGGTTGGGAAAATCCCGGAAAGCCGACCGGACACCATCTTCCGCCGTCATTTATCATACGGAAATCATCGCCGACATCCTGGTGCCCGAACGCGCCGAGCATGTCCGCTTCTTCAGCCGCAAGCAGGTCCGCGCCGGCAAGTTGCGCACCTTCAACAACAGGGATTTCCGCGAGCTGCTGCTGGCCGCCTTCTATCTCGGGGTCGCGGCATTGCTGCCGGTCAATTGGTGGGCCGCGATCTGCAGCCGCATATCGGGGCTGCGCCTCAAGCGCCATATCCGCAAGGATTTCGTGCGCTACGCCGCCGCGACGCGCGCCGTGCTCGGCAATGGCATCGATGCGCAAAGGCAGTTCAGGGCCTTGCTCTGCGCCAACCACCGCCGGCGTTTGCTGCTTGCCGCGCATCTCATCGGCCGCCGCTGGTCACCTGATATCCGGCTGGAGGGCCTGGAAGGCCTGCAAGCGGCGCTGAAGCGCGGCCACGGCGCTATCATCTGGTGCGATCAGTTCACGGCACAGACCATCATCGGCAAACGCGCTCTCCATGAGGCCGGTATCGAGACACACCAGCTCAGCGTCAGGGCTCACGGCATATCCGATTCGACCTTCGGCTTGCGCTTCCTGAACCCGCCGATGGTTCGGGTCGAGAACCGTTTCCTGAAAAGCCGGATCGTGTTCGACCGCAGCGACGCCTACCAGGTCACCGGCCGGATCCAGAAGATCCTTGGCAGCAACGGCGTCGTATTGGTGACCAACACCGTGCATGCCGGCTCGACATTCACCGAAGTCGGCCTTGGCGAGAGCGGCTGGACTCACCTCGCCTCGGCGCCAACGAATTTCGCTGCCAGAGGCAAGGCGGCGCTGTTTTCCATGTCGACCTTCGAGACCGATCCGTTCCGCCAATACCGCGCCGTCCTAAGTCCCGAACTGGTGCCGGCCCCGGCAGAGGCCGGCGAGCGCGCGGCCAGAGCCGGCGCCAAGAACATGGCGCTGCAGGCCGAGTACATATTGCTCAAGCGCGACCGCTTGCTGGAGGCGCTGAAACTCTATCCCGAGCAAATGATGGTCTGGTCCGGCGCCGACCGGTTCACCGAACGGCCGGAAACCGGCTTGCCCGACGAGGGTGGTTCATGATTTTGCGCCGGCCAGCAGGCTGGCAACGGCGGTGACGATCTCAGCCACTGGAAGTGTGGCGTCGGCCGTCAGCGCCCGCTCGTCGGCGCCAGGCGGCTCAAGGATGGCGAACTGGCTTTCGACCAGGCTTGCCGGCATGAAATGGCCCTTGCGGTTGGCGACACGCTGCTTGGCGGTTGCGGGATCGATCTTCAGATAGATGAAATCGATATCCCGGCGGAAGCCACGCAGACGATCGCGGTAGCTGCGCTTCAGCGCCGAGCAGGCGGCAACCACGCTTTGGCCGCTGCCGGTCAGGTCGGCGATCCGCTCGCCGATGGCATCGAGCCAGCCCTCACGCAGTTGATCTGTGAGCGGCTCGCCGCTCGCCATGCGGGCGACGTTTTCGGGTGGGTGCAGCCTGTCGCCTTCGACAAAGACGGTCCCCTCCTCTGCTGCCATTGCTTTGCCGACAGCCGATTTTCCGCAGCCGGCGACGCCCATCACCACAATGGCCCGAGGCACTGAGCCGGTAGCGCCCATTGGCGCCTTTGCGGTCTTTTCGTCCACGGTCAGCGGCTTGCCGGCGCGCGGCCGTAGAGCAGGAGCATGGCAACGATGACCAGGCCATAGACGATCTGCCGCCCCGCCTCCGGCATCTGCATGACCGAAAGGATGGACTGCAGGAGCGTGATCAGGATGACACCGGCGACGGTGCCGAGATAGGAGCCGCGGCCACCCAGGATCGAGGTGCCGCCCAGAACCACGGCGGCGATCGACGGCAGGAGATAGGCATCGCCCATCGATTGCGCCGCCTTGGAGGCATAGCCGGCGAGAAGCACTCCGCCAAAGGCGGACAGCCCGCCTGAGATAGCGAAGGCGATCATCACCACGCGCCTTGTATCGATGCCGGAGAGATAGGCGGCACGCTCGCGGTTGCCGATGCCGTAGACGGTGCGGCCGAAGCTGGTGCGGGACAGCACGAACACCATCGCAGCGCCAATCAGCGCCCAGATGATAACGGCGTTAGGCACGCCAGGAATGGTAAAACCTGTCGCAAGATAGCGCATGGCGCCGGTGGCCGAATCCTGTGGCGAGTAGCCGCCGGTATAAACGACCATGAGCCCTTGAGCGACAGCGTTGGTGGCGAGCGTGATGATCATCGAGGGTATGCGCAGATAGGCGACGCCAAAGCCGTTGACGATGCCGATCAGCACCCCGCAAAAGATGCCGAACGGGATGGCCAGCGCCACACCGATCGGGCCATAGGCGGCAGCCGCACACGCCATCATCGCGCCCGCCGCCACCGCCCACGGCACCGACAGGTCGATTTGGCCTAGCAGGATGACCAGCATCATGCCTGTGGCGATGACGCCGAGGAACGAGGCCACCTTGAGCTGCTGCAAGAGATATTCAGGCGACAGAAAGCTCCTGGAATAGAGGCTGCCTAGGAACAGCAACAGCACGATGCAGGCGAAGGCCGTCAGCACCGCCGGATCGGCGCGGCGGATGAATTTCGGCACGCGGCCGGCGATACCGCCCAATGTCGTTTCGCTCACAGGAACCACTCCAGCCGGTTGCGGACCCGAAACAGCGCAAACGCGCCAAGGCTGACCGCGACCAGCAGGATCACGCCCTGGAACAGCGGCTGCCATAGCGGGTCGAAATCGAACACGAACAACAGGTCACCGATGGTGCGGAAGGCCAGCGCGCCGAA
This sequence comes from Mesorhizobium sp. M0659, assembly GCF_040320605.1. Lineage (NCBI taxonomy): Bacteria > Pseudomonadati > Pseudomonadota > Alphaproteobacteria > Hyphomicrobiales > Phyllobacteriaceae > Mesorhizobium > Mesorhizobium sp. M0659. The sequence goes on from NZ_JAMYPY010000024.1 coordinate 12,050, forward strand.
GATGGCGCCGATGGCGCTGCCTTTCCCGCCGAACAGCGAGACGCCGCCCAGCACCACGGCGGCAATCGAAAACAGCGTATAGGCGTTGCCGCTGGCATAGGCTGCATCGCCGGTATAGGTGAAGAAGGTCAGGAACAGTCCGCCGATCGCGGCCAACAGGCCTGCGAGCGCGTAGGCAGCGAACTTGCCGCGCCTTATCGGCACACCGGACATGTAGGCCGCCGTCTCCGAGGAGCCGGCCGCATAGGCCGCGCGCCCGAGCACCGAGCGGCTGAACGGCACCCAGACGATTAGCACCACGGCGAGCAGCGCGATAAGACTGGCCGGCACCACGCCGAACAGGCGCCCGGTCAGCGCGTCGGCGAGACCTTCGTTGACCGAACCGCCGGGAAACGGCCTCAGCAGCAGCGCGATGCCGAAATAGACCGCACCCGTGGCGATCGTGGCGACGATCGGCTGCAGGCGGCCGTAGATGACGATGGCGCCGTTGATCGCTCCGCAAAGGAGCCCGGTGCCGAGCACGGCGATGACGCCGAAAGCGGTCTCGAGGCCGGTGCCGATGACCAGCCAGGAGGCGAGGCAATTGGTCAGCGTGAAGATCATGCCGACGGAGAGGTCGATGCCGGCGGTGATCACGACCAGTGTCTGCGCCATGGCGACGAAGGCGAGCAGCACGCCCTTGTTGGACGCCGTCTGCACGACATTGGCGGTGAAGCCCGCCGGATGGTTCGAGGTGTAGATGACGAACATGACAATGAATATGCCGAGTGCCATCAGTGTTCCGCGCTGCTCGGCCAGCCAGTAGCGCCACTCTTTCACGCGTCCGCTCCCTGTCTTGCGCCGGCATCGTCTCTCGCGCCGCCGTCATCGCCCTGGATGTTGAGCGCGCTTGCAATGAGCGCCCGCTCGGTGATCTCGGCCCCGACCAGCTCGCGCTTGACCGCGCCGTCATAGAGCACCAGCACGCGGTCGCAGCAGCCGATCAGTTCGTCATAGTCGGTCGAATAGAACAGGATCGCCGCCCCCGCATCCGCCAGCTTGCGCATCAGTTGATAGAGTTCCTGCTTGGTGCCGACATCGATGCCGCGCGTCGGATCGTTGAGCAGGATGATACGCGGCTGTCGCATCAGCCATTTGGCGATGACCACCTTCTGCTGGTTGCCCCCCGACAGCGCACCGACCGGAATGTCGAGGCCGGCCGTCTTGATCGCCAGCAGCCCGACCATGTCGTCGATCAGCCGCTGTTCGGCGGCGCGGTCGATGATGCCGGCCTTGGACAGCCGGTCTAGGGCGGCAAAGGACAGGTTCTCGCGCACCGTCATCGGCAGCATCAGGCCTTCGGTCTTGCGGTCCTCCGGGATCAGCGCCATGCCGATGCGGTCGTCGCGCGCCGCTTGGGGGCTGGCGATCGAAACAGGCTTGCCGTCGATAAGGATCTGGCCGCCGAGGCCGCGCAGCACACCGAAAAAGGCAAGCAGCAATTCGCGCTGGCCCTGGCCGTCCAGGCCGCCAAGGCCGACGACCTCGCCTGCCCCGACCGTCAGCGAGACATTGTCCAGCCGGTCCGTCCAGGACAGCTTGCGCGCCTCCAGCACGGGAACGGCGGCGGCTGCGGCGCGCGCGGGTTTCGGCGGGAAAATATGGCTGTATTCGCGCCCGATCATCAGTTCGACGACTTCGTTGTCGCTCTTTGTGCCTGCCTTGTAGCTGGCGACATTGCGGCCGTTGCGAAACACCGTGCAGTGGTCGGCAAGCTCGGCGATCTCGTTCATGCGGTGCGAAATGTAAAGCAGCGCCAGCCCTTCCGAGCGCAATCGCTTGAGCACGCTGAATATCCTGGCGACGTCCGTCGCGGTCAGGGCCGAGGTCGCCTCGTCGAGGATCAGGATGCGCGGCTTCCTGGCCAATGCCTTGGCAATCTCGACCATCTGTCTTCTTGAAAGCGGAAGATCCTTGACCAGCGCCAATGGATGGATATCGGCCGCACCTGCGCGTGCCAGCGCATCCTCGGCAATGCGGCGCTGCGCCTTGCGGTCGATCATGCCGAAACGCTTCGGCGGATCGGAGATGACGATGTTGTCGGCAACGCTGAGTTCGGGAACCAGCGACAGCTCCTGGAAGATGCAGACGATGCCGGACTTGTTTGCAGCAGCAGGCGAAGCGAACGTCACCTCGCTGCCGTTCAGCATCATGCGGCCTTCGTCGGGCGCGACGACGCCCGCCATGACCTTGATCAGCGTCGATTTGCCGGCGCCGTTTTCGCCGAGAATGGCGTGGATGCTACCGGACGCGACCGAAAGCTCGGCCTTTTCCAGCGCCCGCACACCACCATAGCGCTTGGATATGCCTTCCATCCGGAAGAGCGGAACCGCACCGTCCATCGGCCCTCCCGAGGCAGTTTGACTTCAAGGGATATCGAGTGGCCGGCGCCGCGGAGATCCCGCGGCGCCGGATATGCCGCCTATTGGTCAGCCCTATTGGTCAGCTTTGGTCTGGCCCATGATTTCCTGCGCGGTGAAATTGATGCCGCAGGTCGGGAAGGAATTGCCGACAAAGAAATTGTCGGACTGGTCGGGGAAGAAATCCTGACCGGCCTTGAAGTTCGGATCCTCGACGATCGCCAGTGGCAGTTTCACCGCCTGCGGCACGACGTTGCCTTCGAGCGCGGCAATCGCCGTCTTGATGGCGACCGCGACCTGCGCCGGACCGGTGCCAGCCGATGAGCATTTCAGCCCGTCACCGGCATGTGCCGCGCAGAACTTGCGGAAACCGTTCTCGGTCTCGCCGCCGAACGGCACGAAAGCATGCTTGGCATCGATCATCGCCTGCACGATGCCGGTGTCGCCGCCTTGCCCGGTGATACCGTCGAACGGACCGTTGGTGGCAATGGCGTCGGCCGTGGCCTTCTGTGCCACGCCGTCGTCCCATTTGCCGACCACCTCGGTGACGTCCCATTTCTTGCCGGAGGCATCGAGCGCTTCATGGATGCCGTTGTGACGGTCGGTGTCGACGGAAGTCCCGGCAACGCCGCGCACTTCGAGCACCTTGCCGCCATTCGGCACATGGCCGACCAGCCATTTGCCCCACAATTCGCCAAGGCCCTTCTGGTCGACATTGACGTTGATGGCGTCCTTGGTATCGAGAATATTGTCGAAGGCGACGAGGATGACGCCAGCTTCCTTGGCGCGCTTGATGACCGGCCCGAAAGCGGTCGGGTTCTGGGCGTTGACGACGATCGCGTCATAGCCGGAATCGATGAAGTTGTTGATCGCCGAAATCTGAGCCGGCACGTCCTCGCCGGTCGAGACGACCTTGAATTCCTTCAGTTTCGCGGCGACCTCCGGCTGGGCCGCATAGGCCTTGGCGGTCTGCACCATCTGGATGCGCCAAGTGTTGGCGATATAGCCATTGGCGAGCGCGATGCGGTACGGGCCGTCTTTCTTGGGGAACTTGAAGAACTGCGTATCAGCCGCCCAGGGCGCAAAGCAATCCGGCTCAGCCGACGGTCCCTTGACGACTTCTGGGTCGGCCATGGCCGACGAACTCAGCATGACGAATGCAGTGGCGGCAACGATGCCACCAACAAGTGACTTGATCATCGATATTCCTCCCAGTTGTAGTTTTGTTTGCTGCTGCTTGTTTATTTGATGCTGTTTGTCGTGGTGTGGTTTCCACGCCTGCCGAAGGCCCTCCAGCCTGGCCGGCGCCACGTCTCAAGGGCCCGAAGCCGGCCCGATCCCCTCCCCCTCGCCGCTTCACAGGCGAGAAACGAAACTAGCATATTATACATAATAAACAAGCATGAGCTGTTGCTTATGTATAATAAACAGGGGCGGCCTTTCATCAAAACGTCTGCCCGACGAAAATGGTAGCGCTACCATGACGTTGTGTAAAGCACCATTTGCTGAGGCAGCCAAAGCGTGTTCAGCGTGCGGTGCTCTCGCGGGGCTTGAGTTCGAAACCGAGATCGACGACCCGCTGCTCAGGCCTTCGTCCTGCGATCGCCGCCAGCGCCATGGCGACAGACCGACGGCCGATTTCATAGCGAGGGGTGCGGATACTGGTGAGCGGCGGGAACGCCGCCTGCATCATTTCGAGGTCGTTGAAGCCGACAATGCCGATTGTTTTCGGCACGTTGAGCGCGGCGCTATGGCATTCGAACAAAACGCCGAGCGCGATGTCGTCATTGTTGCAGAAGACGCCGTCGAGCGCCGGCATCTTGGCCAGCGCATCGCGAAGCAGCTCGCGGCCGAGCGTCACGCTGGACAGTAGCGGCGTGGTGGTGACCAGCCGGGGGTCGAACAGGCCGGCCTTCTCCATTGCCGCGCGATAGCCGGCAAGCCGCCGCTGCGAGCGCGGGTCCATGCGTGCGCCGATGAAGCCGATCCGCCGGTAGCCGGCCTCGATCAGATGCTCGGTCGCGGTGCGGCCGCCGTCAAAATGCGAGAAGCCGACCAGCATGTCGACCGGATCGGACCCGGTCTCCATCACCTGCACCACCGGGCAGCCCGCGCTCTCCAGCAGCTTTCGCGAGGTCGGCGTCTGGTCGATGCCGGCCACGATCAGCGCCGCCGGGCGCTGCGGTGCGAACACCTGCAGCAGGCGCTCCTCCTCGAGGCCGGAATAATGGGTGTTGCCGAGCTGGACGCGGAACGGGCCGTCCGACAGGCTGTCATAGATGCCGCGCACCACTTCGGCGAAGACGTTGTTGGTCAGCGACGGCACCAGCACGCCGAACACATCGGCGCGCGCCGAGGCCAGCGCCCGTGCATTGGGATCCGGGACATAACCGAGTTCGTCGACGGCGGCCTGGATCTGGCGCCGCAGATCCTGGCTGACGCGTTGCGGTTCGCGCAGCGCCCGCGACACGGTGATGGCGCCGACGCCGGCCTTGCGCGCCACATCTGATAGGGTCGGGCGGCCGCCCCCACGACGCGAGCGCGGCTTGGTCATGGACATCCTCCACGTGCCAGGCCCCGGCCGCTGCGCCCTTGCGAAACCATGTTCAGCTTTTCCACTGCCACCATGCCAACCGGCTGCTGCCGCACCCACTCGCCTGCTGGCGTCGCGCAGCCAATCGCCCTTGTCAAGCAACAGGGCAATCCTGCCTTCCTAAGCCATCAGGGCAGCACTGCGTTTTGCTTTCCACAGCAGCAGCCCGATGGCCACTATGTTCAGCAAGTTCCACGCGATCCCGTTGAGGAACGCGGCGGCGTAAGAGCCGGTCAGGTCGTAGATCCAGCCCGACATCCAGCCACCGATCGCCATGCCGAAGATGGTCGCCATCATGACGATGCCGATACGCTGGCCGGCCTCCCTGGCGGGCAGGTATTCGCGCACGATGATGGCATAGCAAGGCACGATGCCGCCTTGCGACAGGCCGAACACCAGCGACACGACATAGAGCGAGGCAAGCCCGTCGAACGGGATGTAAAACAAAAGCGACAGGCATTGCAGCACGGAACCGATAAGCAGGGTTTTCACGCCGCCGATGCGGTCGGCGACAAAGCCGGAGGCGAGCCGGCTGACGACGCCCGCCGCCATCATGATCGACAGCATGTCGGCGCCATGCGCAATGCCGTAGCCAAGATCCATGCAATAGGCCACGATGTGCACCTGCGGCATCGACATCGCCACGCAGCAGCCGAGACCGGCAACGATCAGCAGCACCTGTAACGCCGCCGGAGACAGCGAAATCGACTGCACTGTCCGGCTTCCGGGTGAACCGGCGGCAGCCGCCGCCGGAGCAGCGCGCCGCAGCAACAGCACCAGCGGCACCATGGTGACCAGGCAGAAGACACCGATGCCGGCATAGGTGAAGCGCCAGCCTTCCGCCTTGATCAGTGTCGGCATGATGGTTGGCCAGAGCGCTCCGGCGAGATAGTTGCCAGCCGCCGCAGCTGTGACGGCGACGCCGCGCCGACGGTTGAACCAGTGCGAGATGTCGGCGATCAGCGGCCCGAAGATCACCGATGTGCCGACACCAATCAGCACGCCCTGGGCAAGGGTGAATTGCAGGATAGAGGTCGACAGCGCGGCGAGCAGCAGGCCGGCGGCGAGAGCCACCGAGGATAGCAGTGCCGGGATCCAATACCCCATGCGATCGACCGCGCGGCCAACCAGCACATTGCCGGCGGCGAAGCCGACCATGGTTGCGGTGTAGGGCATCGATGCCGCGGCGCGGTCAACGCCGAACTCGGCCTGCACGGCCGGCAGCACGACGACGACGGCCCACATGCCGACTGCACCGATCGTCGCCAGCAGCATGGAGATGGCAAGCCGCATCCAGGCGTAGCTGCTGTCGATGCCGGGGCTATCCGCCTGATTGGCGACGATCGGGGTCAAGGCGTTTCCTGTCTACGGTCCTGGGAAGTCGACCGTTGTGTCGCCACTATCGGCGCATTCACCGCGACGGGCAGCGCCACAGGGCCATGATCCGTGGCTCCAGCGGCCCGGCGACTTTCTCGGGAACCGGCGGCGGCCTGCCCGAGTTTTTGCGACAGGAAGGAGTTTGTCATGACCGCGAAAAAGAAATGGTCGGCCGAGGTGACCGAGCACAGCGATGCGATGGACCTCGAGGACCACATCTTCGAAGCCGACGACGCCAGGAAGATCGCGGCCTCGCTCAAGCGCTCGGCCGAGCACAGCGACCGCCGCAAGGCCGAGCCGTTTCAGTCGGCCATGTCGATGCTGAATTTCTACATCAACCGCGCCGGCAAGAACCTGCCGCAGGCGCGCCGGAAAGTGCTCGAGGACGCCAAGGACGAACTGCGCGCGGCCTTCGGAAGGCCGCAGCAGGATTAATGCATGTCGCTCAAAAGTGGCGCCGGTTTTGAGACAACGACATGCAAAGACCTAAGCGCGTCGACTTAGTCCGTTCAAACGGGACGCGCTTTAGCGCTCCCGATTGGCTCTACCAAATTCACCTCAACTGGACCTAGTGACAGGTCCTCTTTCCCCTCAGTTTGCCGGCCTCGGCTTTGTGTTTCCCCGAGCCCTTTGAAGTAGCGGCATGACGGTCAAGATCGGCATCAATCCCATCACCTGGAGCAATGACGATGTTCCCGCACTCGGCGGCGATACGCCGCTCGCGACATGCCTGTCGGAAACCAGGCAGGCCGGCTATCGCGGCACCGAACTCGGCGGCAAATTCCCCAGGCGAAGCGACGAGCTTGGACCGATCCTGTCTTCTTACGGACTGGAGCTCGTCTCCGGCTGGTATGACGGCCGCATTCTGGACCGCACGGTCGACGAGGAATTCGCCGCCCTCACCTCGCATCTGACCCTGCTGCGCGACCTCGGCGCCAAGGTCGTCGTCTATGCCGACACCTCGCGCGGCCGTCATGACGGCATTTTCGCGCCGATCTCACAGCGTCCGCGCCTCGCTGACGGCGAATGGACCGCCTATGGCGAGAAGCTGACCGAACTCGCCGACCGCATGGCTGCCTTCGGCGTCGGCATGGCTTTCCATCACCATATGGGCACCATCGTCGAGAGCGATGACGAGGTCGACAGGCTGATAGCCGCAACCGGCAAGAGCGTCGGCCTGCTGTTCGATACCGGCCATTGTCTGTTCTCAGGCGGCGACCCGGCCTCCCTCCTGAACCGGCATCTCGACCGCATCGTGCATTTCCATTGCAAGGACGTCCGCGCGGCCGTGCTGGAGAAGGCACGGCGCGAGGACATGAGTTTCATGGCGGCAGTGATGGAAGGAATCTTCACTGTGCCCGGCGACGGTTCCGTCGATTTCCTGTCGCTGTTGAAGCCGCTGGCCAAGCGCGGCTTCGAAGGCTGGATCGTCGTCGAGGCCGAGCAGGATCCGGCCAAGGCACACCCCTTGACCTATGCCACGAAAGGTTACGCTTCGCTTCTCAAATCGGCCTGCGCGGCCGGGTTCGACGTCGCGATACGAGACTTGGCCTAACCACCGCCGGGGGGCTGGTGGTTGGGCCGGTTGGGCGCGCGCCTCGGTAGGGGTAGCGACGCGAAAGCGCCCGGCGATCCGCGCCGCCGCCCTCCCTTGGCGGCGCGGATCGCACAGTTCTTGGCATCGAAATTTTTGCCCCCGAGTTGCCGGCCCGGCGTTTCAAGCTTGAGGCTGGCGACGAGGCATGCCTTGATGCGGATGGAGGAGCGACATGGCATTCGAGGCGGCACTCGGCATGGAACGGCTTTGCACCATCCGTGAGATCGCCGAGAAGGCGGAACTCGGCGCGGCAACCGTTCACCGCGCGCTGAAGAACAGCCGTGAGGTCCGTCCCGCAACCAGACGGCTGGTGCTCGAGACCGTTTGCCTGCTTAACGAAGAAAAGATCGCGCGCGCAGCCAGGCTCGTCGGAGACTAGCTTGGCCGACCACATGCGCCTTTCCCTCGACATCATGTCGGTCGACCGCGGCTCGGACGAACCGATGCACCGACAGATCTATGGCGCCCTGCGGCGCTTCATCCTCGACGGCCAGATCCAGCAGAACACGCTGCTACCATCGACACGCTCGCTGGCCGAGGATCTCAAGGTCGGCCGAAACACGGTGATCGCCGCCTACGACCAGCTGCTCGCCGAAGGGTTTATAGAGGCGCGCGCCGGGTCCGGCACCTGGGTGGCGCCGATCCAGCAGAAACGCCCGCCGGCCGCGCTGCGCGCCGGGCTTGCCGCTCCGCAAAAGCTCTCGCGGCGCGGTCAGACCATCGTCAACGGCCCGCAGCCGCCGCGCAATGCCGGTGTCATCAACTTCCATCCCGGCGTGCCGGAAACCGCGTCCTTCCCCTTCACCATCTGGTCGAGCCTTCTGGTGCGCAACGCACGCAGCCGCGACGAGAACTTGCTCGGCTATATCTCCTTTGCCGGCCATCCCGGTCTGCGCCAGGCCATTGCGTCGACCATCAGCCTGTCGCGCGGCATCAACTGCACCGCCGACCAGGTCATCATCGTCACCGGCGCGCAGGCAGCACTCGACCTCGCTTCGCGCGTGCTGATGGACGAAGGCGACCATGTCTGGATGGAGGAGCCCGGCTATCTCGGCGCCAAGAGCGCCTTTCTCGCCAGCGGCGCGCAGCTCGCGCCCTTGAAGGTCGATCGCCACGGTTGGCATCTCGCAGACCCAGAGCTGCCGCCGCCGCGGCTGATCTATGTGACGCCATCCTGCCAGTGGCCGTTCGGCACCATCATGCGCATCGAGGAGCGGCTGCAACTGCTCGACATTGCCGAGCGCCACGGCGCCTGGATCGTCGAGGATGATTATGACGGCGAGTACCGGTACCGTGGCCGGCCGGTACCGGCGCTGCGCGGCCTCGATCACGCCGACCGGGTCGTCTATATCGGCTCCTTCGGCAAGACGCTGATCCCGGCGCTCCGCATCGGCTATCTCATCGTGCCGCGCGAACTGTCGGTCCCCTTCGACCGCGCCGTCTCGATCACCGGCCAGTTCGCGCCGCTGATCCTGCAGGCGACGGTCAACGACTTCATCACGCAAGGCTATTTCGCCACGCATCTGAAACGCATGCGCCGCCTTTATGCGCGCCGGCAAGCCAATTTCGTCAAGCTGTGCCAGGAGCATCTGGCCGAATGGCTGACTGTGACCGAGAACGATTCCGGCATGCAGCTGCTGGCCAGTTTTATCCGACCCTACAAGGACAGCGACGTCGTCGCCGCCGCCGTCAAGGAGGGCCTCGACGTGCAGGGCATCTCGATCAACTACCATTCGAGCGAGCCGGAACACGGCCTGCTGCTCGGCTATGCCGCGATGGACGAACGCCAGATCCTGCGCGCGGTGCTGGCGTTGCGCGCTGCCTTCATGCGGCTGGACCGGCAATAGGCCGATCCAGCGCTGAGCGCTTCAATTCACACTATCGAATTTCTGCAGATCGACGGGCGCTGCCTTGCGCACCTCGACATCGTCCAGCGAGGCATTCTCCAGCGCCACACGGGCCGCCGCATCGATGTTATGGACCATGTCGTCGATGTCGGCGTCGCCATGCGCCGGATTCGTCGCGATCATCACCGTGCGGTTGAGGATGTCGAGAGAACCCTTGCCGAGATCGTCGGCATAGGTCAGCCGCAGGCCCTTGTTTTCCGGCAGCGTGTACGGATTGAGCGCCGGATGATGCGCGCCCTCATGCATCAGCACCTGGTCCCACTGAGTGAAATTGTGGCGGCCGGTCTTGCCGGCAATGACGCTCGGAATGGTCTTCGAAAAAGTCTGCGCCGCCTGTTCGCTGGGCAGCAGATACATCACCTGCGCCGCGCAATCGTCGTCGGGGCTGTTCATCGGCGACGGCGTCAGACCGAGATTGCCGAGATGGCGCGTGCCGGCCAGCACCTTCTTCTTCTCCGCCCGCATCGCCTCGATGATGCCGTCGAGACGGTCGAGCTGGACATTGAGCATTGCACCCATCAATTCCGAGGCGCGCGCGCCGATGCCGGCGAACGGCTTGATGCTGTCGCTGCGGCCCTGCCAGTAGAAGTGGCAGGGGTCGATGGCGCAGCGCGCGCGCTCGGCCACTTTCGGATCGCTGGTGGCGATGCCGCCGCCCTCGCCCGACGTGATGTTCTTGAAGTAGTTGAAGGAGTAGGCGCCGGCATGGCCGATGGAGCCGAGCTTCTTGCCCTCATAGCCGCCGCCAATGCCCTGGCAGACATCTTCCAGCACGAGCAGACCGCGTTTTTTAGCGATGTCCATGATGGCGTTCATGTTGCAGGCCGCACCCCACATATGTACCGGGATGACCGCCTTGGTGCCCGGGCCGACGGCGTCGCGCAGAGCGGCCGGGTCGATGGTCAGGCTCTCGTCGATATCGACAATGACCGGAATGGCGCCGACCGACAGCACTGCTGTGGCGGTCGCCATATAGGTGTGCGCCGGCACCAGCACCTCATCGCCCGGGCCGATGCCGAGGCCGATCAGGCCGGCGGCGAGCCCATAGGTGCCGCTGGCGGCCAGCGCAAAATGCTCGACGCCGAGATGCCTGGCATAGCGGGCCTCGAAGCGGTTGCACTCGCTGTTCTCGCCATAGCGAAACAGCGCACCCGAGCGGATCACCCTGGCAATGGCTTCGATCTCTTCTTCGCCGGCAGTGTACATGGCAAGTCTCCACATCGCTGATGGTATGAAAGCAGTACGCCTGCGGCCGCTGTTTGAAAGAACCACTCCGCTGCGATCGGACCAAGCCATCCTGCTCACGTCGGAGCGGCGTTTAGCGCCGACTGTGGGCATATCGAATGAAATCGACATTCCAGAATGCAGGCCCGCGGAAAAATCGTACCCATCCGAATTCGCTGAAGTGGCCCTGTCGGAAAGCCCGCATTGGGCGTTCCATCGCGTCCAGTTGGGCAAACGGTCGGTTCCATGCAGCACGGGACACACTTTGGAAGACCCTCGAAACCGGGGTGCCGGCAAGATGGTGGCCGGCAAGATGGTGGCCGGCAAGACGGTGGCCGTCCATGACGCGACAGCTCGTCCTGCATGAAGACGATGTCGGCATGTGCCATGGCGCCAACAGCGCCTTCCTCGAACTGACCGCACTGGGCGCCTGCAGCTCCGGCGCCGTGATGGTGCCGTGCCCATGGTTCCCTGAGATGGCCGAAGCGGCAGCCGCCGATCCCCGGCTCGATCTCGGCGTCCACCTGACGCTGAACAGCGAAAAGCAGCACTACAAATGGCGGCCGCTGACGTCGCCGTCGCGCGCGGCCGGCCTGACGGACGAGTTCGGCTATTTCTGGCCCGATGTCGCGACCACCCGCCGCAAGGCAGCACCGCAAGCGGTGGAAACCGAGCTTCGCGCCCAGATCGACACCGCCTACCGCGCCGGCATCGACGTCACTCATCTTGACGCCCATATGGGGGCAGCGCTGTCGCCCGAGTTTTTGCGACGTCTACATCAAGCTCGGCCTGGAATATCGCTTGCCGGTGCTGTTGACCAAAACGCTGTCGGCCTATTCGCCCAACGACAATCTGGTTGGCGTCACCGAAGCGGCGTTCCAGCGCGGCGTCACTGAAGCCCGGGCCAAGGGCTTTGTCATCTTCGACGCCGCCATTCAGACGACCTGGGGCCGTCCACGCTCCAAGCCGATAGGGCCCGCCTACAGGGCATTGGTCGAAGGGGTGCGCGAAGGCCTGACCTTCTTTTGCCTGCACTTCAACGCGCCGGGCGAGTTGGAACTCATCGAGCCGCGCTCCGCCTATATCCGCACCGAGGAATACGAACTCTTCCGCGACCAGGCTTTCCGCGACTGGCTCGGCGCGCAGGACATCGACATCATCGGCATGAAGCCGCTGCGCGAGGAGCTTCGTGCACGGCTCGGGGCATCGACACCGGCAAAGGCCCGCAAAGCGGCCACCCGGTCAGCGCCGTAAGCCGATCCGTCGGCCGAGGCGCAAAGAGGGAATTGGAACTGCAACGACAATGGGAGAATGACATGAAGACTGTTCTGAAACTGGCGCTCGGCGCGCTTGTCTCGATGAGTATGCTGGCGGGCGTCGTGCAAGCGGCCGGCCTGAAGGATCCCAAGGATGTCCGCATCACCTTCGTGGTGCATGGCTCGGCCTCCGATCCCTACTGGTCGGTGGTCAAGCGCGGCGTCGACGATGCGGCGGCGCTGACCGGCGCCAAGGTCGAATATTATGCGCCGCAAGTGTTCGACGTGGTCGAGCAGGCCCGCCTGCTCGACGCGGCCATCGCCACCAATCCAGACGGCATCGCCGTCTCCATTGCCGACGCCAATGCGCTTGGTAAATCGGTCAAGGCCGGCCTTGCCGCCAATATTCCGATGGTCGTCCTGGATTCCGGCGAGAAGGAAGGCGCCGAACTCGGCACCTCTCTCTACGTCGGCACAGTCTCCGAATATGATTCCGGCAAGAAGGCCGGCGAGCGGCTGGCCAAGGAAGGCACGCTCAAAGTCGTCTGCATCAACCACGAGGTCGGCAATGTCAGCCTCGACCAGCGCTGCCAGGGGTTGAATGATGGGCTGAAGCCGTCAGGCGGCGGCACCGAAGTGCTTACCGTGTCGCCCGATCCGGCCGACATCCAGCGCCGCACCGAGGCCTATCTGTCGGCGCATCCCGACACCCAGGCCGTCTTCGCGCTCGGCGCCACTGCCGCCAATCCGCTGATCCCGTTCTTCCGGCAGAAGGAATTGTTCGGCAAGATCAAGCTCTACACCTTCGACATCAGCCCCGAAGTCCTGGATTCCGTCGTCGCCGGCGAAATGGGCTTCGGCATGGACGCCCAGCAATATCTGATGGGATACCTGCCGGTGATCTATCTGGTCGAGCATGCCACACATGGCTTCTGGCCGCAGAACAACGCCTACACCGGTCCGCTGTTCATCGACTCGCCCGATAAGGCCAAGGCGATCCTGGCGCTCGCCAAGGACGGCATCCGCTAAGGCAAGACCAAAACGGATCGGGGAGCCGCCATGCGCTCCCCGTCTCTGGTCGAGATTGCGAAGTGAGCGATTGGGGAGCCTAATGGCTGTTGTGGAAGACAAGGCGATACCTCCAGAAGCGCCGGCCCCCGGGGTACTGGGCAAGGACCGTTTCGGCATGACGTCGAAACGGGCTGCCGGCACTGACGAGCGGCTGGCCAGCACCGGCCGGCTGACGCAATGGCTGCGCCGGCCCGAAGCCGGTGCCGCCGGCGGCCTCATCGCCACCGTCATCATCTTCGCCCTGCTGCCGGGTGCGTCGAACCTCTATTCGCTACAGGGGTCGATGACCTTCCTGACGCTGGCAGCCGAACTCGGCATCATCGCCACGGCCGCAGCCCTTCTCATCATCGCCGGCGAGTTCGATCTCTCCGTCGGCTCGATGGTCGGCTTCGCCGGCGTCGTCATCGGACTGACGGTGAAATATTGGGGCTTGCCGCTGTGGGGCGGCATCGCCTGCGCCTTCGCTGTCGCCATCCTCACCGGCTACGTCAACGGCCTGATCGTTGTGAAGACCCGCCTGCCCTCCTTCATCGTGACGCTGGCGTCGCTCTACATCCTGCGCGGCCTGTCGATCGGCATCACCCGCGCCGTCACCGGCCGCACGCAGATCCCCTACATCCTCGACGGCGCGCCGGACCCGGCAACCGCGGGCCTGTTCAACGGCCATCTCCTGACTGGCTTCTTCCAATGGATGGGCACGCAAGGTTGGATCGCCACCCGCACCGACGGCATTCCCTTCGTCGTCGGCATTCCGATGTCGATCGTCTGGTGGCTCGGACTGACAGCGCTTGCCGGCTATGTCTTGACCCAGACCAAATACGGCAACTGGATCTTCGCCACCGGCGGCGACCTCAATGCCGCCCGCAATGTCGGCGTGCCGGTCGACCGGGTTAAGATCGCGCTGTTCATCTACACCGCCTGTGCCGCGACCTTGCTTGCCACCATCCAGGTGATGGAGGCCGGCTCCGCCGACACCACGCGCGGCCTGCTCAAGGAATTCGAGGCAATTATCGCCGCGGTCATAGGCGGCGTGCTGCTCACCGGCGGCTATGGCACCGTCTATGGCGTGCTGTTCGGCGCGCTGATCTTCGGCCTGGTGCAGATGGGCATCTTCTACACCGGCATCGACACCGACTGGTTCAAGGTCTTCCTCGGCATCGTCATCTTGATGGCCGTGCTCGTCAACAACTACATCCGCCTCAAGGCGCTCGGACGCGGAGGTGGCAAATGACCTATCCAAACCCATCCCCGGCCATCCAGCCAGCCATGGAATTGCGTGGTGTATCGGTCAATTTCGGCTCGGTGCGCGCGCTGCAGGATATCGACATCAAGGTCTATCCCGGCGAGGTGCACTGCTTGCTGGGCGACAACGGCGCCGGCAAGTCGACGCTGATCAAGGTTCTGTCGGGCGTGCACCGGCCGACCAAGGGCGAGATTTTCGTCGACGGCAAGCCCGTCACGTTCCGCAGCCCGCGCGACGCGCAGGACCTCGGCGTCGCGACGGTCTTCCAGGACCTCGGCATGATCTCGCTGATGTCGATCACGCGCAACTTCTTCCTCGGCCGCGAGCCGACCAGAAGCCGCCTGCCCTTCTCGCGCTTCGACAAGGAGCGCGCCAACACAATTGCCCGCCAGGCGATGGCCGATATCGGCATCGACGTGCGCGACCCGACGCAGGCCGTCGGCACGCTGTCGGGCGGCGAGCGCCAGTCGGTGGCGATCGCACGCGCCGTGCATTTCGGCGCCAAGGTGCTGATTTTGGACGAACCGACCTCGGCGCTCGGCGTGCATCAGGCGGCGATGGTGCTGAAATTCATCATCGAGGCGCGCATGCGCGGCCTGGCCGTGATCTTCATCAGCCACAACATCCACCACGCCTACCCTGTCGGTGACACTTTCACGCTGCTCAACCGCGGCCGCAATCGCGGTACATACGCCAAGTCCGAGATCTCGCGCGACGAGGTGATTTCCATCATGTCGGGCGGCGAGGATTTGAAGGCGGTGGAAGCTGAGATTGCCGGGCTGTTGGCGCAGATCGGCAACCGGCCGGCCGCCGCACCCTGAGCCTGGAACACTTTTGCAGAGAGTATTAACAGCATGAGCAGGATACGCGTCGGCGTCATCGGCGCCGGCATGATTTCGCAGGTCGAGCATATTCCAAACCTGTTGCGGCTCGGCGACCTGTTCGAACTGGTCGGCGTTGCCGACCCGTCAAGGATTTCGCGGGAATATGTCAGCGAAATTCACGGCATCGCCAATTTCGAAACGCCGGAGCAACTGTTCGGCCAGAAGCTCGACGCCGTCGTCATCGGCTCGCCCGACCCGCTGCATCACGAGCAGGTACTGGCCGCACTCGGGCGCGGCCTGCATGTCTTCTGCGAAAAGCCGCTCTGCTATTCCCCGGCGGAAATCGCCGAGATCATCGCCGCGCGCGACAAGGCCGGCAAGGTCATGCAGGTCGGCTATATGAAGCGCTTCGATCCGAGCTACCGGCTGGCGCTGGCCTCGCTGCCCGGCACGGCAAAGACGTTGCGGTCCGTCTCGGTCGAGGTCAACGATCCCGATGCCTGGCCGTTCATCGCCCACCAGCGCTACAAGCGCGGCAACGACATTCCCGAGGAACTGATTGCCGCCGCGCAAGCCAGGCAGAAACAACAGGTCGAGCGCGCCATCGGCCAGCCCATGACCGATCTGGCTTTCCGTGGGTTTACCGGCGCTTACAGCTCCGCCTTGATTCACGATGTGAATGCCGTGCACGGCCTGCTCGACGCGCTCAGCGTGCCGGAGGGCGAGGTTGTCGGCGCGCAGATCTTCGCCAATGGCGATGGCGGCCAGGGCGCGGTAAAACTGCTCGACGGCCAGGCGCTGTGGACGATGACGCATCTCACCGTGCCGAAGCTCGCCGACTACAAGGAACGCATCACGCTCTTCTTCGACGATGCCAGCCTTGAGCTCGAATTCCCCTCGCCCTGGCTCAACCATCATCCGACCCGGCTGACTGTGAAGACCTCGGACGGCCACACACTGTCGACAAGGGATCTGCGTGCCGGCTACGGCGAAGCCTTCGTCGAGGAACTGCGCGGCTTCTGGGGTGCGATCGTCAATGGCGACGAGGTGGTCAACCGCCCCGAGCACGCCGCCCGCGACCAGGCGCTGCTGGTCGCGCTGACCAGGCAGCACCTGGCCACTTCGCAGGCCGGCTGAGCGCTCGCAGGATGTGTTGAGATTCAGGTCAGGCCGCGCCGAAAACGTTGGATTTCGAGAACCGGAGCGGAGCGTACTTAAGTAAGTGAGCACCGGAAGCGCAGAAAGCCGGCGTTTGCAGGCCGGCCTCACCTGAATATCAGCATATCCTACCGGGTGTTGATGACGCCGTCTGTATTGGCGAGCAGCTTGCGCACCGCGTTGCGGGCCGCCTCCGGCCGCTGCAGGCGGATGGCCTTCTCGATCGCCTCGTGCAGTTGCTGTGCATGCTGCAGATCGTCGAGTTCGCGCGTCGTATAGGTGAACAGATGATCGAAGGCGGATTCGATCAGCACGCCGAGCGGCACCAGAAGATCGTTGCCGGAGGCACGCAGGATGGCCAGATGGAAACGTGTGTCGGCGCGCGTGCGCTCCTGCAGGCTCGGCGCCTCGCCCATCTCGCGGCAGGCCTGGCTGATCTCGGCCATCTGCTCCTCGGTGCGTCGCATGGCGGCGAAGGCAGTCGCTTCCGGCTCTATGATGTGGCGGAATTCCTGCACCGTCTTCAGGAACACTTCACGGTCGGGCGCGGTCGCGTACCAGGCGAGCACATCGCGATCGAGCAGGTTCCAGCGCTCCCTGGGCTCCACCCAGCTGCCGATTTTAGGGCGTGATGCCAGAAGGCTTTTGGCCATCAGCATCTTGATCGCCTCACGCACCGCCGAGCGGCTGACGTTGAAGGTTTCGGACCATTTGGCTTCATTGGGCAGGATGGTGCCCGGCGGATAGTCGCCGCGCACGATCCGAAGCCCGATTTCGCTGGCCAGCGAGGCATGCACGCTGGTGCCGGGCATCCGGGTCGCGTCAGCCCGGCGAAGGGTCGCCGGGCGCTCGGCGGATGCCGCCTTTTCAGGCTTCGTTCCCTTATTCGGCTTTCCGTCCCTCATGCGTCCACAAAGTCCGGATTTCGAAAGCTGTCAAGCAGAGGGCCGGGCGCAGGCGGCAAAGCCTGTGGCTGTGCACAGATCAGGTTACAACCTGCCCCAAAGCCCAATTTGCCAGACCTATTTGACGTATTTGCGCCAGCTGTGCTCGGGACGGAAGCCGAGCATGTCCCTGGCCTTGCGGTTGGAAAGCAGCGTTTCATATTCGCCGAGCTTCGTCTTGACCGGCACGTCGGGATAAAACCGCTTCAACAGTTCCGCTGTCGGCAGGTCGGACGAGGTGTCGTCATTGGCGGCGTTGAACACCTGGAAGCCGAGCCCGTCCGTTTCAACGGCGCGCAGCGCGATCTGGCCGAGATCGCGCGCGTCGACATAGCTCCAGGCGATGCGCTTGCGAAAGCCCGGATCGGCAAACCACTTCGGAAACAGCGAATATTCGTGCGGCTCGATGACGTTGCCGATGCGCAAGGCATAGATATCGGTGCCGTTGCGCTGCGCAAAGGCGCGCGCCGTGTGCTCGTTGACGACCTTGGACAGAGCATAGCTGTCCATCGGATCGACGTCGTATTCTTCGTCGAGTGGGAAATATTTGGGATCGCGCGGCTCGTTGGCGAACACCACGCCATAGGTGGTCTCGCTGGACGCGATCACCACCTTCGGGATGCCGAGCTTCACCGCCGCCTCGATGACGTTGTAGGTGCCCATCGCATTGATGCGGAACACCTCATTGTCGGTCGTGATCATGATGCGCGGTATGGCGGCGAAATGCACCACGGCATCGACCGGCTGCGGGCGCAGCGACGGATCGAATTCATGCAGGCCCATATAGCTCGACAGCGCGTTGAACACCTGGCCGCTGTCGGTGATGTCGGTGATCAGCGTGCGTACCTTGGGATTGTCGAGCGGCTTGGTGTCGATGTTGAGCACCTGGCAGCCCTGTTCGACCAGATATTGCACGACATGGCGACCGGCCTTGCCGCTGCCGCCGGTGAACATGATCCGCTTCGTCATTTTCGTCTCCAATGCCTAGGATTTCTGTGTATTGTCAGACAATATGGCATTCTGCAACCACCCTCGCCCGCAAGACGGCGCCGCCCAATATCAATCATCGCAACAGGACTTCAAGACATGACCACGACCGCCGCGAGCGAAAAGATCGGCTTTATCGGCCTTGGCCTGATGGGGCACGGTATTGCCAAGAACATCGTCGACAAGGGCTATAGCCTGACCTTCCTCGGCCGCAAGAACCGCAAGCCGGCGGAAGACTTGGCTGGCCGCGGTGCGAAGGAAGTGGCCACCTCGCGTGAGGTGGCAGCGGCATCCGATATCGTCTTCATCTGCGTCACCGGCTCGCGCGAGGTCGAAGCCATCATCCGTGGCCCCGGCGGCCTCAAGGAGGGCCTGAAAAGAGGCTCGGTTGTCGTCGATTGCTCGACCGCCGATCCGGTCTCGACCGTGGCGCTGGCCGCGGAACTGAAGGAGATCGGCGTCGACTTCGTCGATGCACCGCTTAGCCGCACCCCGAAGGAAGCCTGGGAAGGCACGCTCGACGCCATGGTCGGCGCGCCCGACGCGCTGTTTGCCCGTGTGAAGCCGGTCATCGAGACCTGGGCCGGCCGCATCGTCCATATTGGCGACACCGGTGACGGCCACCGCATGAAGCTGCTCAACAACTTCATCTCGCTGGGCTATGCCGCGATCTATTCCGAGGCGCTGGCGCTGGCCGAAAAGGTCGGCATCTCGCCACCGCGTTTCGACAGCGTCATCCGCAACGGCCGCATGGATTGCGGCTTCTACCAGACCTTCATGCGCTGGACGCTGGAGGGCGACCGCGACGCACATAAATTCACCATCGCCAACGCCTTCAAGGACCTGACCTATCTGGAATCGATGGCGGGTGCGGCCGGCATCGCCAACCCGCTCGGCAACGCCACCAAGAACTCCTTCGCCGGTGCCCATGCCACTGGCCCGGCCGAACAATTCGTGCCGATGCTGGCGACATATGTCGGCAAGGTCAACGGCGTCGACCTGATGCCCAGCAAGGATGGCAAGAAGCAGACGATTTGAGGTGGCGAAAAGCCTGTGTCAGCGCCTCGACCGGCCGATAACATCGTCGGTGTTGGCGAGCAGTTTGTGCACCGCATTGCGCGCGGCCGCAGGACGCTGGAGGCGGATGTTCTTCTCGATCGCCTCATGCAGCGCCTGCGCCCGCCGCTGATCGCTGGTCTCGCGTGTGACGAAGACAAAGAGATGATCGAGCGCCGACTCGATCAGAACGCCAAGCGGCACCAGCAGATCGTTGCCCGAGGCGCGCAGTATGGCGAGGTGAAAACGCGTATCGGCGCGGATACGCTCCTGCAGGTTCAGAGCCTCGCCCATCTCACGACAGGCCTGGCTGATCTCGTCCATCTGCTCGTCGCTGCGCCGCGTGGCGGCAAAGGCCGACGCTTCCGGCTCGATGATGTGACGGAACTCCTGCACCGTGCGCAGGAAGGCCTCCCGGTCCGGCCCGGTCGCGTACCAGGCCAGCACATCGCGGTCGAGCAGGTTCCAGCGTTCCCTGGGCTCGACCCAGCTGCCGATCTTGGGCCGTGAAGCCAGCAGGCTTTTGGCCATCAGCATCTTGATGGCTTCGCGCACCGCCGAACGACTGACATCGAAGGTCTCGGCCCATTTGGCCTCGTTGGGCAGAATGGTGCCGGGCGGATAGTCGCCGCGCACGATCCTGAGGCCAATCTCGCCGGCCAGCGAGACATGGACGCTCGCTCCCGGAAAATGCGCGGCACCGGCCCTGCGCATGACAGCCGGACCGAGGCTGGTTTGTGCCTTGGCCCGCTCGGCTCGCTTCTTTGATTTCTCGTCCGGCATTCACGTTCCAATGCGTCGGCCGTCTGCGTCCGGAATGGTCCGAACCTGCACGGCGCGCCGATCTCGTTGCCGAAAATCCAAACTACAGGCGTGTCAAAGCCGGAGCCTGCTGCCCCAACCGTTGCGTCCGTCCGGGAAGAGACGGGGCGCCCGTCAAAGGGCGCCCCGAAATCGAGAACCTACTTCTGGATGCAGGTGTCGACCGTGTCCTTGGTGCATTCGTCGAGGCCGGTGAACACCGGATCGGCGACCGCCTTGCCTTCGACCAGGTCGATCATCACCGATGGTGCCTTGTAGCCCATTTCGAACGGCCGCTGACCGACCAGAGCGGTCACAAGGCCGTCACGGGCGATCGCCACTTCATCGCCGATCGTATCGGCGGCGCCAATGACGAAGTCGTTGCTGGCGATGCGGTCCTTGAGCGGCCCGAACAGGTCGCGATAGGGCTGCGGTGCGCCAAACAGCGGCCAGCCGCCCATGATGCCGAAGGCGTCGAGCTTGGGATTGGCGGCGAGGATGTCGGTCATCGCCTGCACGCCCTTGGCGCCGTCGTCATTGGTGAACACCGGGCAACCGGCAACTTCGGTCCAGCCGCCTTCGCCGGCAAGTGCCGCCAGGCCTTCCTTGCCCGACAGCGCGTCACGCATGCCCTGCGCCCGGCGCAGGATGTTGTCGGCCGCGGGATTGCCTTCGATGGTACAGATCGTGCCGCCGTTCGGCTTGCCCTTCTTGATGTACTCGCCGATCTTGTGACCCATCAAATAGTTGTCGGTCCCGAGATAGGTCTTGCGCAGCGCGGCATCTTCCTTGCTGAGATCGGCGTCGAGCGTCATGATCGGGATCGTCGGATTGGCGGTCTTGATCGTCTGAGCGATCAGCGGCGCGTTGGATGGCGAAATCGCCATTGCCACCGTGTCGGCCTTGCTCAGCATGTCCTGAACGATCTGCGCCTCGCCGGCCTCGTCCGAGGTCGACGCCGGGCCGGTGTAGAAGCATTCATATTCCGAGCTGGCATTTTCCTTGTTCCATTTCTCGCAACCCTGGTGGATGGCTTCGAAGAATGGATTGTCGAGACCCTTCACCACGATGACGAGCTGTTTCTTGGCCAAAGCCGGCCCGGCGCCCAGCGCCATGGCGGCGACGGCGGCGAGCAAAAGTGTTTTCCTCATGTCAGTCCTCCCTTGAAACAGACGGACACGGCGTGCCCGCCACACAGATCGACCGGATGCTTAATGACCGAGGTTCGTTTCACGAGCACTCGTGTCGCCAAGACAGATCGATAAGCATTTCCAGATGCGGCATTGGCCCGGCTCAACACATGGGTGGCGCCGCAACCTCGACCGATAACCTCCGCCGATTCCGCCCGGCTAACCGCCAGCGGCATCGGCATAATCTCCTCCGACGCTTAGCTAATATCGGCTTGCGGCCAACGTCAATGCTATTTGTCCTACAAAACGGATTTTTGGATGACCAACGCTTCAATTCGTCCGACAATTGATTGACGAGCGCCGGCTTTTGCGTAAAAGAACGCTGACGCTGTTTCCGGGAGGAGATGGGGAGAGCGGGGCCAAAGCAGCGCCGGCATTCACGCCGGGAACAGCAGCGGGTCGCAAAACACGGGGAGGCAAAGACTGGTGGCGGTTCTCGAACTCACCAATATCTCGAGGCATTTCGGCGCCATCCAGGCGGTCAACGACGTATCGCTGTCGATCGAGCCCGGACAGGTGGTCGGCCTGATGGGCGACAACGGCGCCGGCAAGTCGACACTGGTCAAGATGATCGCCGGCAATTTCCGCCCCAGCCATGGCGTCATGCGCATGGACGGCAAGGAGTTGATCCTGCACAAGCCGGCGGAAGCTCGCCAGCACGGCATCGAGATCGTCCACCAGGACCTGGCGCTGTGCAACAATCTGACCGCCGCCGCCAATGTCTATCTCGGCCGTGAATTGCGCCGCGGCCTCGGCCCTTTACGCATCCTCGACTATGCCGCCATGTACAAGCGCGCCGGCCAGCTCTTCGCCGAGTTGAAGTCCGAGACCCGTCCGCGCGACCTCGTCAAGCAGATGTCGGGCGGCCAGCGCCAGGCAGTAGCGATTGCCCGCACCATGCTGTCGCAGGCCAAGATCGTGTTGATGGACGAACCGACGGCCGCGATCTCGGTGCGCCAGGTCGCCGAAGTGCTGAACCTGATCCGCCATTTGCGCGACCAAGGCATCGCAGTGGTGCTGATCAGCCACCGCATGCCTGACGTGTTCACCGTCGCCGACCGCGTCATCGTCATGCGGCGCGGCCGCAAGGTCGCCGACAAGACGATTGCGTCAAGTTCGCCCGAGGAAGTCACCGGGCTGATCACCGGCGCCATCGAACAGGTTTGATCTCAGCGAATTTCACCACGCACAGCACATGAAGGTCGACGATGGCACTGACAATTGACCAGCCGATCGAACAAAAACAACAATCCTTGCCGGCAAGACTGTTTGCCAGCCAGACCTTCTGGGTGGTGATCGCGGTCATCCTGGCCTGCCTGTTCCTGTCTTTTGCCACCGACGCCTTCGCCACGTCGAAGAACCTTTACAACATCACCCGCAACATCACCTTCGTCGCCATCATCGCGCTCGGCATGACCTTCGTCATCATCACCGGCGGCATCGACCTGTCGGTCGGTTCGGTGCTCTGCCTGTCGTCGATGGTGCTGGCCGTCACCATGCATGCCGGCTACTCCATAGAAGTCGGCATCCTCGCCTCGATCGCCACCGCGCTCGCCATAGGCGCCTTCAACGGCATCATGATCGCCTATCTCGGCTTTCCACCCTTCGTGGTGACGCTCGGTATGCTGTCGATTGCCCGCAGCCTCGCCATGGTCGCCTCCAACAACACCGTCGTCTTCCAGTTCGGCCCCGATCACGACAAGCTTCTGGCGCTGGGCGGCGGTGCCTGGGTGTTCGGCATCGCCAATCCGGTGCTCTACATGATCCTTTTGGCGCTGATCACCGGCTTCACGCTGCGCTGGACCAAGTTTGGCCGCCACATCTTCGCCATTGGCGGCAATGAGCACGCGGCGACGCTGACCGGCGTTCCGGTAAAGCAGATCAAGGTCGCCGTCTATATGATCTCGGCGCTGGCGGCGGGCATTGCCGGCATCATCCAGACCGGATGGCTTGGCGCCGTCACCACCAATCTCGGAACCGGCATGGAACTGCAGGTCATCGCCGCCACCGTGATCGGCGGCGCCAATCTCGCCGGCGGCGTCGGCACCGCTTTCGGCGCCATTGTCGGTGCCGCGCTCATCGAAGTGATCCGCAACAGCCTTGGTCTGCTCGGCATCAATGCTTTCTGGCAAGGCGTGTTCATCGGCGGCGCCATCCTGCTCGCGGTGCTGTTCGACCGGATCCGCAACTTCAGGCGCAATGACTGAATGTTTTTGGACTGAATCTTTCGGCTGGAAACCGTTGCTTTGACATCGAAATCCCTGTTCGACCTCAACGGCCGGCTGGCGCTGATTACGGGCTCCGGCCAAGGCATCGGCCTGGCGCTGGCGCGCGGCCTTGCCGAGCATGGCGCAAGTGTCGTACTCAACGGCCGCGATGCCGGCAAGGTTGCCGGTGCCGTCGCCGGCTTGCGCGATGCCGGCTTCAAAGCGCACCCCTCGACCTTCGACGTGACGGATTCTCGCGCGGTCGATGCCGATGTCGCCCGCATCGAAGCCGAGATCGGCGCCATCGATATCCTAATCAACAATGCCGGCGTGCAGTTTCGCGCCCCGCTCGAGGACTTTCCCGAGGAGCAGTGGGAGCGGCTGTTCAAGACCAATGTCTCCGGCGCCTTCCATGCCGGCAAGGCGGTCGCCTGCAATATGATCGCGCGCGGCAAGGGCAAGATCATCAACATCGGCTCGGTGCAGAGCGAACTCGCCCGGCCCAACATCGCGCCCTATACGGCCACCAAGGGCGCAATCCGCAATTTGACACGTGGCATGTGCACCGACTGGGCGAAATACGGCTTGCAGGTCAATGCCATCGCCCCCGGCTATTTCCGCACCGAGATGAACCAGGCGCTGGTCGACAACCAGGAATTCTCCGCCTGGCTGGAAAAGCGCACGCCGGCTGGCCGCTGGGGGTATGTCGACGAACTGATCGGCGCCGCCGTGTTCCTCGCCTCCGACGCCTCATCCTTCGTCAACGGCCATACGCTTTATGTCGACGGCGGCATGACGGCTTCGGTTTGACGGGAAACCCTATCGCTCAGTCTGAAAATCCACCACTACGGCCGGCAGCACACAGCGGCTTTCGCCCCGCGCCTTGACGCGAGCCCGAACTCAGCCGCACAATCCCGTCGCAGGCGAAGGGAGGCCAGTCGTCTGCGGGAGGTATAACCCATGACGGACGCGATCAGGCTCTATTGGGGCCGGTTCGGACATGTTTCTGTCCTGAATGTCGCCAGCGACTTCGTCACCCATGCGCATGTCGAGGCCCACATCATCATCTGGCTGGAGGGCACGGCCGGCGAGATGACCGTCGGCCGCGAGACGGTGCCGCTGGGTCCCGGCACCGCCGCCGGCATCAATTCCTACCAGCCGCACAGCCACATTCTGTCGCAGAACGGCAGGCCCGGCCTGTTCCTCGCTTTCTACATCGATCCGGATTGGGCGCGCCGGCGCCGCGACCTGCCTTCGTCGGCGCCGTTGTTTGCACAGGCTGCGATCACGCTCGAACCCTGGCTGCACCAGGCCGCCGCCAACCTGCTCGACCATTTGAGCGATAATGAAAGCATCGACGACGTCGCCAATTACGAGATCGAGCGCTTCATCGATAGCCTGCTCGACGCCGCCGACGCCTCGGCGCCGCAGGAGGCGCGGATCCGGGTCAACACAATGCAGGATTTCCGCGTCCGCAAGGCAATCCAGCTGATGAAGGCCAATGTCTGCGAACGCATCTCGTTCGACGACGTCGCCCGCAGCGTCGGCCTGTCGCGGCCGCACTTCTTTGCTTTATTCAAGGAACAGACCAATCTGACGCCCAATGTCTACTGGAACACGCTGCGCATGGAGGAAGCCGTGCGGCAGCTGCAGTGGTCGCAGGAACCGCTGATCTCGGTCGCCTGCAATCTCGGCTTCACCACCCAGGGCAATTTCTCGCGCTTCTTCCGCGACCATGTCGGCGTGCCGCCGACGCTTTACCGCGAAGCGGCGCGTGCCATGGCCTGAACGGGCCGTTCGTTTTTCAGACTCCTTGATAGGGCCGCAAGACCCATTGATAAGCGCAGCACCGGCCGCCGCCCTACCCTGCTGCGTATCGAATTCGTAGGGGAATGATCATATGGCCGAAGTCACCGTCTCCAGTGTCATCGACGCGCCGGTCGAAAAGGTCTGGGCGCGCATCCGCGACTTCAACGGCCTGCCGGGCTGGCATCCGCGCATGGTCAAGAGCCATATCGAAGACGGCAAGAGCGCCGAAACCATCGGCTGCGTGCGTAATTTCGAGCTCGCCAGCGGCGCGCGTATCCGCGAAAAACTGCTCGACTTCTCCGATGCGAATTTCCGCGTCAGCTACTCCATCCTGGAGACGCCGCAGCCGCTGACCAATCACAAGGCGACGCTGCAATTGCGCCGCGTGACCGATGGCGATCGCACCTATGCCGAATGGACCGCGAGCTTCGACGCGGCGCCCGAAGAGGCCGACAAGATCGCCGCCGGCATGGCCGCCAATGTCTTCCAGGGTGGCTTCAATGCGTTGAAGAGCCATTTTTCTGGCCAGAGCTGAACCAGGGAGACTGCCATGGCGCTTGCCCTCCAGACCTTTTCGGCCGTCAGGGATGCCAACGCGGCGCTGAAGGCGCCCGGCACCCGCTATCTCGGCGGCGGCACGCTGGTCGTGCGCGCCGCCAATGAAGGCGATGTCTCCGTCACCGGCCTCGTCCGCTCGACTGATCCGGCCCTCTCCGGGATCACCGTTGCCGGCGGCAAGGTCCGCATCGGAGCTTCGGTGAAAATGGCGGCCATCGCCCGCCATCCCGAGCTTGCGGCGCTGTCCAGGGCTGCGCGCGCCGTCGGCGGCCCGGCGATCCGCAATATGGCGACTGTCGGCGGCAATCTGTTCGCACCGGCGCCCTACGGTGATTTC
This sequence comes from Mesorhizobium sp. M0659, assembly GCF_040320605.1. NCBI lineage: Bacteria > Pseudomonadati > Pseudomonadota > Alphaproteobacteria > Hyphomicrobiales > Phyllobacteriaceae > Mesorhizobium > Mesorhizobium sp. M0659. Next base: position 38,588 of record NZ_JAMYPY010000024.1, read on the forward strand.
GCTGTCGCCCTGCTGGCGTTGGATGCGACGGTCGCCACCGATGATGGGGAATTGCCTATCGAGGATTTTCTGGCCTGGCGGGACGGCAGCCGCGCCATCGTCACATCAGTCGCCTTCGCGTTGCCGAAGGCCGAGAATTTCCGCTTCCTGAAAGTGTCGCGGGTCAAGCCGAAGGGCGTCTCGGTGCTCAGCATCGCCGCTGTTCTCGAACAGGCCGGCGACGGCACTGTCTCCTCGGCGCGGATCGCGCTCGGCTGCATGGCAGACCGGCCGATGCGCGCCCGCGCTGCGGAAAAGGCACTGATCGGCAGCAGGCTTGACCAGGACGGCGTCGCAGCGGCGCTGGCTGCAGCCGGTGAAGGCACTTCGCCAATCACCGATCCGATCGCCAGCGCCTGGTATCGCGCCGAGGTTCTCCCGGTCCATCTCGGCCGGCTGCTGCTTACTTAACCACCGCTTGGGGGGCGCGCGTCTGTCCGATCAATCGGGCAGGCGCGCTGGGAGGAAAACATGGCAAAGGTTCCGGTTCAGTTCACGCTCAACGGCTCGGAGAAGGCCGAATTTGTCGACAGCGGCACGACGCTGCTGCACGCGCTGCGCGACAAGATCGGCGACACCTCGCCCAAGGGCGGCTGCCACCAGGGCACCTGCGGCGCCTGCTCGGTGATCATCGACGGCGAACTCCGGCTCTCTTGCCTGACCGTGGCCGAGACCTGCAGCGGCGCCGACATCCGCACCACATCGGGCCTCGCTGAGGCCGGCGTCCTGCATCCGCTGCAGCGTGCCTTCCTCGACGCCTTCGCCACGCAATGCGGCTTCTGCACGCCGGGCATGATCATGGCCGCCAAGGTGCTGCTCGACCACACGCCCAATCCGAGCCGCGAGGATGTGATCGAGGCGCTGTCCGGCAACATCTGCCGCTGCACCGGCTACGAGCCGATCATCCAGGCGGTGCTGACCGCGGCCCGAGCCAATTCGCAGAACGCGGCCTAAGGACCAAAAGAATGGAACTGCGCAAAAACTATTTCGCCGATCAGCGCAAGGACGGCCTGCACGAGATCGGCCATGGGCGGCCGCGGCTGGATTCGCCGGGCCATGTGACGGGCAAGACCGCCTATTTCGCCGACCGCAACTTCCCGAATATGCTTCACCTGAAAATGGTGCGCAGTCCGCACCACCATGCCCGCATCCGTTCGATCGACACTTCCGAAGCGGAGAAGCATCCCGGCGTGGTGAAAATCCTCACCGCCAAGGATGTGCCGCACAATGTCTACACCATCCTGATCCTGATCCAGGTCGGACCGGAAGACGAGACGGTGCTGGCCGACGGCAAGGTACGCTGGAAGGGCGAGGCGGTGGTGGCGGTGCTGGCCGAGACCGAGCGCGCGGCTCAGGAAGCGGCAGCCAAGGTCAAGGTCGACTACGAGGTGCTGCCGGCCGTCTTCGACATGGAAGAAGCGCTGAAGCCTGGCGCGCCTTTGGTCAACGAATATCACGGCCAGAACTATTATCTCTATGACAGCGGCGAATGCCGCAAGGTGCGCTTCGGCGATGTCGAGGCGAGCTTCGCCGGCGCCGACCACATCCTCGAACAGAGTTATCAATCCTCGCCCATCGAGCATGCGCCGACCGAGACCACCGGTTGCGTCGTGGTGCCCGAAGGCAATGACCGCTTCACCTGCTACACCAACACCCAGGCGATGTTCTTCACCCTCGACAACGCCTCGATCATCCTGCAGATGCCCGGCTCAAAACTGCATTTCGTCGGCGGCACTGTCGGCGGCGGCTTCGGCGGCAAGGTCGACGTCATCGTCGAGCCGATCGCCATTCTTGGCGCTAAACAAACCGGACGCCCAGTCTGTTTCGTCTATAGCCGCGAGGAGGAGATGCAGATCTCCTCGCCGCGCGCCGCCGAAAAGATAATCATCAAGGATGGCGTGATGAACGATGGCCGCATCGTGGCTCGCAAGGTGACCGGCTATACCGATGCCGGCGCCTATTCGCGCCACTCGCCTTATGGCGCGCAGAAGGGAGCGGCGCACTATCCCGGGCCCTACACCATTCCCAATGTCTGGATCGACACTTATTGCGTCTACACCAACCGCACCCCCTCCTCCGCCATGCGCGGCTTCGGCGTCACCATCGGCGACTTCGCGCTTGAGGTGCAGATGGACAAGCTGGCGCGGCTGATCGGCATGGACCCGCTCGAATTCCGCTTCATCAACGCCTATCGCGATGGCGACATGAAGGCGCATCGCCAGCCGACCGAAGGAGCGGCGCTGATCGAGTGCATGCAGGAGGCGTCGCGCGCCGCCAACTGGCCGGTGGCGGAGAAGTATATGGCGATGTCCTCCTACACGAAGGGAGCTTGAGATGGCGATAAGGCGCGGACGCGGCGTCGCCGCGATCAACTACCCGACGGGCATGAACCTTGGCGGCGACCCGACGCAGGCGCTGGTGCATTCGACGCCGACCGGCAATTTTATCGTCACACTTTCGTCGGTCGATCTCGGCCAGGGCCTGAAGCAGATCATGGCGCAGATCTGCGCCGAGACCATCGGCGTGCCGACCGACCGGGTCACCATCGACACCGCCGACACCGACACCGGCCCGCACTGCATGGGTACCTTCGCCTCGCGCGGCACCCACCGCGCCGGCAATGCCGTCATCCAGGCGGCCAAGGAAGCGCGCCAGGTGATGTTGGAAGTGGCGGCGGAAGAGCTGGAGGTCAACGCTTCCGACCTTGAGACTGACGGCCAGGGCAATATTCTGGTCAAGGGCGCGCCGCAAAAGTCGATCTCGATCTTCGATGTCGCCTTGTCGGCGCATTTCAAGCGCGGGCGCTCGATATCCGGGCGCGGCATGTTCCTGATCCCGCGCTCCTATCCGGAGAAAGAGACCGGCGCGATGAAGCCGTCGACCTGCTACGCCCATGCCTGCACGGTGGCCGAAGTCGAGGTCGATGACGAGACGGGCGAGGTTACGGTGCTGACCGTGAAGAACGTCTTTGAGATCGGCCGCGCGCTGAACCCGAAAATGGTCGAGCAGCAACTGGTCGGCGGTTCCTGGATGGGCATCAGCCACGCGCTCTACGAAACGACCGAGCCCTATTATCCCAACCGCGACCATGGCGGCACCGACTTCAACCAGTATCTGATGCCGGGACCGGGCGATCTCGCCCAAACCGAGATCATCGTGCTGGAGCGGCCGTCGGCGGATGGTCCTTACGGTGCCAAAGGACCGGGCGAAATGTGCGCGAACCCGCAGATCCCCGCGGTTGCCAATGCCGTCTTCGACGCCGTCGGCGTGCGCATCGACACGCTGCCGATCACACCGGAGCGCATATTGCGCGCGCTGAAGGCGCAAGCGGCGAACTGAGGACGACATGCAGGAGCCGAATGCCGAGACTGTCGCGACCTCGCCGGAGGCGGTGGCACGCCACCTCGCTGGATCGCGCTACCTCGCCGACGACAGCCTGGCCACCGCCATCTTCCTGGCCATACGGCTCGGCAAGCCGCTGCTGCTGGAAGGCGCGCCCGGCGTTGGCAAGACCGAAGCTGCGAAGGCGATCGCGCAACTGCTTGGCCGCGATCTGGTGCGGCTGCAATGCTATGAAGGCATCGACGCAGCACACGCGCTCTACGAATGGAACTACCAGCGCCAGCTGCTCGCCATCCGCCATGCCGGCGAGCATGAGATCGACATCTATGACGACCGCTTTCTGATCGCGCGGCCATTGCTGCAGGTGCTGCGGGCGCCGGAGCAGCGCGTGCTGCTGGTCGACGAGATCGACCGCTCCGACCACGAATTCGAAGCGCTACTTCTGGAATTCCTCTCCGACTTCCAGATCAGCATTCCCGAACGCGGCACCATCCGCGCCGAAGCGCAGCCGATCGTCATCCTGACCTCGAACCGCACCCGCGAACTGGCGGAGGCGCTGCGTCGGCGCTGCGTCTATCACTGGATCGGCTATCCCGACGCCGAGCGAGAAGCCGCCATCATCATGCTGCGCGCCGGCGATGTCGCCGAGACCACCGCGCGCGCCGTGGCGAATGCCGTGCAGGAGATCCGCGTCCGCCCGCTGGCCAAGCCGCCCGGCATCTCCGAGGCCGTCGAATGGGCCAACGCCGCCACCATACTGGAGAAAGGCGGCAGCCCATGGCCGCAAGCCTTCCGCCGCGCCATCGGCGTGCTGATCAAGGACGAGGAGGATTTGTCCGCGATCGCGCCGGAGCTTGGCCAGATTGTCGAGGAGGCGCTGGGGTGAGCCGGGACTTCGGCAATGCGCAACGCCGGCGGGACAGCGCCCCCCTCTGTCCTGCCGGACATCTCCCCCTCAAGGGGGGAGATCAGCTGTCATTGTGGCTTTCGCCAATCTCCAGAGTTGCAGACCTGAGCAAGTCGCCGAAGCCGCCAATCTCCCCCCTTGAGGGGGAGATGGCCGGCAGGACAGAGGGGGGCGCGAAGGAATGATGCGTCAGGGAACCCTTCCTCTCGCCTCCGCGCCCTTCCTCCACTTCGCCCGGCTGCTGCGCCGCCACGCCTTTGCCGTCGCCCCCGAGCAGGTCTCCAGCTTCATGCAGGCCATAGCCCTGCTCGGCCCGCGCTCCATGGCCGACATCCGTGAGGCGGCGCTCGCAACGCTTGCCCCCCCGCCCGATCGCCGCGGCGAATTCGAGGCGCATTTTCGCAATCACTTCCATGGCGATGGCCAACCCTCGATCGAAGGCGAGGAAGACGAGGAAACCCGCATCAAGGACGATCACGGCACGCGCCAGGAGGAGAAACAGACCACGCGCCAGGAGAAAGGCGGCGAGCTGTCGGCGGCAATCGAACAGCTCAGCAGCCGCGACTTCCTCCGCGACAACGATGGCCTTGGGCCCTTCCGCCGCAAGCTCGCTTCAGCCCTCCCCGCGCGCCGCTCATTCCGCACCGTGCGCACCCATTCGCGCGGCAAGCTCGATCTGCGCCGCTCGCTCAGGGAAATCGTCAGCGCCGATGGCGATATCCCCTCGCCGCAGCTCCGCCGCCGCCAAACCGTTTCGCGCAAGCTGCTGATCCTGATCGATGTTTCCGGCTCGATGAAGCTGCATACATCGGATTATCTCAAACTGGCGCACGCCGCCGTACAAGGTGCTGACCGTGCCGAAATCTTCACCTTCGGCACGCGGCTCACCCGCATCACATCCGCACTGCGTATCCGCGATCGCGACCAGGCTCTCGCCCGAGCGGCGGCACTCGTCGACGACTGGGACGGCGGCACGCGCATGGGACCGACCCTGCTCGCCTTCCTCTCGGTGCCGCGTTTCTCAGCTTTCGCCCGCGGTGCCGCTGTGATCATCCTGTCGGACGCGCTGGAGCGCGGCGACCATGCCGATCTCGAGACCGCAATGCGCCGGCTGAGCGCCCGCGCCTTTCGCCTGTCGCTGGCCACACCGCTGGCCGGTGACCCGCGTTTCCTTCCCGCCACGGCAGCACTCCGCGCCATCCTGCCTGATCTCGACGATCTCATCGACGGCTCGTCGCTCGGGAGCCTCACCGATTTCATCCTGTCGCTCGCCCGCCCCGCCCCGGCGGCGTCGGCAATCTGGAAAAGGGTATCGTGATGCAGAAAGCCATCGACGCGCATTTCCACATCTGGCGCCAGCAGGACCAGCCATGGCTGGTCGGGCCGATGGTGCCGCGCATTTTCGGCCCCTACGAACCGATCCGCCGCGACTATCCGATCGAGGAATTTCTCGCCGATCAGCAAGGCGCAGGTGTCGAGAAGGCCGTCTATGTCCAGACCAACTGGGCCAAGGAGGATTTCGAAAAAGAAGTCGCCTTCCTGCAGAAGACTGCCGACGAGACCGGCTGGCCGCACGCTATCGTCGGCTATACCGATATGACCGTCGACGATGTCCGGCCCCAGATCGATCGATTGAAAAAGTACCCGCTGCTGCGCGGCGTGCGCATGCAGATGCATTGGCACGAGACGCCGGCCTTCCGCTTCGCTGCCTCGGCCGATCAGGTCATCGACCCCAAGGTGCGGGCCAATGTCGCGCGGCTTAAAGACTATGGCCTGTCCTTCGACCTGCAGCTTTTCCCTGCCCAGATGAAGGACGGGCTGACGCTGGTCGGCGAGAACCCGCAGATCAACTTCATCCTCACCCATGCCGGCATGCTGACCGGCTTGGAGCCGGAAACCACCGAGGCCTGGAAAGCCGGCCTGAGTACGCTATCAACAGCGCCGAACTTCTACGCCAAGCTGTCGGGCCTCGGCACCTTCGCCCACCGCAACGATCCGGCGTTGATTGCCTACATCGTCGACAATGCCATCGACATTCTGGGCGCTGACCACCTGATGTTCGGCTCCAACTTCCCGATCGAAAAACTCTGGACGACCCATGCCGAACTGATCAAGGCGCACCGCGCCGCGGTAGGCAAGCATGGCGCAGCCGCCGAGGCGGATATCTTCTGGAACACGGCCGAGAAGGTTTACAGACCGGCATAGCGCACTGCTTCCCCTCTCCCACAGGGAGAAGGGAAATCCGCCCCTCACCTCACTTCAAACTCGGGATCGACCGGAATCTGCATCGCCGTCACCAGATGGTTGGTCTGCCCGGCCAGCCCGATGATCGACACCATCTCGCCATGCTGCGCATCGGTCATGCCTTTGGCGCGGGCAGCTGCCGTATGCGAGTGGACGCAGTAGGAGCAGCCATTGGCGGTCGACACCGCGATATAGATCATTTCCTTGGTCAGCGGGTCGATGGCGCTCTCCGTGGCCATCACCACCTTCACCTGTTCCCATGTCCGTTTCAGCAAGGCCGGATCGTTGGCGAGCCCACGCCAGAAATTGTTGACGAAATCCGATTTGCGCGTCGCGCGGATGTCATCGAACACAGCCTTCGCAACCGGGATTTTTTCGACCTCAGCATCGCTGAGGAGTTTTGTGGCGGCCATGGCGTTTCCTTTCGTTGAATCGGTGGATCAGGTGGTTGAATCAGGTCTCGAGCAAGGGCGGCTAACCGGCTATTCCGATTCAGTTTTTGATGCTGACAGAACCATGGCGATTGGCCGAAGCATCTCAGCTTCGTCATTCACGGGCGAAGCAGGCGCGAAGCGCCGTCGCGGAGACCCGAGGATGACGAAGGCGCTGAGGCCTTCGCCAATTGGCGACCTATGCGCACCCTCAAACACCGACCAGAAACCTAATGAACCGCCGCATACATGATCTTCTCCTCCGTCGCCTCGGCGGGCGAAAACTCCTCGACCATACGGCCCTGCCGGCACACCAGAATCCGGTCCGACAGGTTCATGATTTCCGGCAGGTAGGACGAGATAACGACGACGGCCAATCCCTCGTCGGCCAGCCGGTTGATGATCTGGTGGATCTCGGCGATGGCGCCGACATCGACGCCGCGCGTCGGCTCGTCGAAGATCACGATACGCGGCTGCTGCACCAGCCCCTTGCCGATCACCACCTTTTGCTGGTTGCCGCCGGAAAGCTCGACCACGCGGGCATTGTCGTTGATCGCCTTGATGTTCAGCGTCTTCGTCCATTCAGCGGAAAGCGTGCGCATCTCCTGCTGGTTAATCACCCAGGCCTTTTCGCGGCCCGCCGCCAGCAGCCCGCCGAACAGGTTCTCGGCGATGCCCATCGTCTCGAAAATGCCCTCGCTCTTGCGGTCCTCGGTAACATAGACGATGCCGTCGGCGACCGCCTCACTGGGCACGAGATAGCGCACCGGCCTGTCGTCGAGTTCAATCGCGCCACCGCGCAAAAAATCGCGCTTGTAGATGCCGGAGACGATCTTGAAGGTCTCGGTGCGGCCGGAGCCGATCAGCCCGAACACGCCGGTGATCTGTCCCTCGAAGATCGAGAAGGAGGTGTTGCGCACGACATTGCTCATCGAAATGTCCTGCACCGACAGCACCTTCTTGCCGGCCTTGCGCAGCCTGGCCTCGTCGCGCTGGCGATAGATCTGTCCCGACAGCGTACGCCCGACCATGGCGGCGACGATCTTGTCGCGATCGAAGGCCGATGTGTCGTCGGTTATGACCAGCTCGCCATCGCGCAGGATTGTGATGCGGTCGGCGATCATCAGCGCCTCTTCCAATGCATGGCTGATGAAGACGATCGAGACGCCGTTCGCCTTCAGCCGCCGGATCAGCGCGAAGAAGTGCCGCTTCTCCTCCGGCGTCAGCGTCGCCGTCGGCTCGTCGAAGATGATGATCTCGGCATTGTGGTGAACGGCGCGCGCGATCTCGACCATCTGACGCTTGGCCGCGCCCAGCGTCGCCACCATGGCGTTGGGGTCGACCGGAAAGTTCAGCGACTGCAAAAACTGCTGCGCCGAAATGTAGGTGCCGCGCAGCCGGTTGAGGAATTTTTCGGTGCCGAGATAGAGGTTTTGCGCCACCGTCATCGACGGCACCAGGCTGGTCTCCTGGAACACCATGGCGATGCCGGCCTCGAGCGCCGCATGCGGAGACGCATAAGCGATCTCGCGGCCTTTGTGGAACATCTTGCCTGAGGTGGCGTCGACGACGCCGGCGATGATCTTGGTCAGCGTGGATTTGCCGGCGCCGTTCTCGCCGAGCAGCGCGTGGATTTCGCCCTTGCGCAGTTCGAAGCTGACTTGTCTGACCGCGGGCACGCCGCGATAGTTCTTGGTGACATTTTCCAGGCGCACGATCGGTTCCATCAGAGACCTCCTGCGTCGATGGCCAGCACGCAATCGCCGCCCCTGGAGGCGATGAACAGGCGGCCGTCCGTTTCCGCCACGCTGCAGATGCCATGGCGCGTGCCGTCGGCGCGGCTGTGCAGGCTGAATTGCGGCTGCATGTTCTGATCGAGCCTGACCACCAGCCCATAGGAGCGGCTCGGCGACCAGGGCTTGTGGATGCCCATGGTGCGGATGCCGCCGCATTGCAGCGGTTCGAGGAAGCTGCGATTGGAGGCCAAAGCCGGCGCGATCCAGTAGGCCGGCGCCACCTGGTCTAGCATGTCGCGCCGATAGTGGGTTTCTTGGAGAACGAATTCGATCAGCCGGTTGCGTGGCGCGAACAGAGCCAGCCACGCGCCGCCATCGCCGGCCGGCGCGAGGCGCGCGGGATAGCCGGGCAGATGCGTCAGCACGGTCGAGCGGCTACCGGTCGCACCATCGAAGCGAACGAGCTGATGGCGCCAGCTTTCGCTGACCAGCACATCCCGCCCAATGGGATGCAGCCCATAGGGAAAGGCGATATCGCCGGCCACTTTGCGGAACTCGGCGGCGGCCGCGTCCTGCCTCCAAAGCGAACCGGACGCGCCCTTCTTCATCAGGTCGGCGGCCCATTGCGACGGCGTGTGCTCAGCCGAGCCATTGGCCAGCCACAACGTGCCGTCGTCTGCATAGGCAAGCGCGGTGATGCAGCTGACGCCGGCCGGCAGCGAAACCTCCTTGCCGGCAACCAGCAGCTTGCCGCTTTCCAACCCCACCGTCAGTTCGCCCGACAGTGATAGAGCCAGCGCCGTGATGGGGGAAGGAAAGGTCCCGACAACCTTCGGCTCCACCCCTGCGGCAAGCGAATATACCGCATTGCCGCTGGAAACGAGCAGCCGGCCATCGGCAACCAGAAGATTGTCGGGCTCCGTCAAATCGGCGAACACTGGCGCCTCGTCCAGCCGCGTGTTGGGACGGAAGGCACCGTCGAGCGGTGGGATGGTCACCGCCTTGCCACGAAACAGGTCGAGCACAGGATCGAGGATCATGGCTTCGCTCCCCAATAAGAAGCGGAACTGGTCCAGTTCGGGTCGGCGCCCGCAATCTTGTAGCGGCCGATGCGGTTGTTAAGGATGCCGCCGACGAACAGGAAACCCTTGTGCTCGCGCATCGAGGTGACCATCGGATGCGCGCCGCCGGTAAGGTCGCCCATCGCCTCGACAATGCCGCCCTTGTCGTTGAATTTCACCACGCCGCCGGTGTTGATGTTGGGGAACAGCCACTCGTCCTGCGGCAGCCGGCGCGTCATGCGCTTGCGCATATCGGGATGGCGCAGCGACAGGTCGAAGCTCGGCGTGCGCATGCCGAGCCATGCCATCCAGTAATTGCCGTCCGACGCCCGGTTGATGTTGTCGGGATAGCCCGGCATGTCGCGGATGACGCATTCGGCGGTGCCCGCCTTCGGCCCTTCCAGCCAGTAGCGATGCACGCGGCAGGCCCAGCTCTCAGCGAAGAACAGCGACTTGCCGTCATGCGCCATGCACACACCGTTGGTGTAGCGGTAGCCGTCGAGCAGTGTCTTCGTCGAACCGTCCTTCGGGTCATAGACCAGCAGCCGGCCGGTGGCGCGGTTCTCGATCGAGTCCAGTGCCCAATCGTGGGCGTCATAGCGCTTGGTGGAGTCAGTGAAATAGATGCGCCCGTCCGGCGCGATGTCGCAATCATTGGGGTCGCGCAGCCGCGCATCGTCGACGATCGAGGTCCAGGAGCGCGACGTCTCGGCCGACAGGCGCTTCACTTCCCGATCCGGCGAGACGGAATAGAGCCCCATGGCGCCGACGCAGCTGATCAGATTGCCCGATTTGTCGAAGGCCAGGCCCAGCGGAAAGCCGCCGATGTGGGCAAACACCTCCGATTTCACATAGTCCGGCGCGAAGAAGCGGACGATCTCGCCATGGCGCGTGCCGCAATAGAGATGATCGTCGCGGTCGAGGATGACGTCTTCCGGCCCTTCCAACTCGCCGAGCCCGATATGGTCGGCCGCCGACAGCCGGTTGTCGAGCGCGTAGGGCGTGCCTGAGCCCGGCACCGCAGACTGTGTCTCGCCCATCTTGAGATAGACCGGCGCGACATAGATCTCGTTCAGCACCTTATGGCGGTTCTTCAGCCAGCGGATGTCGATCGTCACCGCCACCGCCAGCATGATGCCCAGCACCATCTGGTTGGTGCCGGTGCCATAGCCCAGCCGGATCAGCCCGTTGGTCATGGTCAAGACGATGATGGCGCCCATCAGCCCCTTGATGACCGAGCCGCGGCCACCACCCAGGCTGACGCCGCCGACCACCGCCGCCGTCAGCGCCATGATCTCCAGGTTGAGGCCGGTGCCCGGCCCTGCCCCACTCAGGCGGCAAGCGATCAGGAAGCCGCCGATCGAGGCGCAGAAGCCGGAAAAGACATAGGTCATGAACACGGTGCGGCGCACGCGAATGCCGGCATTATGCGCCGAGCGCCTGGAGCCGCCGACCGCCAGCACATGCCAGCCCGGCCGTGAGCGCGTCAGCGCGATATGGGTGACGATGGCAAGAATGATCGCCAGCCACACCGAGACCGAAAGCCCCCAGAAGGTGCTGTCGCCGATGAAGTCGAGCACATCCGATGTCGCCTGGGAAAGCTGCACGTCGGCGGCATAGGTGGTGACGAGAATATCGAACAGCGCCCGGCCGAAGATGAACGTCACCAGGGTGGTGAGGAAGGCGCGCAGCCTGAGGTAGCCGACGAGGTAGCCGTTGACGGCGCCGAAGATCAGGCCGGTGGCGAGCGATGCCGCCAGCGCCAGCCAGATAGACTGTTCGAGAATGAAGAAGACATAGACGGCGGAGAAGCAGGACAGCGCGAAGATCGAACCGACGGACAGGTCGATGCCGCCGCCCAGCATCACCACCGTCATGCCGGTGACCACCATCGAGAACTCGCCGAGCTGGCGGGTCGATTCCTGTAGCGAGGTCAGCTTGAAGAAGCCGGGAATGATCGAGCCGAACACGCTGAGCGTCGCCACCAGCGCCAGGAACGGAATGGCGTTGTCGGTCCAGCGTTTTGTCAGGATTTCGCCGACCAGATGGTCGGGCACGAGATTGTAGCGCCAGGACTGGAGGCGTTCGCGAAAGGACATCGGCGGCTGCTATTCCATGAGGGAACGAGGTGACCGGATTGTCCAGCCACCTCGTTTATTTCAGTCGAAAAAGCGCGGCTTACTTCGCCGCCGCTTCGGCCTGCAGCGCCTTCAGGTCCCAGCAGCTGTCGGGCTTGAGGTCGGCCTTGGTCGTAGCCTTCTCCAGTGTGTAGATGTAGGTGTGCGACGTGCCGGCCGGCTGGCCGCTCTGCAGCAGGAACTTGATGATAGCGTTCATGTCGCCGGACTGGCGAGCCAGATCGGTCATCACCACGGCGCCGTAAGTTCCGTCCTGCAATTTGTCGCAATCGGCCGCCTTCTCGCCGCCGCCGGTGGTGACCAAAAAGACCTTGCCGTCGAGCTTGGCGTCGCGGATGGCGGCGGATGCGCCGGTGGCGTCACCATCCCAGAAGTCGATGATCGAGCAGATGTCGGGGTTCTGCTGCAGCATTGTCGTCGTCACGTTGCGCGACGTCGTCGGATCCCAGTTGGAGTCGGGCTTGGCCACGACTTTGAAGTCGGGGTGCTTCTCCAGCACCTTCATGATGCCGGCATACTGGTAGAGACTGGACGAGTTGGCCTGATCACCCTGCACAAGGCCGATCTTCTTCGACGAGTTCTCGCCGCAGCCCTTGATCGCCGCTTCGGCTTCGAGCTGGCCAAGCCGGTCCCAGTCGCTGCCGACAAAGGCGTCGGCCGGGAAGTTGGCGGGGTTGTCGACCAGTATGACGTAGGTTCCGGCGGCCTGTGCCTTCTTCATCAGCTTGGAATAGGAGTTGAGGTCCGGCGCATGGATGATCAACACGTCCGGCCTTGTGTCGGACGAGATCGCGTCGGTGATCGCCTGTGCACCGGCATCGACGACCCAGTTCGGATCGCGTGTTTCGAAGGTGCCGCCCCAGGCCTCGACTTCCGTCTTCAGATAGTGCGACCAGCCCTGCGCAAGGTCGAAGCCCATCGCCAGCGGCACCAGCATGACGCGCTTGCCCTTGAGCGCCTGCGCGTATGCGGCCGGGCCCGGATCGTCGGCGGCGAAGGTCGGCGCGACGAAGGCGGTAGCGGCAAGCGCCGTGGCGGCCGCCATCAGTGTTCTGATCAGTTTCATGTCACATCCTCTGTTTTTCACTTATTGCCGGCCGGTCGGCATGACCCGGTCGGGTACCCCTTAGATGTCGCCCTGCTGCGCGGTCTGTTCGTCACGCGGATTGATGATGCCGTCGACGATGATGGCTCCGAGCAGGATCGCCGCCTTGATCAGGTTTTGATAGAGCAGCGGAATGTCGATGATGGTCATCGCGTTCGACAGGATGCCGATAAGTGCAGCGCCCACCAGCACATTGCGCACCCCGCCCCGCCCGCCGGAAAGGCCGATGCCGCCGATCACCGCCACCAGCACGATGTCATAGAGCAGCGTCGAGTTGACGACGCGGGTGTTGATCGAGTGCAGGCTCGACGCCGTCAGCAGGCCGGCGATCAGCGCGACGAAGGCCGAAACCACATAACGCAGTACCAGCATTGGCCGCACCGGAATGCCGATGTTGCGCGCGGCGACCGGATTGTCGCCGGCGAAATAGATGTAGCGGCCCCATTTGGTGTAGCGCAGGAACAGGAAGAACAGGAAGGCGAGCCCGGCGAAGACGAACACTTCGATCGGAATGTCGAGGAAACGCAGGCCGCCGAGCAACTCCACCCAATGGCCCTGAGGCACCGGCACCGCATCCTGTGTGATCAGTTGCGAGCGGACATAGCCGAAGACGAAGGAGCCGGTCGCCAGCGTCACGAAGATCGCCGGCACGTCGGCATAGGCGACGAGAAAACCGTTGAGCAGGCCGATGGCGAGCACGCCTGCCAGCACATAGGCGAAGGCGAGCCCATCAGGCGTTCCGGCGTTGAGCAATTGCAGATACCAGGCGACCGACATCGCCATGATCGCCACCGCCGACAGGTCGATGCCCCTGCCGATTATGACGACCGCCATGCCGAGCGCCAAAATGCCCAGCACCGACACCGAGCGGACGATGGCAACGAGATTGTTGGGAGCGATGAAACCAGGCAGCCCAATGGCAGCGGCGACGAACAGCACCATGGCGATGGCAAAGACAATGCCTTCCTGATTCAGGCTCCTGACATTTGGCCAGCCAATCGTGTTCATGTCTGCATTCGCCCCGATGGCAGCTCTGCCACCCCTTCCGAAGAAAGCTAATCGGCTCGGCGCCGCTTCGTCAAATGAATCCGCGCTCGGAACGCCCGTTGGCAGTGATAATCTTCCAGTGGACGCACCGATTGCTAGAACTGGCGCAATCCTAGGAAAAGGCTGCGCTTTTGGCATTTGGTTGCGCCATTGCGTGTATGCGCGAAGGTGCCGTTCTGAGGCGAAAGCACAAAGCGGAATTAATTGCCGCCTGAGCGGCGAAAATCGCGAATTCAGGTCCTGGTCATGTGGCCTGAAACTTCGGCGCCTGCACCGGGCGGCAGCACGAGGAACCGCAACGCCGCCACCAGCCCGATGGCGCCGATGACCAGGAAGGCGATGCGAAAATCGACGAGGTCGAGCGCCGGCCGGCCCCTGACGATCTGCGACAGGTTGAGGATGGCAGCCGCCACCGCCACGCCGAACAGCATCGATATCTGCTGCAGCATGGAGGACAAAGTCGCCGCCGAGTTGCGCTGCGCGGCATCGATGTCGGCGAAGGCCAGAGTATTCAGCGCCGTGAACTGCATCGAGCGCGTCAGGCCGGCGATCAGCATCAGCATCACTACCAGCGCCTGCGGCGTTTCGGGCGAGATCGCCGCGCAGGCCATGATCGAGGCCGAGGCGATCAGGCCGTTGACGACCATGACCGTGCGAAAACCAAAGCGTCGCAGCGTCGGCGTCGTCACCGTCTTCATGCCGAGATTGCCGAGGAAGTAGGCCAGGATCATCAAGCCGGCATCGACCGGCGAAAGTCCGAAACCGACCTGAAACAGCAGCGGCAAAAGGAACGGCGTGGCGTTGATCGCCACGCGAAAAATGGTGCCGGCGGCAAGCGTCGAGATGGCGAAGGTCTGCACCCTGAACGCGCTGAGATCGAGCAGCGGATGCGGCGCGCGCCGGAGATGCCGCACCGCCAGCCAGCCGATGACGATGCCGGCGGCAACCAGCAGCACGGCGGGCAAGGCGCCGTCTTCCGGATGTGCGATGCGCTCAAGGCCGTAGAGCAGCAGCGCGAGCCCCAGCGACGTGAGGAAAAACCCCGGCCAATCCAGCGGCTTGGGATCGGCCGCGCGGTCGCCCGGAATGAAGCGCGCGACCAGCGCCAGCCCGACGAGCCCAAGCGGGATGTTGATGAAGAAATTCCAGTGCCAGGAGAGATAGGTTGTGATGAAGCCGCCAAGCACCGGCCCGACCACGGGCGCAAACAACGCCGGCCAGGTGATCAGCGCCGTGGCGTTGAGCAGCTCCGATTTCGACGCATTGCGCAGCACCAGAATGCGCCCGACCGGCGTCATCAGCGCGCTGCCAAGGCCTTGCACGACACGGGCCGCGACGAACTGGGTAAGGCTCTGCGAGAAGCCGCAGGCCAGCGAGGCCAGCGTGAACAGTACGATCGCCAGCAGGAAGATGTTGCGCGCGCCGAAGCGGTCGGCAAGCCAGCCCGACAGCGGCACGAACACTGCCATGGTCAGCATATAGGCGGTGATGCCGATGCTCATCGCCACCGCCGGCACGCCGAAGGATTTGTCCCATCTGCGGCAGCGAGGTCGAGATGATCGTCGAATCCAGCAGCTGCATGAAAAACGCGATGGCGACGATCAGCGCCACGCGCCGCGCATTGCTGGCGGTTACGGCGGAGGCCTCGGTGTCGGGAACGGCAGTCATGGCGAACCGCGTTGAACAGCATATGGCTGGCCCAGTCCAGAGCTTATCCAACAAACTTCCGTGTCGCGCCGCGGCCTGTTATGGATGGGCGGGGTGGCCAAGGACATTGCATGAAGCCTATCTATATCGACTACCTCAATGCTCTCGATATCGAAGCCCTTGAGATGAGCGATGGCGAAATCATCGCCGCCGTCGAAGCCGGGCTTGTCGCGCAAGGCAACGGCCAGACGGTGATAGAGCCCCGCGTCCATCTCGAGCCCGATCCCTCCTTCCACGGCCACTTCAATGTGCTGCGCGGCTACGTCGCGCCGCTCGATACGGCCGGCGTGAAGATCGTCGGCGATTATGTCGACAATTATCTGCACGGCCTGCCCTCGGAATTCGGCATCCTCAATCTGTTCGATCCGCGCACCGGCACGCCGCGCGCCATTCTCGATGCCACCGTCATCACCGACATGCGCACCGGCGCTGTCACCGCCATCGGCGCCAAACATCTGGCGCGCAAGAACTCCAAGGTGCTGGCCCATATCGGCGCGCGCGGCACCGCCTACTGGAATGTGCGCCTGCTCGACCATCTCTTCGACTTCGACGAGATCCGCGTCCATTCGCGCCGCCCGGAAAGCCGCGACGGCTTCGCTGCCAAACTCTCGGCCGATCTCGGCAAGAAAGTTACCGCGGTTGCCGACTGGGAAAGCTGCATCAAGGGCGCCGACATCGTCGTCGAAGCCTCACGGCTGCCGGAGCCGCAGCCGCTGCTCAAGACCGAATGGATCAAGCCTGGTGCACTGGTCGTGCCCTACGGCACGATGAGCGCGGTGGAGCTGTCGCTGACCGACATCATGCAGAAAATGGTCGTCGACGATTGGGGCCAGTGCAAGGGCGGCAAGTTCGGCTCGCTGCGCGCCCATGTCGAAACCGGAAGGCTGAGCGAAAAGACGCTGCATGCCGAACTCGGCCAGATCGCCGCCGGCCTCAAAGCTGGACGCGAAAGCGACGACGAGACGATCCTGTTCTGGCATCGCGGCCTGTCGCTGTCCGACATTGCGCTGGGCAAGGCGATGCTGGCCAAAGCAGGAGATAAAGGTATCGGCCAGAGGCTGCGCTTCGCATGAGCGCGCTCGTCCTCACCGGCGCCGGCGTCAGCGTCGAGGACGTTGCGCAGGTTGCCCGCGGCGGCCGCAAGGTCGAGGTTGAACCGACAGTCATCGAGAGGCTCGACAAAGCGCGAAAAGTGCTCGACCAGGTCGCCGCGTCCGGCCAGCAGATTTACGGCCTCAACACCGGGCTCGGCGCCAATCTCGGCACATCGGTCGAGGGCGATGCCAGCGCCTTCCAGCGCCAGTTGCTGGAAGGGCGCAGCGGCGCTGTCGGCGAACCGTTGCCCCAAGAGGCGGTGCGGGCGACCATGTTTGCCCGTGCCGCGATGTTCTCTGTTGGCGGTTCCGGCATTTCGCCGGCGGCTTTCACCGCCCTTGTCGATGCGCTCAATGCCGGCGTGCATCCGGTAATGCCGCAGCTGGGCTCGATCGGCGCCGGCGATCTCCTGCTGATGACGGCGCTCGCCCGTCTGCTGACCGGCGACGGCGAAGCTGACTATCAGGGTCGGCGCATGCCGGCGGCCAAGGCGTTGATGATGGCGCGGTTGGCTCCGATCAGCCTGGCGCCGAAAGACGGCCTGTCGCTGATCAACGCCTCGGCGGTATCAGCCGGCACTGGCGCGTTGGTACTGGCCGACGCGCTGTCGGCCTTTGCGCAACAGCAGCAGGCCGGCGCGCTGACCATGGAAGGGTTTGGCGCCAACCGCACCATCCTCGATCCGCGCCTGCATCTGGCGCGGCCGGCAGCCTGCCAGCAACTCGCGGCCAAGGGCTTGCGCTACCTGCTTGCCCGCGACGAAGAGCCGGCGCCGACCACCCTGCAGGACCCGCTGTCGATCCGCTGCATGCCGTCGATCCATGGTGCATTGATCCAGGCGATCGACCAGGCGCGGCTGGCGCTGGAGATCGAACTCAATGCCGCCGCCGACAATCCACTGGTGCTGGGCGATGACGGGCTGGTTCTGTCGACCGGCAATTTCCACACCGCATCGCTGGCGCTGGCCTTCGAGACGCTCGGCCTCGCGATCGCACAATGCGCCGCGGCAAGCGTTGCCCGCTTCATCCAGCTCGCCGGCTCCGGCCGCAACGGTCTGCCCAGATATCTGTCGCCAGTTGGCGGCGCCTCGGCCGGTTTCGTGCCGCTGCAAAAGACGGCAACGGCAATCCTGGCCGGCATCCGCCACAAGGCCAATCCGGTGATGCTGGATTTCCTGGCCGTGTCCGAAGGCGTAGAGGACCACGCCACGCAGACGCCGCTTGCCGTGTCGAAATGCGCCGGGATGATCGCGCTGTGGCGACGGCTGATCGCCTTCGAACTGATGGCCGCTGCACAGGCCGTGGACCTGCGCGACGGTCTCAAGCTGGCGCCCGGCACGGCAGCGGTCCATACCGCGGTGCGCGCGCATGTAGCGATGCTCAGGGAGGACCGGCCGCTGGGAACGGATGCCGAGGTGCTCCATGCCATGCTCGCCGACGGAACATGGCAAGGTGCAGCGATGATCGGCAAGGAGGCCGAGTAGTCAGCCCTTTGCGTCCACCCGTTTCATGAACAGGCTGAGCTCGGCCGGATCCATGCGCAGGACATGCCTGTCTTCCGGATAGGCGCCGCTATCGACGTCGGCAACGTACTCGGAAAACGCCGCGACTCGTTCGGCCTGCAGGCGATCGTACTCGGCGGCGAAGTTGCGGTAGACCTTGGAATGGCGCGGCATGTGGCCCCGGTTCTGGCCAAGAATATCGTCGGCGAACAGATATTGCGCGTCGCAGCCGGTGCCCGCACCCATCGACAGCATGATCAGCGAGGTCCGTTCCGAGATCGCCTTCGCCACCTCGATCGGCACCACTTCGATCTCGGCGCCGAGAGCTCCAACGGCCTCATACTGCTTGACCGCCTCAAAAATCTGCATGGCGGTGTCGGCGGTCTTGCCGACGGCCTTGAAGCCGCCGGTCCAGGTGGCGCGGGACGGAATGAGGCCGACATGGCCGATGACGGGGATCGCGTCGTCGGCGAGCCGCTTCACGGTGGCGAAACCGGCGCTGCAATAAACGGCGTCGGCGCCGGCCTTGTAGAGCCGGAACGCCCAGCGCAGGAAATCGTCCGCCGTGCCGATCTCATAAAAATTCTCGCCCGGCATGGTGAACAGGCTGGGCGCCGCATCGCGATACTCAGGGTTGAGCACCAGCTCGGGCGGCACCGAGACGATATCGACCCCTGCCCGCTCGGCAGCCTCGGCCTCGTCCATGGTCAGGACGCGCAGCATGGTCAGCTGGCGCTTGCCCTTCATGGCGCGCAGATCGGCGACGGTCGGTCTCTTTCGGCTCATCGGGATGTCCCTGTTGGCTGGTTGCTTTTCCCGGTCACCTTACCGGCCCCGTAACAGGCCGGATAGAAGGCGGGTGGTTTATTCGCTACTCGGCCGCCGCCGACATATCGAGCTCGTGAAATTCACCGCGATAGGGCCGCGCCGTCGGCGGCAATTCGCGCTTGAGGAAATAATCCTCGTACCGCAGCTGCTTCAGCAGCACCGGCCAGACCTCGCGATAGGCATGCCACATGGACGGGTTCGCCGCCGGCAGGTCGTGCTTGACCAGCTCGTGCAGCCTCGGCAGCGCATGGTAGGGCACCATCGGAAACATGTGATGCTCGACGTGGTAATTCATGTTCCAGTAGATGAAGCGGCTGACCGGGTTCATGTAGACGGTGCGCGTGTTCAGCCGGTGGTCGACGACATTGTCGGCCAACCCGATATGCTGGAGCAGGCCGGTCAGAACCATGTGCCAGCTGCCATAAAGACGCGGCAGGCCGATCAGCACCAGCGGCAGCCATGAACCCAGCGCGATCGCGAGGGCGATCGTCGCAACGTACACGGCGACATGCCAGCGCGCCGCCGTGATGGCCTTGCCCTGTTCGGTCTCAGGAATGTAGCTCTTTTCGTCGTCCGACAGCTTGCCCAACGCCTGGCGCGCCAGGATCGGCAGCGAATAACGGAAATCGAGAATGCCGGTGAAGGCAAGCGCCGCCTTGACCAGATTTGGCGGCCGCATTACCGCGATCTCGGCGTCACGGCCGACGATGATCGTGTCGGTGTGATGCCGCGCATGGCTCCAGCGCCATTGCACCGGATTGCGCACCACCATGAAGCTGGCGATTTCGTAGATCGCATCGTTCATCCAGCGTGTGCGGAAAGCGGTGCCATGGCCGCATTCATGCCAGCGCGAGTCGCTCGACGATCCATACAGCACGCCATAGACGAGCAGGAACGGCACCACCCACCACGTGCCCCAGAACCAGATGATGCCGGCGGCCGAGCCCAGGATGGCTGCGATCCAGATGATGGTATCGCGGATCGCCGGCCCGTCGGAGCGCTGCATCAGTTCCTTCATTGCCTTGCGCGGCACGTCGGTGTGATACCACTCGGCCGAGGCCAGCCCGGTCTCGATCGCCCGGCGGGTGCTTTCGCCGACCAGGCCGTAATCGCGCTTTGTCTTGGCCGTCGCCATCACCGTCTCGCCCTGCCCTTAGAGACCGTTGGCGCGGAATTTCCCGTCGAGGAATGTCTTTGCGCGCGGCACGTCGTCCTCGGTCAGATGCTCGATGATGACCGGGATGTTCGGGTGCTTTTCGCTGAGCCGCTTCAGATAGAGGTCGTAGTTGAGCGAGCCGAGACCGGGCGCCGGCAATTCGATCTCGCCGACGCCGCGGAAGGTCAGCCCCTCATGCGCATCCGCATCGCCGATATCGGCATGCTTTTCCGTCTTGTCGCTGCCGGAGCGTTTCACATCCTTGGCATGCGCGATCCGGATCTTGTCGGCCAGCGTGTCGAACACCTGGTTCAGCACCTGGTCCATGCGGTCGATATTGTGCGCCTCGAAATAGTTGGTCGGATCCATCAGCAGGCCGAGGCCTGGATGGTCGACCTGCGCGAACATTTTGACCGTCTCCTCGACCGAGCCGACGACATTGTTGACATAGGTTTCGAGCAGGAACACCGCGCCGTGGTCGTAAGCCGTCTGGGCAAGGTCCGAGATCACCTTGCGGCATTCCTCGAAGCCTTCCTCGGTCTTGTTTTTGGGATGATGCACCCAGTCGGATTCGGTGTTGTAGGTGCCGGTCTCCGAGATCACGTAGGGCGAGCCGAAGTCGCGCGCATTGCGGATGATTTCCTTGAGATAGCCGACGCGCTTCTCGCGCTCGACTTTATCGGGGTGGATAATGTTGGTGTAGCCGGAGATGCAGCAGACCGGCAGATTGTGGTCGCGAAACGTGTCGCGCACTGTCCTCGCCTTGTCCCCGGTGATCTGCCCGGCTGTGAGATCGACATCCCTGAAATGCATGTCGAGCTGCACTGTGTTAAAGCCGAGTGCGCGGATGCGGCGGGCGGCCTCCGCGAGCTCGTAGGGGAAATAGCCGGTGAAGATACCTGCCTGCATCATGATGTGAACTCCTCCCGGTAAGCGATTCAGCCGCCACACTATTCGGCGCGCATGTTCAGTCGATCGATATCTCGGACAGTTTGACGGTGCGGCCTTGCGCCATCGAGCGATAGCCGGCCTCGACCAGCGCCATCGTCTTGACGTTGTCGGCCACCGATAATGCCGGCGGCGTGCCGGTCTTCAAGGCGTGCTGCAGTTGCTCCATGACGCCGATGAAGGCATGCGGGAACCACATCGTGTCCCAGCTCGGGCTGACCCATTCGCCGCCGGTCGTCTCGGTCGAGGCATAGGTCAGCGTCGAGGCCACGCCTTTCGGCCAGCCGATCGTGCCTTTGGCGACACCCTTGGTGCCGTCGACCCGCCAGTTGATGTGCTGGTCGTCCAGATAGCCCTCCTGGCGCGGTCCGGACCAGACGTCCTCCAGCGACACAGCGAGCACGCCGGAGGGAAAGCGCAGCGTCGAGACGGTGATGCCGTCGCTATGCTCGAATGTAGTGCGCGGGTCCTTGCGTGTCAGCGTGGTGATTTCCGAGGGATCGCCGAACAGGAAGCGCAGCACGTCGAGATGATGCACGCTCATATTGGCCAGCGTCAGCCGGTCGTAGTCCTGAAGGAAAGTCTGCCAGTGCGGGATGGCATGCATGTCGATCTGCGCGAAGACGATGTCGCCCAGCGCGCTGCTGTCGATGATCTGCTTCAGAACGCGCATCGACTGGTCGTAGCGCATGTTCTAGTTGACCGAGAGGATCTTGCCGGACTTTGATGCTTCGTCGCGCAGCTTCACGGCTTCATCGACCGACAGCGCCAGTGGCTTCTGCGCCAGGATCGCCTTGATGTGAGGCTGCTTCAGCGCATGGCGGATCAGCGCCGGCTGCAGATCGGGCGGAAACGCAAGGTCGACGATCTCGATCTCGGGATTCTCGATCAGTTGTTCCGGCGTGTCGTGGACGGTCGGAATGCTCCAGCGTGCAGCTACCTTCTCGGCGCTGGCCTTGGTGCGCGAGGCGATGGCGACGACTGGGAAACCGGCCTGCGCATAGGCGGCAAGATGGCATTCGGCCATGATCATGCCGGCGCCGATGCAACCGATCCGGTATTCGCTGGTGCGAACCCTCACATCCGGCTCGAAACCCTGGCCTGCCATCCATTCCTCCCTTGGACGACAGGATATAACGCCATGGCCGGCCCATCAGCCAAGGTCCGCTCCATCAATTCCCATCAGAACCATGCCGGGGTGACGGTGCGAACTAGTTTGCGGCAATCAGCACGGTGCTTTCCGGCGACCAGCTGAGCATTACATTCTGGCCCTCGGCCAGCCGGTCACTGCCGGTATTCTGGACGATGACTTTCAACGTCTGGCCGGCGCGCTCGACGAAATAGGTGCTGTTGTTGCCGGCGAAGATGCGCTTGGAGACTTGCCCCTTCAGCGTGTTGGCATTGCCGCTCGATGCCTCGGCATCGGTGGCGATACGAATGCGTTCGGGTCGCACGGCGCAGCTGGCCTTTGTGCCGGCGGCAAGCCGACCACCCACCCCGGCGGCAATCGCCGTGCCATCAGGCAGCCGGATGCCGTTGCTGGTCGCATCGCCGCGAAGGATATTGGCGTCACCGAGGAAGGTGGCGGCGAATTCACTCTTCGGCCGGTCGTAGATTTCCTCCGGCGGCCCTTCCTGCACGAGCCTGCCGTCCCGCAATATGCCGATGCGGTCGCTCATCGTCAGCGCCTCTTCCTGGTCGTGGGTGACGAAGATGGTGGTGATGCCGATCTCGCGCTGGATGCGCTTCAGCTCGATCTGCATGTCGACGCGCAGCGCCTTGTCGAGCGCGCCGAGCGGCTCGTCGAGCAGCAGCACTCGCGGCTTGGTGACGATGGCCCGTGCCAGCGCCACACGCTGGCGTTGGCCGCCGGAGAGCTGGTGCGGCCGGCGCTCGCCGAGCTTGCCGAGTTGGACGAGATCGAGCGCGCGCTGCACTTCGGTGGCGATCGTCGCTTTCGTTTCGCCGCGCACCGACAGGCCGAAGGCGACATTATCGGCGACGCTCATATTGGGAAACAGCGCATAGTTCTGGAACACCATGCCGATGCGTCGCTTTTCGACCGGCACGCGTTCCACACTCTCACCGCCAATGGTGATGCGGCCAGTATCGGGAAAGTCGAAGCCGGCGATCTGGCGCAGCAGCGTGGTCTTGCCGCTGCCCGAGGGGCCAAGCAGCCCATAGAAACCGCCATCGGCGAAATCGATGGAGACGTCGTCCAGCGCCTTGTGCGCGCCAAAACTGCGGGAGACGTTCGATACCTGCACGCCGGCCATTATTTCTCTCCGCCGAATTTGAAGAAGCGCGCCGTGAGCAGCATCAGCGCCATCGACACGACGATGATGATGGTCGAGACCGCGTTGATCTCGGGCGTGAACCCCTTGCGGATCGCGGCGTAGATTTCGACCGGCAGCGTCGTCTGGCCCGGCGTCGCCAGGAAGTAGGAGACGACGAACTGGTCGAACGACACGGCAAATGCGAACAAGCCGCCGGCAATGACGCCGGGCATGATCCACGGCAGCGTCACGCGCCTCGTCACTTGCCACTGGTTGGCGCCGAGCGAGCGCGCCGCCTCTTCCAGCTCCGGTGCAAAAGTCTGCAGCCGGGCCGAGACGACGACGATGACATAGGGCAGCGCCAGCGCCACATGGCCGAGCAGGATGGCGAACAGGCCGCGGCCAATGCCGACGCCGAAGAAGAAGATCAGCATCGCCGTGCCGGTGATCAGCCACGGAATGGCGATTGGCGGAAACAGCAGCGCCTGCAGCACTTTCTTGCCGCGGAAATCATAGCGGAACAGCGCTAGCGAAGCGGCCGAGCCAAGCACCCCTGAGATGAGCGTGGTGATGACCGCGATCTCGAGGCTGTTCCAGGTGGCCGCGATCAGCTGGTCGTTCTGCCAGAGCGAGGCATACCATTCCGTCGTCCATTCGAACGGCAATTGGTAGAAGGGCGAGACGTTGAACGACATCAGCGCCATGATGATGATCGGCAGATAGAGGAAGGCGAGCAGCAGGAAGATGTAAAACCGGCCCAGCCCTTGGAGGATGCGGGTGGTCTTCATCACGCGGCCCTCTTCAGCACCGGCGAGGCAACTGCGAGGATGACTAGCACGACGGCGAGCAGGATGAACGACAATGCCGCACCAAGCGGCCAGTTGAACACGGCGACGAACTGGTCTTCGATCACCGTGCCGTAGAAGGTGCCGGTGCGACCGCCGAGAATGCGCGGCTCCATGAACGAGCCGACGACCGGCACGAAGATCAGTGCCGCACCTGCCACCAGGCCGGGCATAGACAGCGGGATGATCACCCGCTTCAGCACCTGCAGCCGCGAGGCGCCGAGCGAGCGCCCGGCCTCGATCAGCGAGTCGTCGATTGCCTGCAGCGTGAGATAGCAGGTCAGCACCATATAGGGCACGTAGGAGTGCACCAGGCCGATGATGATTGCGGGATAGGAATACATCAGGTCGATGTTGATCTTGAACGGCAGCACGGCGTTGAGCGCCGTGTCTAGAATGCCGCCCTCGCGCAGCACCATCGCCCAGGAGAAGATGCGCACCAGCCCGTTCGACCAGAACGGCAGGATGACCAGCAGGAAAATCGCCTCGCGGCTGCGCCCCTTCAGCACCTTGGCCAATACATAGGCTGCGGGATAACCGATGACGACGCACCACAAAGTCACTTCGAGGCCGAGCCGCAGCGAAGCGAGCAGCAGCGTCAGGTACAGGCTCTGCGAGAAGAAGGCGGCGTAATTGCCAAGGGTGAAGGCCCACGGCTTTCCCGACAGCGGCAGGTCGGTCATGAAGGAGAAGAACACCATGGCCGAGAGCGGCAGGAAGATCGCCACCGTCAGCCAGAGATAGGCCGGCGCCAGCAGCGGCAGGGCCGATCTCAGCCCGCTGCGCGACGCGACCGCACCCTGTACTGCCATGATACCCTCCTCCCCAGGATTGAAGGGCCAGCCGGCGCCAACCGCCGGCTGGTCCGGACGTGAGCGTTACTTCACGTCGACTTTGAGCTGCTGCCACAGCGCCAGATAGGCCTCGCGTTGCGCGTCGGTGATCGGCGCCTGGAACTGGATGCGCTTGGCCACCTCGGGATCGCCCATCACCTTGCGGTTGAAGGAGTCTTCAGGCAGCGCTTCCACCGCCTTGGTGTTGGCCGACACCGGAGCGCCGACCTTGGTGACCCATTCGACATAGAATTTCGGATCGATCATCCAGTTGATGAAGGCCTGCGCACCTTCGACATTCTTCGAGCCCACCGGGATCGAGAACGCGTCGAGCCAGGCGACGGCGCCTTCCTGCGGAACGACCAGCGAGACCGGCAGCTTGAAGTGGGTCTTGGCGCGATCGGCCGAGCCGCTCCAATAGGTGCCGATGTCGATCTGGTTGGAGGCGACCATCTGGTTCCAGTCGTTCTCCGAACTCCAGAACGTCTTGACCTGCGGCATCAGCGAGGTCAGCTTCGCCTTGACCGCTTCCATATCCTTGATGTCGTTGATATTCTGACCGGTGGCGATGGCGCCGAACTGCACCGCTTCGACAGCGTCGTCGCGAATGACGACCCGGCCCTTATGCCCTGGGTCCCACATTTCGGCGATCGAGGTCGGTGGCTTGTCGAAGGACTTTTCGTTGATTGCCAGCGCCGTCAGGCCCCACACCCACGGCACGCCATAGACCTTGCCGTCATGGTCGAGCATCGGCGATTGCGCCTTGTCCTTGCTGATGTCGGCATAGTTCGGCAGCTTCGAGACATCGATCGGCTGGATCAGCTTTTCCGCCATCGCCTGATCGTTGAAGGCGGCGTTGATCATGACCACGTCATAGAGGCCCGGATTGGTGCGGATCTTGGTCAGCATTTCCTGTTCGGAATTGAAGAAGTCGTTGACGACCTTGTTGCCGGTCGCCTTTTCGAAGGCTTCGATCGCCCACGGCTCGTCGGCGCCGTAGCCCTTCCAGTTGAGCACATGCACTTCGGCGGCACTGGCGGCCAGCGTGAGCGCGGAGGTGATGACGGCGGTCGCCGTCAGCAGGGCAGTCAGTCTTGGCATGCGCATGTTCGTTCCTCTCTTGTTTGCCCGCTTGGCGGGTCAGGCTGTCTGATGGGCCTTCTGGTTCTGGCCCGGCTCGCCCGTGGCGGCCTGGCTCAGGAAAGTCTGGATCTCGCTGTCGGTCGGCGCCGATGAGCCGCCATGGCGGGTGACGGAAAGTGCTGCCGCCGCATTGGCATAGCGCGCCGCCTCGAAGGGATGCACGCCGCGCGAGAGTGCACTGACGAAACCGCCGATATGGGTGTCGCCGGCGCCATTGGTGTCGATGGCATCGACCTTGAAGCCGGCAATGGTCTGCGTCTCGCCATTGACCAACCTCACGAAACAGCCCTTGGCGCCGGCGCGGATAACGACGCCTTCGGCCTTTGGGCAGTGGTCGGCGAGCAGCCGGGCGGCGAGTGCCTCGACATCGCCTTGCCCAGCGATCTCGACCGCTTCCGTCATGTTGCAGCTCAGCCATGTCGTACGGGCAAGCACCCGCGACAGGATGGGACGTGGGATATCCGCGATGACCGGCGTTGGATCGAAAACGAAGGGAATGTTTTCTGGCAGCGCCTCGATCCAGTCGGTCAGCGCGTCGCGGCTGCCGGAATAGCTCAGCGTATAGCCCGACGTGAACACCCAATCATCAGGCGCGACCGCCACGGGCCTCATCATCTCGAGGCTGAGAATGCTCTCCGCACCGGGCCACGACACGAAGGTGCGCTCGGCATCCCCGGAGATCATGGCGACGCAATTGCCGCTGTCCATGACCGGCGATGGCGACGTCAGCGTTATGATGCCTTCGGCCGCAAACGCGGCGCGCAAAAAATCGCCATTCGGTCCGCTGCCGAGCTGGCCGCCGAACACCACCGTCATGCCGGTGCGGCTGGCCGCGACCATCATGTTGAAGCCGCCGCCGGCGACCTGCGCAAAGCTCGACGCGGTCTTCTCGCAGCCCGGCGCCGGCAAGGCGTCGATGCGGTAGACATAGTCGACGACGGCGCTGCCGATATGGACCAGACGCCCACTCATGCCGCGGCATCCTTGCTGGCCTTTGCCGTGCGCGCCGCGACGAGGTCTTCGGCAAGCGAGCGCACCTCCCCCATATCTATGCCGACGAGCCCGGCAATGTGTTGTTGCGGCAGTTGCGAAAAGCCGACGCAGGCGCCGGCCATGCCTGAGGCAATCGCGCCGATCGTGTCGGTGTCGCCGCCGAGATTGGCGCTGATGATTGCCGCTTGCCAGGGATCGCCCTGCGCGACTTCAAGCACGGCGAAAGCTGCCGGCACGGACTCCTGGCTGGCCACACCGGTGCCGACGAGATCGGTGATGAGCCCGATCGCATCCCGCATGGTCTTGCCGCGCACGAGCTCCTGCGCCCAGGCGATACGCGCGGCGATATCGCCACCAGTCACCCAATGTCCGAGCCTGGCGCCTCGCCGCGCGGCTGCTACCGCGCTGTCGGAAGCGGCACGCCAGTCGCCGCCGGCGATGCCACGGCTGACGGCGGCGGCGACGGCGGCAGCCGAGGCAATGGCGATCGAGGTGTTGTGCGTCGCACGGCAGGTCTCCGCCACCTTGGCGATAAAAGCATCGAACGGTTCCAGCGGCATCATGATGCCGACCGGCGCGATGCGCATGGCCGCGCCATTGGTGTCGCCCCGGATTCCCGCCTCTTCCGCCGGCACGCCGTCATTGATGGCGTCGATGGCGCGCTTGGTCGATGGTCCCAGCAGGTCATAGCTGCCGCGCGCCTTGACCTCGCGCTCCCAGTCGAGCAGTGCGTTCACCCAGCGCGCATGATCGAAGCGGTCGCCGGACTGAACCAGGATGCGGCCGAGCAGCAACGCCTGTTCGGTATCGTCGGTGATGGTGCCGGCAACGAGCCCCTTCGACACCGGATGATCGGCAAGCGGCGCCACGAAATCCTCGACATGGCCGTATAGCTCGGCGATCCGCGCCGGCGACAGAAGCTGCGTCGGCATGCCGAGCGCATCACCGAGCGCCCCACCGACAAGCGCGCCCATGGCGCGATCGAGCGTGTCGTCGGTTCTGTCCGGCATCGCTCAAAACCTCATATGCAGCGCGAAATGCGCCGGGTTGAGCAGGCTGGTTACATATTCGATCGGCCGGTCGTCGGCCGCACGCGTCAGCCGGCGTCCGCGCAGGAACGGCGTGCCTTGCGGGCAGCCGAGAATGGCGGCGTCTTCGGCATTGAGCATCTCGATGCCGACCCATTCCTCGCCATGGTCTGGGATGAGGCCGGCGCCGCGCAGCGTCTGGTGCAGCGAGCCTTCGCGCAGGCCGCGCAGCGGCACGTCCTCCAGTTCGAGCGACAGCGGCAGGCGGCTGCGTTCGATGGAGATCGCATGGCCGTCGCTGGCATTGGTGCGCACCCGGTCGACGGCGATGAAGAACGGGCTTTCGATGCCAAGCAGCGCGGCAAGATCGGCATCCTCGATCACTTCAAGCCGCAGCGTCCGCGTCTCGGCATTGGCGCCGGCATTGGCCAGCGCCCGCGACCAGCCGATGGCGTCGTCGACCGGCTTGCCGTCGAAGGTGACGAAGGAGCCGATGCCGACTTTGGTGGTGATCAGCCCCCGGCTGGACAGCTCCTCGAGGCCCTTGCGGACCGTGTTGCGGCTGACGGAAAAGCGCTGGACGAGTTCGTTCTCGCTTTGCAGGCGGTCGCCGAAGCCAAGCACGCCGGAGCGGATCTCATGTTCGAGAACGGTGGCGATCTGCTCGGGCTTGCCCGTGCCGGGAGACAGTTGAACCGCGCGCCGCTTCATATGGGTACCTGTTCAATAAACCTGTATAGTCCTGTTCGATATTGGAGTTGAAGGGCGACGTCAACGATATATTTGGATTCACGCATATGCGTTGTGCTCAGGTGCCCCGGGCATCGTTTGTTCGCATGGCGACGCTAACCGCGCAGGGCGTCCCGTCTCCGAGACAGAGCGGGGGCAGCGCTTCCCTCAGGCGATTAGCCTTGCGCTCACACGAAGAAAAATTCCTCAATCCGTTGCTTGGCCGTCCGCAGCGCTGGCAGGATATCCCGCTCCATCGCATCGACGGAGAACCGCGCCGACTGCGTCGAGACGTTGATCGCCGCCACGGTCTTGCCGGCGCGGTCATAGATCGGCACCGCTATCGAGCGCAGGCCAAGTTCCAGCTCTTCATCGACGACGGCAAAGCCATCCGCCCTCGCCGCGTCGATGGCCTTGGCCAGCGCGGCGCGGCTGGTGATCGTCTTCGGCGTGCGCCGTTCGATCCTCGCCTCTGCAAGCAAGGCCTTCAGCTCATCCGCGCCCAGCCCCGCAAGCAGGACGCGCCCCATCGAGGTGCAATGCGCCGGCAGCCTGGTGCCGACATCGAGCGAAACGCTGAGGATGCGGCGGCCAGGAATGCGCGCGACATAGACGACTTCCTCGCCCGACAGCACCGCCGCGTTACAGGCCTCGTCGAATTGGCCCGCGACGTCGCGCATGATGGATGCCGCGAATGTCCACAGCGAGGCGCCGCCGAGCCAAGAGCGCACGATGGCGAGCAGGCGCGGCGAGAGCGAAAACTGCCGGCCGGATTGCGTGGCATAGCCGGTGGCGGTCAGCGTCAGCAGGAAGCGACGCGCGCCGGCGCGGGTCAGCCCCGCCTCCTCCGCCATTTCGGTCAGCGTCATCCCGGCCGGATGCCGGGCCAGTATCTCCATGACTGCAAGGCCGCGCTCCAGCGAGCCGACATGGTCGCGCGTCTTTGCCTTGTCCTCCATGCGGCCTCCGCAAGACAATGCGCCGCCTTGACTCGTCTCGGCGGCGCGATGTAAAAATATCTCATACAAAACAAATGTTCGCAATACGAACTTTTTGAACTTCGGAGTTCTTGGCGATGGTCAATTTCCTGCCGCTCAAACAGGCCGTGGCTGAGAACCTGCATGATGGCGATACGGTCGCCTTCGAAGGCTTCACGCATCTGATCCCGACGGCGGCGGCGCATGAGGCCATCCGCCAGGGCTTTCGCGACCTGACGCTCATCCGCATGACCCCCGACCTGATCTACGACCAGATGATCGGCATGGGCATGGCCAAGAAGATCATCTTCTCCTATGTCGGCAATCCCGGCGTCGGCCTGCTGCGCCGCGCCCGCGACGCCATCGAGAACGGCTTCCCCCGGTCGATCGAGATCGAGGAGCACAGCCATGCCGGCATGGCCAACGCCTACGAGGCGGGAGCTGCCGGCCTGCCTTGCGCGGTGTTCCGCGGCTATCGCGGCGCCGGGCTGGCGGCAGTCAATCCCAACATCCGCTCGGTCACCTGCCCGTTCACCGGCGAGGTGCTTGCCGCCGTTCCTTCCATCCGACCGGACGTGACCTTCATCCACGCTCAGAAGGCCGACAAAAAAGGCAATGTTCTGGTCGAAGGCATTATCGGCATCCAGAAGGAAGCGGTGCTCGCGGCCAAGCGCGCCGTGGTGACGGTAGAGGAAGTCGTCGACAATTTCGACGACCTGCATCCCAATCTCACCGTGCTGCCGCGCTGGACCATCGCTGCGATCTCGGTGGTATCAGGCGGTTCGCATCCCTCGTACACGCACGGCTATTATGCGCGCGACAATGCCGCCTATCTCGAATGGGACGACATCGCCGCTGACCGTGAAAAATTCAAGGCCTGGATGCAGGCCAATGTCCTCGAACGCACGGCGGACGATTTCGCCGGCCGCGTAAAGCATCTGAGGAGCGCGGCATGAGCGGCTTTACTCCCAATGAGATGATGACGATTGCCGCCAGCCGAGCCCTGAAAAACGACGATGTCTGCTTCGTCGGCATTGGCGCGCCGTCGGCCGCCTGCAACGTCGCGCGACTGACGCATGCGCCCGACATCACGCTGATCTATGAAAGCGGCACCATCGGCACCGCGCCCGATGTTTTGCCGCTGTCGATCGGTGACGGCGAACTTTGCGACACCGCCGTCACGACCGTCTCGGTGCCGGAGATGTTTCGCTACTGGCTGCAGGGCGGTCGCATTTCGATCGGTTTCCTCGGTGCCGCCCAGCTCGACAAGTTCGGCAACATCAACACCACCATCATCGGCGACTATGCGCATCCCAAGACCCGCCTGCCCGGCGGCGGCGGCGCGCCGGAGATCGCCACCTCGTCGAAGGAGATCTAC
This sequence comes from Mesorhizobium sp. M0659, assembly GCF_040320605.1. Lineage (NCBI taxonomy): Bacteria > Pseudomonadati > Pseudomonadota > Alphaproteobacteria > Hyphomicrobiales > Phyllobacteriaceae > Mesorhizobium > Mesorhizobium sp. M0659. The sequence goes on from NZ_JAMYPY010000024.1 coordinate 70,075, forward strand.
ATCACCATGGCGCAGTCCAAGCGCGGCATGGTCGAGAAGATCGACTTCTTCACCTCCTTCGGCCATGGCAATGGCGGCGACCATCGCCAGCGCCTCGGCATCGAGACCGCTGGACCGACGCTGCTGATCACCGACCTCGCCATCTGGAAGCCCGACCCGATGAGCAAGGAATTCACCGTGGTGTCGCTGCATCCCGGCGTGACGCGGCAGCAGGTGCAGGACAGCTGCGGCTGGATCGTAAAGTTCGCCGAGGCGCTTGACGAAACGCCGGCGCCGACGGAACTCGAGCTGACGACATTGCGTGACCTGCAGGCCCGCACCAAGGCGGCGCATGAGGGAAGCGGAAAAGAAAAGGCCGCATGACATGACCGAGGCATTCATCTGCGATTACATCCGCACCCCGATCGGCCGTTTCGGCGGCTCGCTGTCGTCGGTGCGGGCCGACGATCTTGGCGCCATCCCGCTGAAGGCGCTGGTCGAGCGCAATGCCGGCATCGACTGGCAGGCTGTCGACGACGTCGTCTATGGCTGCGCCAATCAGGCCGGCGAGGACAACCGCAATGTAGCCCGCATGTCGCTGCTCCTGGCCGGACTGCCGAAGGAAATTTCAGGCTCGACCGTCAATCGCCTCTGCGGGTCCGGCATGGACGCGCTCACCATTGCCGCCCGCGCCATCAAGGCGGGCGAAGCCGAGTTGATGATCGCCGGCGGCGTCGAATCGATGAGCCGCGCGCCCTTCGTCATGCCCAAGGCCGAGACCGCCTTTTCACGCCATGCCGAGATCCATGACACCACCATCGGCTGGCGTTTCATCAACCCGCTGATGAAGAAACAATATGGCGTCGATTCCATGCCGGAGACCGGCGAGAACGTCGCCGAGGATTTTTCAGTGTCGCGCGCCGACCAGGACGCCTTTGCCGTGCGCAGCCAGGACAAGGCCGTCGCGGCACAGGCCAATGGCCGGCTGGCGAAGGAGATTACCCCGGTGACGGTCCCGCAGAAAAAGGGCGATGCGACTATCGTATCGAAGGATGAGCATCCCCGCGCCGGCACCACGGTCGAGTCGCTGGCCAAATTGCCGACGCCGTTCCGGCAAGACGGCACGGTCACCGCCGGCAACGCATCGGGCGTCAACGATGGCGCGGCGGCGCTGATCATCGCCTCCGAAGCGGCTGTGAAAAAACACGGCCTGACGCCGATCGCCCGCATCCTCGGCGGCGCTGCCGCCGGCGTGGCGCCGCGCATCATGGGCATCGGCCCTGCTCCGGCGACACAAAAGCTCTGCGCTCGCCTCGGCCTGACACCGCACCAATTCGATGTCATCGAACTCAACGAAGCCTTCGCCTCCCAAGGCATCGCCGTGGGCCCCCCACAAGGCAACGCAGCCGAAGGGGAGGCCCTGCACCCCAAATGCGGCGCCAGCCCGCGTGGTGATTAAATGGGGATGTTGGGGGCCCGCCATTAACGCCACGCAGGCGGG